>JBIIKH010000032.1:0-4906 GCA_044233285.1 Candidatus Planktophila sp. | reverse complement strand
AGCGAATTGCGCGATTTATCGCAGACACGACCGCTTTTAGTGAAGCAGTTGTCGTGTTGGGATCGATTCCGACGCCCCAGAAGACATCGCCATCGATTGAACATTCCAGGTATGCAGCAGCAGAGGCATCGCCACCTGCAGATAGTGCGTGCTCGAAGTAATCCAGAACTTGGACATCTACTCCGTATGCCTGCAAAATATTGCAGAAGGCAGCGATTGGACCATTTCCTTGCCCCTTAAGTTCGTGCAATTCCCCGCGATCGGTCAGCGAAACGGTCAGATAAACATCTTCGCCAAGTACTGAATTTTGTGACAAGCCTTTCAGGCGGAAACGTCCCCATGGAGCGCCATCTGTTGGCAAGTACTCATCTTCAAAAATGTTCCATAAATCTTCAGCACTAACTTCGCCACCTTCAGCATCAGTTTTGGCTTGAACATTTTTTGAGAATTCAATTTGCAAACGTCGAGGCAAATCAAGGTGATGTTCATTCTTCATCAGGTAAGCAACACCGCCCTTACCTGACTGTGAATTCACACGAATCACCGCTTCATATGAGCGACCAATATCTAGTGGATCAATAGGCAGATAAGGAATTGCCCAAGTGTGATCACGCACTTCTTTGCCAGCAGCTTTTGCATCACGGGCTAAGTGGTCAAAACCCTTTTTAATGGCATCTTGGTGTGAACCAGAAAATGCGGTAAACACAAGATCGCCGCCATAAGGATGACGCTCAGGAACACGTAATTGATTGGCGTATTCAACTGTGCGACGAACTTCATCGATATTTGAAAAATCAATATGTGGATCGATGCCATGTGTAACTAAGTTGATGCCCAGTGTTACAAGACAAACATTTCCTGTTCGTTCACCATTGCCAAACAATGTGCCTTCAATGCGATCGGCACCTGCTAGATAACCAAGTTCTGCCGCTGCAACGCCTGTGCCGCGATCATTATGTGGGTGAAGAGAAACAATCACACTTTCGCGGTTGTTAAGGTTGCGACACATCCACTCAATTGAATCTGCATAAACATTAGGTGTTGCCATTTCAACAGTTGCTGGAAGATTCATGATCGTCTTCCACTGTGGGGTTGGCTTCCACACATCATTGACCGCATTACAAACCTCAACGGCAAACTCAAGTTCAGTACCCGTATATGACTCAGGTGAGTACTCAAAGGAAACCTTAGTTTCAGGAACCGTCGCGACTAATTCTAAGCAAATCTTGGCAGCATCGGTTGCAATCTTTTTAATACCATCTTTATCAAGGCCAAATACGACTCGGCGCTGCAAAGTCGAGGTTGAGTTATACAAGTGGACTATGGCCTGCTTTGAACCCTTAATAGCTTCAAAGGTGCGAATAATTAAGGACTCTCGCGCTTGAGTTAAGACTTGAATCACTACATCATCTGGAATCAACTTTTCTTCAATAATTTTGCGAACAAAATCAAAATCAGTCTGACTTGCACTAGGAAATCCAACTTCAATTTCTTTGTAACCCATGGCAACTAGAAGCTTGAACATCGCTAACTTGCGTGGTGTATCCATTGGGTCAATCAACGCTTGGTTGCCATCTCGAAGATCTACTGAACACCACTTAGGTGCTTGAGTAATTTTCTTATTCGGCCATGTGCGATCTGGAAGATCTATCGGGTGAAAAGGTTCATAGCGATGCACCGGCATCTTTGAAGGCACTTGCTTCGGGAAGTTCATGTAATGCTCCTTATTAATTGGCGGGTTTTGTCATGGGTGAACCGGTACGACAAACCCCGCGGCTAGGGGACCGGTTATTTGGCCCCGCCACGGCAGCTAAGGAGGAGGCTGCGGTTGCTCATGAGTTAAGGGTAACGCGTGAGTTAAAGGACTGGCAAATAGCGATCGAGTTCAAATGCGCTGACTTGGCGGCTGTACTCAAGCCATTCGGCCCGCTTATTGCGAAGCACATATTCAAATACATGAGCACCTAAGGTTTCCTTTACTAACTCACTATTTTCCATAGCTGCGATTGCTTCATTGAGATTTGAAGGCAGAGCAACAGCATCTTTTGAATCACTTAAAACATACTTTTCTTCAACACCCTTGAGGCCAGCAGCTAGCATCACGGCATAGGCAAGATATGGATTACATGCTGTATCTGGTGAGCGGAATTCAACTCGGGTTGAGTTTTCCTTCTTTGGCTTATACATAGGCACTCGCACTAAAGCTCCACGATCACTTTGTCCCCAGTTAGCAAATGCAGGTGCTTCTCCCCCGCCATGTAAGCGCTTGTAAGAATTCACCCATTGATTTGTAATGGCGGTAATTTCTGGTGCGTGCTTAATGATGCCTGCGATAAATGAACGACCAACGGCAGACAGATTGAATTCAGCGGTTGGATCATAAAAAGCATTGTCTTCGCCTTTAAATAAGGAAACGTGTGTGTGCATCCCACTACCAGGGTGATCGGTAAATGGTTTTGGCATAAAGGATGCATGGAAACCTTGATCCATGGCAACCTCTTTTATGACATGGCGAAAAGTCATGATGTTATCTGCAGTAGTTAAGGCATCTGCATACCGCAAATCAATCTCTTGCTGACCAGGTGCACCTTCGTGATGAGAGAACTCGACGCTAATTCCCATGGCCTCTAACAATGTGATTGCTTGACGTCGGAAGTCATGTCCGACAACAGCTGGTGTGTGATCAAAATATCCACCTTGATCAACAGGTACTGGTGCAACACCTTTTTCAGGACTGTTCTTAAATAAGAAGAATTCAATTTCAGGATGTGTGTAACAGGTGTAACCAAGCTGGGCAGCTTTATCGAGGGTGCGACGCAAAACATTTCGCGGATCAGATGGTGAGGCAGATCCATCTGGCATGGTGATGTCGCAGAACATGCGTGCAGCACCTGGAGATTCTGTACGCCACGGCAAAATAGAAAAAGTTGCTGGATCTGGTTTTGCCAACATGTCTGATTCTGTAACACGGGCAAAACCCTCAATGGCAGAACCATCAAAGCCAATACCTTCAGCAAATGCATTTTCAAGTTCGGCCGGTGCGATTGCAACAGACTTTAAAAATCCCAATACATCGGTAAACCACAAACGCACAAAACGAATATTGCGCTCTTCTAGGGTGCGAAGTACGAACTCTTGCTGCTTGTTAAGGTCTGTAGCCATAAGCGGCATTCTTTCAAATGCAGGTTACGGCTATGTTAACTATCCCTAGATGACAAAGAAATCAGCGTGATCCAGGTCTGTTTTAGGAGCTAAATCCTTGGTGATTACAGCGTTTGCGCTGATCCGCGATCCTTCGCCAATAGTGACATTTCCGAGCACACGAGCACCTGCGCCAATAATCACATTGTTGTCAATGGTCGGATGGCGTTTGCCTTCTTCTATACCTCGGGCTCCAAGGGTTACATCGTGATAGAGCATCACATCATCACCAATAATTGATGTTGCACCAATAACAACGCCCATTCCGTGATCGATAAAAAAGCGTCGCCCTATCTTTGCTGCAGGGTGAATTTCAATACCTGTAGTAGATCGCACCATGTTGGAATGGATGCGCGCAATTAACTTCAATTTACGTTTCCACAAGAAATGTGAAATTCGATGTCCCCAAACCGCGTGCACACCTGGGTATGCCAAAGCGACCTCTAAGCGATTACGCGCAGCCGGATCATGGCTGATTGCGTTATCAAGGTCTTCAATGATGCGACTTAGAAATGCCATGAATTAGTCAACCAAATCCTCATAGAGAACTGTTGATAGATAGCGCTCACCATTTGAAGCACAGATAACAACAATGTTCTTGCCAGCAAACTCTGGACGCTTTGCAATCTCTGTTGCAGCCCACAAAGTTGCACCAGATGAGATTCCGGCAAGGAAGCCTTCTTCTGCGCCAGCACGGCGGGCGTACTTAATTGCATCTGCTGCAGTGGCATCCAAGATTTCGTCATAAACGGTGCGATCTAAAATATTAGGTATGAAGTTCGGTCCAATTCCTTGAATTGGGTGAGGTCCTGGCTCTCCCCCATTTAAAATTGGAGATGCAGCTGGTTCAACGCCAAACACCTTAATTGCAGGATTCTTTTCCTTTAGGTATTGCCCAGTACCAGTAATTGTTCCGCCTGTGCCAATACCTGAAATGAATGCATCAACCTTGCCATCTAGATCGCGCCAGATTTCTGGACCTGTTGTTGTGCGGTGAATAAAAGGACCTGCCTCGTTCTCAAACTGACGAACTAAAACAGCGCCAGATTCGGCCAACTTTTCTGCTGCAGCAACTGCACCCTTCATGCCTTCGCCAGCAGGAGTGAGTACTAGCTCTGCGCCATATGCACGAATGAGCTTGCGACGCTCCTTTGAAACTGACTCTGGCATTGTCATGATCGCCTTATATCCACGAGCGGCAGCAACCATCGCAACTGCGATACCTGTGTTGCCAGATGTTGCTTCCACAATTGTTCCACCAGGCTTTAGCTCACCACTTGCCTCTGCTGCATCAATCATCGCAACGCCAAGACGATCCTTCACAGATGACGTTGGGTTATAGAACTCCAGCTTGGCATAAACATTTCCGGCAGCACCATCTGTAATCTTGTTGATGCGCAGTAATGGCGTGTTTCCAAAAATTTCTGTGATGCTGTTATACACCTTCATAGTTCTCCCCTAAAAATAGTTTTTGATTTTTGGCATAATGATGAAAATTGACTGGCAGCGAAAAAGCGAAAGAATTAGCAGCTGCAAGATGTAGAGAGGCAGAAATCAACAACACGGTTTCGTGTAAATAACCAGTTGATGATTGTAAGCATGTGCAAATTCTACCGAATAGAGTTATTTAAGCGAGTTGCAAATGATTTGCAGGTTACTGCTCATTCCAGCGTGAAGTCATCGGCAATCGTCGATCTTTTCCAAA
>JBIIKH010000007.1:0-53844 GCA_044233285.1 Candidatus Planktophila sp. | reverse complement strand
GGGAGTCCACCTCGATGTCAGTCGAACGTAAATGTGATTGTGGCGCCATGATGGGTGCCTATGACTTAGGGTGCAAAATTTGTGGCAAGAGTTATAAGGTCAGAGACGAGTTCCTCGTAGGAAAGGACATTCTCCCAGAGCCTCCGGTTGATTTATGGGCAGCCCAACAACGTGAGGCACAATCTAAAAGGAAGAGTAGGAGTTATAAACCCACACCCCGCCGTGCTCCTTCGCGAAGCAGCTCATCAACAAATCTTGCATTTAGCCTCAGCATATTTTTTCTTTTGACCACCTTTATTCTCTTCGTCATTTTGTTTCGTGAGCCGCTGACAAACACAGCTTCGTTTCTGCCTTTCACAATCCTTGTCATAACCCTATTGATCTCTTTCATAGCACTGCTCAGCAGTAGCTTTTTTGAAAATATAGTGATGAGCCCCTCTCAAGTTGTTCACAATAGAGAGTATTACCGACTTATCTCATCAGGATTTGGTCACATAAATGCCGGTCACTTCATTCTAAACGCAATCACCCTTGTTTTTTTTGGTCCGCCCCTGATGGATTTTCTGATAGATGCTTATTACTTGAATGCACCACTTGTTTTTCTCTTGATTTACATCAGCGCAATAGTTGTAGCTGACTTACCAGATCTGATTCGACACAGGCACAATCCTGGCTACTCATCTGTTGGGGCTTCTGGTGCGATCGCGGCGGTTGTAGCAGGTGCGGCAATTTCAGACCCAAGCCTTGAAGTGATGTTGTTCTTCATACCAGGGCTAGCCGTTCCTGGAGTTGTCTATGCCCTTGGATATCTAGCAATTTCGATTTATTTCGATTACCGGGGAAATGGAAGAGTTGCCCACTTGGCACATGCGGCAGGCACTGTCTATGGTCTGATAGTCGTTGTATTAATTAGCGCTTTTATAGGTCTAGGTTTTTTTGATAGATCAAGTTCAGATTGGGATTACAATCAAAATTCTGAATCGAATACCACGCAGTCGGAAGATACTTACGACAGTTCATTAGTTGATCAACTAAATTCTGCTGGGGAGGATGGTTGGGAGATTCAGAGTCAGGAAGTTGCTGATTCTTGGGGAGCATTGGAGGTTATTTACTCTGAGGACTGCGGGATCTTTACTTTTTCAGACTCTTTTGAACGTCAAGTTTTTTCAGACAGCTGGTATGACCAGCCTTGGGAAGGAGAGATTCCGGAGCTTTGGACTCTTGATAATCAGGCACTCGGCGGACCAAGTGCATATTCATCATGCGTGGTGACAGCTGCACAGGTATTGAACTGGGATCTGGGTTAACTGGCGGTTAGAAGCACCCAGGAGCCCTTTCTAGGCTTAATCTCCACCTATCCGAACACCTGTTCGAAAGTTATGTTACTCTCCGCTTCCCCCTAAAACTGCCCAATGCTGACCCCTAGGCCTCAGAGCAGATTTGTCAGTGACGGTCAGTAACTTCTCCACCAGTCAGAAGCACCAGTGTCTATAGGAAAGGATCCGGTGAGCGCCGAAAATAACGAGCATAAAGCCCAAGAGCAAGAACTCTGGGATCGCATGAGCACGACCGAAGGTCGAGAACGAGCTGAAGTATTAGATGAACTCAGCCACATTGCATATAACAAAGACAACTACGCAGAGTGTCTTCACCTTGTTGATACCTCAATAGATATCTATCACAAACTAGGTGGAGCTGATGTTTACCTGAAAGAACTCATTCACCTCTATAAGGGAATGTCTCATTGCTACGATCACTTAAATCGCTTTGAAGATGCAGCAGGATCGTTTGAGCATTTAGCCGGCCTCTACTTCCTCGATGAAGATCTTGAAGGACAAATCTGGGCCACAAGAGCAGCTGCTCGTGCTTGGTATGAAGTCGATGAATGGCAAAAGTCATTAGATGGCCATGAGGCGGCAACAAAGTTAATTGACATCGATGCAACTCCATTCTCTATGGGCATGGATCAACTCAACATCGGAATGGTTCTTGAAAAACTAGATAGATATGACGACGCGGTTCTTACATACCTAAGCGCTCGCAAACTCTTTAAAGAAGCAAAGAATCCTGAGCATGTCAATTGGTGTGATGACTTTTTATCACAGGCTTATTTCAGATTAGGAAATGGTCCAGAAGCAAAGTTTCATGCACAGCATTATTTCAACTACAGCAAGGTTGCTGAAAACCTTCGCATGGAAGGCTATGCCAGATATCGTCTTGGGGGAGCCTTCCTAATCTGCCAAGAGTATGTTGAAGCAGAAAAGCAATTAACTCGAGCAATTGAAATTCTCACTTTGGAAGATAATAAAGACTGGGAAGACATTGTTGGTGCCAATAAAGAGCTGGCAAAGGCTCTTGTTGCACTGGGCCGCGAAGATGAGGCTAATGAGCGATTAGAGCGGATTAAGGGGATCGAGGAGACGATCTCTGGGTAAGGAGATCGTCTCTTTAACTTGGGATTACTAACTAGCGAATTTCGTCATCTAATAGCTCAGTGAGTGCAGCACGTGCTGCCTTTAGGCCTTTTCCTTCTGGATCTTCCTCAGATTTTTTAAGCATTGCAATTAGTTCAACAAGAATTGTTTGTGACTCATCGTCATCTTCCATAGTTATATTGCTGACAGCCTTTAGCACTCTGGATGTATTAATCTCGCCTGAATCGATTAAGGTAAGAACAAGATCGTAAAGCTTTACCGCCGGCTCATCAAACATGTGAAACCTCTCAAAATAGAATAAAGCTTTGTCGTATTCTTAAGATGCCTAATGGTAATACAAGGTAACCGCACGTAACTAGTGATTTAGTTCAGAATCTTGTATCCGGACACAGGCTTTAATCGCCAGTTTTTTGAAGCCGTTCAATATCTTCCACCCGCTCCAAATAGCGGACCATGTGCTGGCGAATAACATCGGCTTTCTCTGCATATTCAGTTTGCCGTTGTGCGCTCACGTTAGGATTGGAAGCAAGTGCCAACGCTTGCTTGTGCTGTTGCATCAAATACATCATGTCCCAAACACCCATCCTTAACTCCTTACCCTGGATATTGAATTCACTTTTTTAATAGTCACTTTTAATCCCTTTTTGGTACGGGTAATTACCACGCGTTCAATCGTTCGAGAAATTAAAATACCCTGACGCAGTTGAATTACCTGGGATTGGTCTAGTTGCTTGGAGAGGATCCCCTCTCTCAGCAAGAATGGGAGGATCTCGTTCCATTTCCAGCCCGGATAGTGATGAGCTATGTAATCTTCTGAAATTCCCCTTAATGCTGGAACCCAGTGCGCATAGTGAGTGATATTACGTAAGGCATGAATATCTAAATCAAGGCTTGCGCTGGTCATGTCTTAAACCTTTCTCCACATTTATTGCATTGGTAGAAGGGCTCGGTAGTCACATACTTCTGATCGATGTCAGTACTGCGACACATTGGGCACTGCTTATTGGCTGCATTTCCCATTCCTTACTCTCCTTTCTTGTTAAATATCACTGGACCACAGATTCTGTTGTGGGTCTTCACAAATGACTTAACATCTGCGTTTTTCACTTCAACTTCATACTCACCGCACTGCTGGCAAATAGCTGTCCATAAGTATTCGGCGACCTCTTCCTTATAGATGAAGCCAACAATTAGAGCCACCGTTTCACCTTTCAGTGATGGCAGTGAGTTATGACCCCTGACTAGATGGATCTGTTCTAACTCGATGCCATCTAGTTTGTGCTGCACATTCTTTGAGATAACAACTGCTATCTCTTGATCTGCAGTCCCGTTTTCATTAAGGACCAGCCCACATGTGCAGTGGGTGGTGCCTGGGCCACTTTCGTATGCGCAGTGCCAACCTTGCCTCTGCCAGCGACGTAAGTTTCCATAGAACAAGCTGGATCTAAAGAGCCCGTACTTGGCACGAACATCTGCTGCCTTTATTTGAGCCTTTAATTGCTTCAAATACTCGGCTGTGACAAGCACATCCTCGTATGTAACTGTGTAACCAACCTCCTGCAGGTGGGGAACACCTGCAGGAGTTGATCCTTCATTCTTATGCTGCTTCATCACACACATCCTTTGCTGCGAGTTCTTGGACGCTTTTTACTCGTCTTAGAATTTCTGCTGCGTACTCATGCTGGCCATTAGTCTCATAGATATCAGCAATTGCTGTGTCCACCTTGATCAGAAACTCCCACTCCTTCCAACCCCTGGCAACGGCTAGATTTCTAGCTTCGTCATAGAGCCGGCTGGCTGTTTCTAAATCTCCTAGGAGCCTGTGTGCGATTCCTAGAAAGTACTTCAGAGTCCAGACCTTGCGGTCATCACCCAAGACCGTAAAGAAATCCAGTGCTCTCTGACCGTGGTGAAAGATATTGACCGGATCTTTGAGTTCTACATAAATCTCAGTTAGCCGGTAATCACAATCGATAATTTCTTCGATTTCATCCTGTGCTTTATACGCTGACCTAGATCTTAGATAAGCATCCTTTGACTCTTCAAACCGGCCTAGCTCATATAAGCCCATCCCGATGTTGAAGTAATCAATTCCATAAGATTCTTCTCGCAAGAACATCTCTGTCATCGCAATGGCTTCTTGATGGCACGCTATGGAGTTTTCATACTGACCTGCTGCAAAGAAATGTCGACCTTGATCTCGCAGTAGATCATCTAGTTCTTCTATTTCAATCACTTTGGCCGCTTCTATCGCTTTGCCCAGAGCTTGCGCTGCATCCTGCCTGCGATCAAGCTTTTCGTAATTCCTCGATAAACCTATGTTCACATCGAAGATCTCTCTTTGATACTCACTTTCATTTTCTTGCTCAAAGATTTCCTTTGCTGTTTCACACAGTGCAACTGATTCCTTGAACTTGCCTTGGTCGAATGCAATTCGACCTAAGGCAACATACGCATCGGCTCTTATACTTCCTTCGTTGTTAGCCGCGCGCTGCCACAACTCTTTGCTCACTTCATCTAAGGCTTTTTCTTCAGACACCTCTTCCCTCCTGAGCTTGCTCGGTTAATGTATTGGGGGCCACTGACAGTCCAGTGTTTCCTCTAGGTTCTCCATACACAGCAATAAAGTGCGCATGGAGTGCTCGAAGAAGATCTACCTCTTCGAGAAATGAGACGGTTGATACCCACCCGCAGGCACACATAGCCTGAAAGTCATTACCTTCAACATCGAAAACAGCGTTTGCATGCTCATAAGACATCGCAAAACCAGGCCCTAACTGGGCTCTTTAAATAAAAGAGACCCGCTACTTCCGGCGGTGTCCTTCATCGCCGGCAGGTTTTCCTTTAGGGCCACCGGACGCGGGTCGTGCATTGCGCGGAGGGCACTAAGCAAGCTAAAGGGCTTATCGCTTAGTTCTTAACCTAAGATAAATATAGCAGAGGGGAGTGACAGATTAAAACAAGCAGATTGCACATTCTTGAACCATGAAACATGAGCCACGAAATGTGTGATGTGTTTTCTACGCACCTTTGATGTCCCAGCCATAATCAAATTCAAGGTCAAGATCGCGCGCAACAAGGTAGCCCGTGTAGATAGCCTCATCGATGATGGCCTCCGCAAATGCGAAGTACAAAAATCCATCTGAAAGCCCTGGGTGTCCTAATTCGATATCAGCAACATGTGTTTCGGTGGCGCTAAAGCCAACCCGCATCACCACTTCAATGCCGCTATCTACACCTCGTATGTATTCAATAATTGTGACCTCTGCTGAATTGATCACGCGGAGCATGTTGCAAAGCTCAGATCTTGAGTAAAAAGTGCGACTTACAGTTGCATAGACCAAGGTGACTTTGTCTTGGCCAGCCCATTTGATTAGCGACATTGATTTCTCCATTACTCGTTGATGTCCAGAAACCTATACCCCCATTAATAGGAAACCTTGACCCTCGGGGGTGTAATTAAATTCACAATCATCAACTTCAAAATGGGAATGCTGCGAGAACTCAGACCTTACATATAAAGAGACCAGCTAGTTCCGGCAAGTATTTCTTTAGGGCCACTGGATGCAGGTCGTGCATTGTGCGGAGAGCACTAAGGTAGCCAAACGGCTTATCGCGTTGTGCTTAACATCAGAGAGAGAAAGCAGAGGGAAGTGACAGATATCAAAGCGAAGAGACGACTCACAACTTTCTAAACTAGTCTAAATACATCGCTTCAATGAATGACTGAACTTTCTTTAGGTCGGCTTTGATGGGGTTATCTATGGCAACCTCAATGGAGTCTGCGCCAGTATTTAAGCGTGTACTTAGGCGCTTTTGGTTAGGGTTCATTTCGAATTGAACATTGAGTGATTTTACAAATTGATCCACTAATGAGCGTGGGAGATTTGAGGAGCTGGTTCTAATCTCAACTTTCTTGCCGTTTATGTTGAGCGATTGCTCGACGTAGCGCTCAAACACTGAGGTATTACGATTAGGTCGCTCAGTGTGTTTACTCGCACTCGCGCTTAATCTTTTCCCACGTCTTTCAAAGTCCTCAAGTAAGCTCATATAGATCTCTTTATCGGTACCTCGATAGAGATGTAACAGCTCCGCAAACTCATCAGAGATAGTTGAACCGCGTCCTTGAGCACTTGGCCCTACATCCTTAAATTTTGCGTGAGCAGCAACGTAGTTACCAAATCGACGTGCGTATGCCCGCGCGGAAAACGTATCAAGCAAGCCCGAATTTTCATCGCTTCTTACGTTGCCACGCCCCGACATCGCGCGATTAATACGACTTTGCATGGGCAGAAACGTGCGCAGGTGCGCTTCTACTTCAACTAGCCACTTCTTAAAGTTATCTTCATCAGTGATCCGCGTGGTATTGAGATTGTTGCTGGAGGCCACCCACTGAGTTAACTGAGACTTTGAGTAGCCAAGTTCTTGAAAAATGTTGTCTGGCGCTTTGGGGCCATAAAAAATGTTACTGATGCTATTAATTGAAGAGCGCATGTGACGCATGTAATTTACGATCGACATCGGGTAGCGCGTGTAATTCAAGATAGTTTGAGAAATCTCTGAAGCAGCGTTTTCATCTAACCCTTGGAATAGCAGGGCATTCTTAACTCTTGCCGCACCTGACGAGCCTGGATAGGACCATAGGGTCTGTGCGATTTCTTGGATGGTTGCCTCAAGCTTGAGGGTGGGGTAGGCCTTAACCATTTGATGGGCTTGCTCATTAAATTCAAAGATGATCTGGATGGTCTTGGGCAGGATTTCCCCCACCATCGCTTCTTTGACCTGGCTGCTCTCATCCTCTAACTGCGCAAGGGCAGCATCGACGAGCTGGTTGGCGGTCAAAGGGAGGCGAATTGTCATTGGGTTCCTATAGGTTATTGAGCGTGAGTAGAAGGCTAGCACAGATAAGTGACATACCAGGGAATAACTGTGCGTAACTGTGTGTTTAAACTGACAAGGCTAGTGAGGCTAAATATGGTAAGTTGTTTACCTCTTGAACACCAGGTTCGGGCCAGACGACAAAAGGAGCAACTGAAGTGAACTCAAAAAGCATTACTCGCAGTCATGATCTAAAGGAAGAACTACTTGAAGATGAACTAGAACTAGTGAACCGCGCTATTAATACGCGCAAGTCCCACATGCGATCTATCGATGAATTAGATCGTCGGGAGGCAGCACCAAAGCCCCGGAAGAACTGCACCACTAAGAAGCGACCATTTCGAGATAAGAAAGAGGCCGATCGTGTTCTTCACTTCATCATGAACAATCGCCGGGAAGCTGTAGCAAACGGCACCCACTATCGATTTGTGCAGTACCGCAGCTATCTCTGCCCCTGTGGTTTTTTTCACCATAGTTCAAAACCGGATCTATCTACCTTGGCGGTGCTACGTGCAGCCTGAGATTTCAATATTCGAAGAGGCCTTGCGTAACAACCTCGGAGCCAAGTTTGGGAAATTGACTCTCAAGGAGTTCAACGTGAGCAGTACATATAAGTATCCACAGGGTCAGATGATTCGTAAAACCACGATCACAGAGATCGCGCGTGACGGAGTCCTCATCAAGCGATATGTCAAGAAAGGATCAATCAATGTATTTTAAATATACACCTTCAGCAGCACAACTTCGAGAGCTACTTCCAGAAGTTGCCGCGCACATGGAAGAAGATTTTATAACTATGCAACTTCGCTCACTTGGCATCCTATTTACCAAGCGCCGAGTGAAGCGTGAAATTGTGTTTGAAATTCCTATGACGCCACATCATCTGATGCGTATTCGGGCAGTTGATATCGGACCTGGGGGACAAAAAGAGTTCGTGACTTTTGTTCGCGTTACCCAAACTCGGGTCGGCGATAAAGTCACCAAGCCAGCAATCAAAGAAACTATTCGTGCTCATGTTGAGATCGTCAGTACTCAAGATGTGGATGGCTTCAGTACTTTCTCTTACACACTTCATGAAGAGTCAATGGAGGACATCATTTGCTCGGCGATTAAAGGCGCACAGCAAACTCGCAAATTAACTCTTATGCCTTTGGACAGGAGACTATCTCGCAAGCAATCACCCAAGAATCCTGGTCAAGGTGAAATTGGGGGCTCAAGTGAATAAACCTCGAGTAAAAGCATTGTTTTTAAAGACCCTAATCGAAAGGATTGATACATGATTTTAACCCCAGGACAGCTCTACTTCATCAATGAGAAGGACGTAAAGACCAGTGAACGCTCTAGCTACTACAAGATCGGCATTGTCCGAGATGCAGCAGGTCGCGATTCTAAGAACCGCCTTCTTGAACACCAGACGGGCAATCCTCGCAAACTGTGCATTGTTGAGTCTTTATCGATGTCAGCAGTTGAAGCAGTTGAAACAAACTTGCACTATCTCTTCGCGCGCAATCGCGTCATGGGGGAGTGGATGCATTTTTCTGAGGCCGAACTCCAGAATGCGATTAAGAAAGCCAAAGAACTGGCCGCTGAGATGGAATCTAGCATTGAGGACTTTAAGTTTGCTGAAATTCTAAAGGTCACTAAGAGCAATGGAGTCACCTTGCCTGCAACCGAGGAGGCCGAAGAATTCTACGGAGCCATTCAGGACATGAAGGAAATTCTGGTGACATGTGATGGTGCTTTGGCCGAATACGATGACTATCTTCGTGAAGCGATCAAGCGCGGCGTTAGCGTTGCCGGACGAGCAAAAGTTCAGAAACGAGCAGGTGCTAAGAAGTTTAGTGAGACTCTCTTTGCATCTAAATACCCAGATCTTTATAAGAAATATTCAACACCCTCTTTTCCGGTTAGAGGCGCTTTTCGCGTCAAGCCTGCCAAGGATTGGAACCCAGAGATTAGGGCGATTAATGAAGAACAAGTAGAACTACTTGCTGCATTTACAGATCAATTGGTGGATGCAGATCACTCAATGGATACAGGTTTTGCACTTCATGAAAAGCACCTGGGTATCTTGGAGATCAAGAAATACGCAGAGTGGAAGATTGATATTGCCAATGTGAAGTTACGTGTCATGACCGGTGATGCTGAAGGCATCGAAGGCATTTGCACATGGAAGCGTGAAGAAAAAGAGGTCAATATTTTTGACAAACAAAAGCTAGAGGCTGATTACCCTGAGCAATACAACGCCTGTGTCATACAAGGTGCTGAAACGCAGGCTCTTATTGTCGAGCCTAAGATTGCGCAGAATTAATGACTAAAGCAAAGACGCCATCAAAGGCAGAGCCACGGCAAGTCCAGACATTGGTTCTGCCCAAGAACTTTGAAATCAGCTCAGAGATGCAGTCAGCAATTACGGCAGTCAGTAATGGAAAGAGTATTTTCATAACAGGTCGAGCTGGCACAGGAAAATCAACACTTCTGACATACCTGCAGGAGGAAATCCTGCACGATAACTATGTCGTTGTGGCTCCCACGGGAGTGGCGGCAATTAACGTTGGCGGATCTACCATTCATAAGTTCTTTGGATTTCTACCCGATATCACTTTTCAACACATTGAAAGCGCGGAATACCACCCTCGAAACCAAAAGATCATGAAGAACCTCAAGACACTTATCATTGATGAAATCTCTATGGTCCGAGCAGATCTATTGGACTGTGTTGAAAAGGCGCTACGAAAATTTGGACCTAACCCGACCAAACCCTTCGGGGGAGTGCAAGTCATTTTTGTTGGTGACCTATTTCAGCTTTCCCCGATTGTGGCAGAGACCGAAAAAGAGTTTCTCTATTCGCATTACGAGACACCTTTTTTCTTTTCTAGCAATGGGTATCAAAACATTCAGATGCACAAAGTTGTTCTCAAGAAGGTCTATCGTCAGAGCGAGATAGATTTTCTAGAAATCTTAAATGGAATCCGAGTAAATCAAACAACCCCAGAAATCTTGGATCGACTGAACACGCGGGTACTGCCCAACTTTGAACCTTCAGAAGACACATTCTTCATCACCTTGGTTGCAACGAATGCCATGGCCAACAGTATTAATCAACTAGAGCTAGGGAAGCTAAAGGGAAAGGTTCATAAGTCACAAGCACACATCACTGGTGCGCTTACCAAGAGTGAGTACCCTGCTGAGTTAGAGATTAACTTCAAAGTTGGGTCTCAAATAATGATGCTCAATAATGATGCAGAAAGTCGTTGGGTTAATGGGACCCTGGCTACCATCGAAGAAATCAATTTAGATGATCCACGTAAAGAGGCGCATATCGTCATCAAGGTTGCCAGCTCAGAAGAGCGCTATGACGTTGGCAAGCACATCTGGGATATCAAACGACCTAGATCTGAGGGCAATGTGCTGGTCTATGACTCAATGGGCACTTTTTCTCAATTTCCCTTCATGTTGGCCTGGGCCATAACCATTCATAAGAGCCAAGGGAAAACCTTTGAAAACGTAATCATCAATCTAGCTGCAAAGGCATTTGCAGCAGGTCAGCTATATGTGGCATTGAGTCGTTGCACCACCCTGGATGGCTTGGTTTTGAGGCAACCAATCGACTCCTCGCAGGTGATTCTTGATGAGAGAGTGTTGGATTTTCACATGGTGGATGATTGAGAAGATTTCAAAATTTCTATGCACCCGCAGGCACACATAGCCTGAAAGTCAGTACCTTCAACATCGAAAACTGCGTTTGAATGCTCATTAGACATCGCAAAACCAGGCCCTCACTGGGCTCTTTACATGAAAAGAGACCCGCTACTTCCGGCGGTGTCTTTCATCGCCGGCAGGTATTCCTTTAGGGCCACCGGACGCGGGTCGTGCATTGCGCGGAGGGCACTAAGCAAGCTAAAGGTCTTATCGCTTAGTTCTTAACCTAGTAGAAACATAACAGAGGGGAGTGACAGATTTCAAATCATGCACCTACTTTAAAACATTTCTCTAGACGCACGCACTAGGCGTACCCAGATAGGCTCCCTTACTCCGAATAAACTTGAAGAAGGATCTACTAGCCCCAATAGTTCACGCCCCAAAATAGGACTCTACTTAGAGTTGTTACTCTCGATCATTCATGAACCTATGTATCAATATACATTTGTGAGTGATTAATGGCAGGAGGAACGGAAGTTTTACGCCTTTGCCGAGAGAAATCTCCAGGAATTAATCGAAAGTACGATACTCTTGCCTTGGTAAATATACTTCCAATTGCGAGCTACTTAAATGGAGTTCTCTGTCACGTTTGCAAAGGTAATTAAATTGGCTGAATTGAAAATCGAGTTAAATCAGATTTACAATGAAAATTGTTTGATAACTATGGGTAATTTACCTGAAAATTCAGTTGATTTAACTTTGACTTCACCACCGTATGATGACATGCGCAGTTATGGTGGGCACGGATTTGATGACTTTGAGCAAATCGTTCCAGAGTTGTTTAGAATAACAAAACAGGGCGGAGTCGTAGTCTGGGTAGTTGGAGATCAAACTATCAAAGGCAACGAAACTGGAACTTCGTTTCGTCAAGCACTTTTTTTTAAGGAAAGCGGGTTTAATCTTTTTGACACTATGATCTACCAAAAGGCCCCAAGGGGAGCCGTAGGTAACAATAGAACATACTGGCAGACATTTGAGTATATGTTTGTTTTTTCTAAAGGAATCCCCAAAACTATTAATTTGATTAAGGACAGAGCCAATAAGGAAGCCAGAAGTGGCGATCGTGGAACTAAGCGCCTCCGAGATGGATCACTTTTGAATTTAGAGCGTGCAGGTTATGAAGCCTTTGGCCGCCGCACTAACGTTTGGGCATATTTGGTGGGGAAAGGCCACTCCGCAACCGACAATCACGCCTACAAACATCCTGCGATCTTCCCAGAAAAATTGGCTCATGATCACATAGTTTCGTGGACAAACGAAGGTGAGCTAGTTTATGATCCATTTTCAGGCAGTGGGACAACTGCCAAGATGGCTAAAAGAACTGGTAGAAAATACTTGGGGAGTGAAATCTCCACTGATTACTGTAAGATTTCAGAAGAAAGATTAAATTTTAATGAACTGTTCTGAATGTAATAAAAATAAGTCCACTATCGGTGAATTTTGCAAGAGTTGCAAAGAAGAGACGAAAGTATGCAGAGATTGTCAAAAAAGATTGAGTATTTTTGAATTTGAGAAAAATCAAAAGAGCATTGCTGGTAAAATTTCTAGACGAGGAAGCTGTAGGCCATGCCGTAGTGGAAAAAAGCCGATACCCAGCAAAGCACGAAATGAATTTGAAAAACAAAGTCCGATGCCCCCTATAGGCAAAAATTTCACATGTCCGATTTGCCAAAAAACAATAATGCGCCAGTTCAAAAACGATGTAGTTCTCGATCACTCACATCAAAGTGGCGAAATCCGAGGCTGGATTTGCCGCCAGTGTAATTCAAGTATAGGCATGCTTGATGAAAATATAAGCGTGATGGAGCGTGCCATTCTTTGGGTACTAGGTGACCTTAAATAGTTACAGGTAGTTCTAAAGAATTGAGCTTATTTCAGCATTTTTGATTTAGGATTTATGAGTGGATACTCAGAAAATAGTCGTCGCTAAAGTAAGTCTTGTTGAGCAGCTGATTGCTAACGAAGACGTTGGTGTAATTAAAAAGCAAGACGGAGAAATGATTGTCATTTACTTTGTGGGTTTGAATAAATCCATTAAGTTGCATCAAAGCCAGATAGAGTTTTTAGATGTTAGAAATTACGGAGATTTATTTGACGAGAAAATTTGCAATGTTTGCCACAAAATTCGTTCTACCGATGAGTTTGACTTAAATCAGAACGGGAAAGGCGACAGACCAGTTCGGAGACCTTCCTGTAAAGCCTGCAGGCGTGAAATTGATGGAATGAGCATCTCAACCTTAGATCGAAAAAAATGGAATAAAGTAAAGCCAGAATGGATCGAATTTGAATGTCCTATCTGCAGGAAAATTACCATCCCTCCTGTAACTTCCAAAGTTGTGCTAAATCATGATCACAAAACTGGCGTACCTTTCGGGTGGATTTGTGACAGTTGCAACACCGGACTTGGGCGGTTCAAAGATAGCATCCCCATATTGCAAAATGCAATTAAATACTTAGAAAATATGATTGAGCGTCACTAAGCAGACAGTTCATGCTTCCAAATGTACTTTTTATTCTACTCGAAAACGGCGAGCTTGAAGACCTTGGCTGTATGTCAATGGAATGATTGGAGAATGAATTATGCCAATGATATGCCAGGTGGAAATGAATTAGAACTTGCGTTGCTAGATGTCCTCTTGGGTGAAGAAGATGGAATGAACACTGACGACATTTTTGAGGAAGTTGCCATTCATTTAGGACTTTCAAATGAAATTTTACAAATTAAAAGAAGTGGCAGTCGTAGTGAATTCGGATATCGATTATCCTGGGCAAGGACAAAAGCTAAAGAAAAAGGCCTAGTTGAAAGAGTTGAATTTGGAATTTGGAAGATAACAAAAAAAGGTGAAGATTTTGTTCAAAGTCCTTGATTTTATTTCTAAGAAAATGTATTCATGAATTCTTGTGTGAAGCAACTTCACGACGAATGGCGCAGTATTGGTTCGCCTCAACAAGACGGATTTGACTGGAGCACCTTTCGGACGCATTGGGAAGTATCCTTCCCGGAGCACATCGAGTTCTTTCGCACACTTCCCTTAGTTTTAGACAGGCATGAATTAAGAAAAGTATCTGGATCACCAGATTTAACTGTATTGAATAAATTTTTGACAACCATGATCTGGGGCTACAGCAATCGTGGTTACGGACCATTTAGGGTTCGAAAAATGCTATCACAACCAAATTTCAGTGAGGTGCTTGCGGAAGCTTACCAACTAGCAAATTTAGGTAAACCAAAAGAAGCATTCGCTTATTTGAATAAGTACCGAATTAATACTCTTGGTCCTTCCTATTCATCGAAATTCATTTGTTTTGCTACCCCAAGGGAGATTGGAGCGCCCATATATGATTCACAAGTTTTTTCGTGGTTAAAAACATATGCTTCAAATCAGTTTGGCAACTTAGGTAATTCTCCGCACAAATGGGATGTCGAAAGTTACATTCATTATTGGGATTGGGTTAAGGCGAATTCGACTGATTTAGGATGCTTTCCCGATGAAGTTGAGTTATTGATCTTCAGAGACTCTGAGTTAAAAGATAAATCTAATTCTATTTGGGTTAACAAATAGAATTAGATACATTTTTTATCAATACATCTATTCCAAAAGCAGACTAATGAAATCTTCTTCATCTATTATGTCAATTTTCGTACCTAAAGAACGCAGCTTCTCCGCATCATTTAATTTTCTAGATATTTTCCCATTTAAATAATTTTTAAAATCTACCATCCCAACAATTAATATATTAGTTTTGGTCGTGATAGACGAAGTAACTTTGGCTCCATTCTGGATTGCAATTAAAGTTGCATTTTTCCTGCTCATGGACGAAAGCTCGCCTGTGAAGACGATATTTTTACCGACCAGATCTTGGTAGGAAGTGGAAGTTTTTTGGTTATAAAAATTTTCATCTGTAATGTTAGAAATTGATAGTTCACTTTTAAACTGATTTTTGATCTCATAAAATATGTCAACATTATTTATAGGTATTTTTATTTTAGTTAGAATCCCAAGTGTTAATCCAAAAGAATCAGCAACTGCTTCTAGTGAAGTTGTTCCTGTTTTTTCCATTTGTTTTAACGCAATCAAAGCGCACGCTTGAGCATCGGATACTGCATCATGATGGTTAAGTTGTATTTCTAAAAACTTGCAAAGGGTACTTAATTTGTAATTAGGCAAGTCTGGCCAAATTAGCTTTGATACCAACAGTGTGTCATAAAAGTAAATTGTGTTTGTTTCAATTTCGTAGAAATTGAATAAATCACGAAGAACTTTCATGTCGAACCCGGCATTATGGCAAACATACGGCAGTTCATTCTTTGAATTCATAGTTTGCAACTTGGACCAAATAGTTGGAAAATAGGGCGAATCTTGAATTTGACTATTTGTGATTCCATGAATCATGACATTAAAAGGGTCAAATTTCTCAAATTCCGCGCTGGGCTTAATCAAACTTTCATAGGTTCCCGTAATGTTGTCTCGCATGACCTGCACCACGCCTATGGCACAGGCACTTCTCCGGTCACGATTTGCAGTCTCAAAATCAATTGCTATGAAGTTTCCCATATCTGGAATCTAGATGAATTGGGTTAATTAATCTAATACCGAATAAACACTCTCCCCATCCCTCTCCAATATCCCGTACTCGATCATGTGCCTGCGTAGTGCAGCTGTGTCTTGGTGGTACTTGGCGATGATCGCGTTGAGTTCCTTTTCGGGATACTTGGTGTCAGGGGAGAGGTCAGCGGCAATATGGCGCAGGACTGCGAGCTTCTTAGCTAGCTTTACGGGAATGCTGATTAAGGTGCCATCAGGTCGGAAGAACTGGTCTATCTGCTCGCTCATGAATCAATACTTTTTCCCAGCTAGAAATAGTTTTTCATAGCGAAAAGTGAGAGCTTCTCTGTTTAGGAGCTTACTTGCAGGACTCAGATCAACTTGGTCGAGTTTCATTCGTGCTGCGTCAGGCCCACCATTTCTGGTTTCAATCCTTAAACTACTTGGATTTATCGCCCAGAGGCCTGCATCCAAGGCTCTATGCACACTTGCGGAGAGTAACAATCCATTATTCGGATCTTCCGTTCCACCACTTGCTACAGGAATGATATGTGCAGCATCCAGCATTTCAGTCACGTCGATATGCGTGAGTAGGCATTTTCCTTCAAAGCGCTTCAGTATATTGAACTTGAAAAGAGGATCACGCTCAGCTCTTTCAACGGAAGATTTAGTTGTCCGTCGCGCACCAAAAAGCACCGGTGGTGAATCAGAAGTTTTGTTTACGCTAAATGGATTTTGCTCGGGAAGCACACCATGAAAAGTTAGAACGCAGATTCTTAGCTCATCATCAAAATCATTCAACCAAGCGAGTTCGACTTTTTTTGCTCCGCCAAGATTTCTGATTACAAAAACTGGAATACCGAAAAGCTTCGCATTCTTTATTGCTTGAATTTCGTTAGCATCACGACTAGCTGGACGTTCCGTTGTGGGGTAGTGATAAAGAATCCCAGTTTCATCAACATCATCGTCGTAGTGCTTGCCTGTATGAAGAAGTCCAACCGCTACTCCTTCAGGTGCAACATTCGAAGTCAAGTTTTTATCCACCCACACGCCAGATGCTCCACCGTAGATTCCAAGCTCGCGGACTTCATGCGCAGTTAGTAACGGCCAATTAGGCGACTTCTGCAACGCTTCCCAAGCATCCAAGCGCCGTGAGATTTCTCGCTCGACTGAAATAGCCATGGTCAAAAGATAGCCACTCTCAGTGACAAATTGGAAGATTTGAGGATGTGCCATCCGGGCAGATGAACTGGTCGATCTGTGCCCTTTAACGCCCGCTATGCCGATGTTTACGTTTCTGACCACTTAACTCTAGAAAACCCTCTCCTAAAATGACAGGATTGGTTCAGGAGGCACAATATGAAGCGCAAAGCTCTGGTCGTTATTTCATCATTGGTATTTGTTGTGGCAGGGGTAGCGCCCGTCAATGCACAATATGTAGCCACACCACTGGAGCTCAATCCCAAGATTGGTGGCTGCTATCTCTTCACCGCCAAAGAACTTGACGCAGCTTCACCTTTAACAAATCCCATACCTTGCGCTAAAACACATAACGCAGAGACGTACTGGGTTGCACAGTGGCCACTTAAGTTAGCGCCCACCCGCTATACCGATGATTTGATTTATGACGCGGCAAAAAAGATCTGTTTAAGGGCTTGGGATTTTACGGAAAAAGCAGACTTAAATTATTGGGGATTTTTTCAGCCCTCTCCATCACAATGGGCAAAGGGAGCGCGTTGGTTGCGCTGTGACGCGCTAGTGCAAAAGTCACAGAAAGGAACCTTTAATGAGCAGTACCGACAATGGAAAGGCAGTGCTGTGCTCAACGATGGGTTTATAAACAGGAGCTACTTCTAACCTGCTTTTCTGAAGGAATGGGTAAGTAAGACATTCTAATAAAGCCTCATACATCTGCCCTACAGGCCTGTTAACTCCACCTTAGCGCCGTGAAGGAGTTGGACCTATCCAAGTATGCCGTTCTGTTGTAATGGTAATCAATCGTCTGGGTAATCCCAGTTGAAGGATTTGTGTAGTTAAGTTCAAGGTCGAAATCTAAGGTGAAGTAGTACCCCGAGTCACTCTCCTGAATATCTGTAACAGTGAAATTCTCGACAGAATCTAGGGTCGTGGTTTTAACCTCTTGATAATAGGTGCATGTGTATTGAGGATTTTCTGTCATCTGATTGCATTCAGTAATACTTTTGCGCGCTAACTTCTCAATCAGTGTTACGGCATCTGCTTTTAAGGCAGCATCCTTAAGTTCATACCTGACCTCGTCATAGGGGTCTACAAGTAAGGTGTAGTCATATTTTTTACTGTAAATGGGATCTTCATAGGTAGATTCGACTACACCAGGAAATAAAAGGATGGAGAAGGTTTTAGTTGGCACAGCAACACCACCAAAGGTGACAGAATTGCCGTCATAACTAGAGGTCTCTACCCGACTAAGTACTCCTTGTGAGATTTTCCAAACTGGAAACAGCCCAAAGAGTTTATTTTCAGAGTTCCTGACCAGAGACATCCGAGCAGTGTGAGGGTTACTGTTGAGGGTGTACTCAACCGTTATCTCTGCCCACTCTTCGCCAGAATCTAGAATTTCTACAGATGTCACTTGTGGCTTGTGAAGGTAGTTGTCTAGGACTTTATCTGTGAGAAATTCTTTATTCATCTGATCATCCAAAGTGGTGAGATGGCCGAGAGCGCCAGCTGCATCGTTAGCTGTGAGAGAGTCGAAGAAGCCGCTAACTGCAGATGTTGGCGTGCTCACTTTGTTGGAAATAAAGTTATTGGCAGGGCCAGTGATGATGAAGAAAGCAATTCCTACAAGCACAGCCTTCTTGGCAATTGACTTAGCTTTTGCTGTCTTCATGGTTTGTGTTTGCTTTTGTAAAGGTGTTAGTTCTACACCTGCTTCAGGTGTTTGTAGGTAGTAGTCAGAGATAGAGATGCGTAGCTTAGGTAGCACCTTTGAAACCAGAATGGGTGCCATCTCTGCTGCAATGGGAGTCAGATAACGTGCTCCAAAGACATAGACAGTGCCCCAGAGTAATGAGACGGGAAGTAATAGAAGAGGGTTGGCAAAGATGGCCATTGACTCGGTATTGCTGACGGCACCAAAGGCACCAGAGGCATTGCCGAAGGCGTAGAACATAAAGAAGAAATTAAGGAAGAGAACAATGCCCGAAATGGTCAGAACAATTCGGGTCGAGTTTCGAGCTGTGTAGGTGCGGGGGTCGATTCTAAATCCCATCACCGTTCCAATGAGGAGAAGCACGATTAAGAGAAGACCAAAGTAAAGCACGAGTGAAAAAGTTGGTTGAGTAATATCTATCGGAGTTCCATTACTGGAGGTTAAGAATGAGTCGACATCCCCGCCGGTATTCATTAACGGGACTCCAGATATTGCAGAAAGGCCAACTAATACAAGGGTTGGGGCAAGTACTAAGAAGGTTGGGATAATACTTATCTCGCGCTCTTTGAGAGCCACCAGCACAACGACTATGGTGGACAGTGCGATGGCTCCCACAAAGAAAGCAATAGATTGGTTGAGCACATCTGAAATTTTCTTCTTATTCTTAATGGCATATGAGCCAAGCAGAACCACGATTGCAGAAACGATCAGTGGTCCAAGGAGTAGTGAATAGAAATCTACTGAGATGCTAATCGAGCCGCCTGCAGAAACATATCCAACATCGGCGCTACCGGAGAATGCATTGGCCTTAAGTGAGGTGAGAGCGATGCTGAAAAAGGATAAGAGTGCTGCGGTTCCTACGATCTCGCTCTGAGGATTCATTGCAAAAGTACCTTGCTCAGCTCGGGCACGAGACTTACGGATCAATAGATATGCCAGCAGCACTGTTAATCCAGAGGCGATCAGCCGAACAGTGCCAGTTCCTGACCCAGTAATGAAGCCAACTGATGCATTTCCGGAAAGCGTAAGACCAATACCCAAGGCGAAGTTGAGGATCCAAAATGCTGCAGCTTGAGTAATACCACCAGTCGGCAAACTATCTAATTCTGGAACCTGGCTTAAAAAGAACTTTGCAGAGATAAATCCAAGGATAAGCAGTGGCAGAACGGCCAAAGCTGTGTCTTTGGCAAGAGTAAGCAATCCAGCCTTATCAAAGGCGATGTTCCAATTCTTGTATTTGGTAAGACTCTTAAAGTTTGCTTTTAACCAGGTGCGACCTGTGGTGCTCAATTGCTTGGTCTCATCGATTGCAAGGACCAGGCCAGCTTTAACGTCAGAGCGCGTAGGAAGGCTTTCTTTAACAGAGGGTGTCGTAATGGTTTGCACCGTTAGATCTGGCGGCAAACACTCATTACACAGAGCCATCTTTGATTTAGCACCACAACGGACACATTTGATTTTCATAGTTTTCCCTTTTCTTTACTTCCATTTGATGGTGTAAGTGGTGCCCGAAGGTGTTGCGATTGCGGTACGAGTAAACTCATTGTCAACATCTCTAATTCTTTTTCCATAATGCACATGCGCTATGGCTTTTCCTGAAACTTTCAGAGTTTGAACCCCTGCTTTATCTGAGACCAAAGTGATCTTTGGTGTTCCAGACAGTGACCAATCCACACTCGTTCCGTGAATAAAGGTGGTCTCTGCAAATGGACACCCTGGTGGTGCATAGACAACTGCCTTGGCGCAATTTTTAAGGCTTTCATTTACTGCGTTGCGAGCGCCGGTTGTGATTGCGCCATTGTTTGCAGGCTTCGTCTTTGTCGGTGTTGGGGATTGCGTAGGTGATGAAGATGGTGCTGGGGTAGGTGATTCAGTTGGAGTTTGGCTTGGAGTTTCAGATGGTGCTGGGGTAGGTGATTCAGTTGGAGTCTCAGTTGGTGATGCAGTGACAGTTGTCTCAGCATCATTTGAAAATCTTGAGGCAACGAAATCTTTTGCAGAGTTAAAACCACTTTTGATCTGAGGCAAGAAGGCAAAGACAACGGCGGCGATAACAACAACAACGATTAGTTGACGCGCCTTTCGTTTTGATTCAGGGGAGTACTGACGCTTGACCTTGGCTGGCTTGGGTGCTTTTGGAGGTTTAGGAGCTTTTGGTGCCTTTGCAGGTTTTGGTGCTTTTTGAGGTTTAGGTGGCTTTGGTGGCGCAACAACTTGAGGTGGTAGTGCAGGCTCTGGCTGTAGGACTGGTGGGATCACAGGCTGTGCAATAACGACAGGATCTGGGAGCTTGGCTGGCTTTGGTGGTTCAACCTTTGACTTCTTGGCAGGAGGTGCAGCACATTCAGGACAGAGCACACCATCTGCCTGCTTGCCACATCGGATACACACATCAGCCACTGAAAAGACCCTCTCCTTAGGTTTTCCTTATGACCTATACCGCAAGAGAGGGTGAGTTTTATGCAGCCTAGGAGACTTAAAAACTTCAAGGTTTAATCAAGAGCCCCGGCAGAATTTGCCGGGCTTTACCGCCGCCGATTAAAGAGTTATTTCTTAAATACCTTTGCTATGTATGGCAGGTAATCAAGGGTGATCCAACCGCACTTGTCATAGAGGAACTTGCCTGCGGTGGTTGCATGCAGGAAGAAGTTCTGTGCGCCCATCTCTTTGTGGGTTTTCATTACCCATTTAAGGAGTTCTGAGCCATAGCCATTTTTCTGATGGATAGTTGGCGTGCCCATGTTCCAGATGCCCACGGTGTCTTTAAAGATAAGTGCTGTGACCAGTGAAACCATTTCACCATCTTTAAACAGGCCCCAGGTGTAATCCTGGTCAGTTGCAAATTGGAAGGGTTTGAAATCTGCAATCATTTCAGGGGTCATGGAATAGACATCTGCATAGATCTGATTCATTACATCGCTATCTGTCGGGACAAGGCGTCTAATACTCAAGCCTTCGCGAAGTTGGAAATTATCAACGGAGGTGTCTGCGCTCCAGAGCATAAATGGGGCACCACCATGGTTTGTGTATCCGAGTTCGACTAAGGCGGTTGTGTGAACGATGGCAGGTCCTGCTAAACGAATACCAGCAGGTGCTTGGTTAGCTTCAATGGTTGCAAGTAACTCAGTAAGTGCTTCTTTGCGTGATGTGTAGAGCAATGCATTGTTGAGCATGGCAAATTGTGAGTTGCTACTACATATTCTCCAGCCATCACCTTGTGCAATTTTTGAATGAGGGTGTTTTTCAGAGAAGAGCTCCAAGCCATCACTAAATTGTTGGAGGAACTCAAGGCGTTGTTCATAACTTAAGTGCATGCCGAGAGTGTAAGGTCAGAGGTGTTTGAAAATCTAGAGTGAGGCAAGCCTATGAAGCGCTTTCCCTTTATCCGAGTGGGGCTGCTCTTTGCCCTCTCGCCCTTACTGCTGGCCTTTGTTACCTCCCTGTTCCAGGGTGGATCGATGTGGGATGAGAGCAGTGGCACCGGGGGATATATCTGGTTGATGATAGGCACGCTGCCAGTTGGATTTGTGCTGATTGTTATTGGCGTGGTGGTGTGGATTGTTCGTAAATTAAGAAAGTAGCCTCGAGGAGTTTGAGCGTAAAGCCTGAGTCTGAACCACTGAGAAATATTCCCTCAGGTATTTACACCCCTCCTCTGCAGGTTTAGATTTCTAGGACGTTAACCCCACTTACTTAGGAGAGAAAATGGCACGTGCAATTGAAGTAGCAGTTGTAGAAGCAGTAGAAGGCAAGACACGTGCGCAGCAGATTGCACGTTTGAAAGAGTGGAAGAAGTTCTGGCTAGGACTAGGCGCAGAAAAGGTTGTTGTTCAAGAAGTTGCAGTGGGTAATCTCAATGGTGGTTGGATTTTTTCCGTGCACCACAAGAGTGGAGCTGCATATGGCGTGGGATTTGATGACTACTTTAAGAACTCAAAGAGCTTTGATGCAGTAGTTGATAAGTGGATCAAGACTCCAACACTTAAGATAAGCAGCTTCTCGCTAACCTTCGAGCTTGATGAGATTTAAGCAATAAAAGGTAGTTACAAAGGCCCCGTACTAATGTCCGGGGCCTTTGTGCTGCCAAAAAGGCTCCACGACCTATACGATTTCGCCAACCTTACTTAAGAAAAGAGAGAAATCATGGGCGCTTGCACCTGCACATACACCAGAGATGAAGAGAAGAACTGCGACGGAACACATAAGGTCGTAAAGGCTGTTAAGGCTGAGATGGCAGAGAAGCTAGAAGCAAATGGCTTTCCACATGCCGCTGAGTATGTGAGAAACAACTAACTCCACCCTCCTGGGTCTTTTATCGTTATAAACACGTTATAAGAATCTGAGCCAAGGGCTATTGCCTTTGGCTCTTTGCCTTCCTATTATTTGAACGTTCAAATTATCAAGGAAATAGGGGGAAGAATGAAAAAGGCTCCAATCTGGGTGTCACTTCTGGCACTTGCTGTAACTGTTTCACTCGTGCCGCAGGCAAGTGCTGCCGACGCTGTCACCACAATTACTGTTTCTACTTGGGGTTCTTCTCCATCTGAGACTTCTGCTCTAAAAGATGCGATCGCTACATTTGAAACACGTAATCCAACCATCAAGGTGGAACTAATCGTCGATAACGACCATGGTGCTCAAATGGCAGCTCGTTTTGCCTCAAAGACACCTAATGATGTTTTCTATCTTGATGCGGGAATCGCACAGGATTGGGCTGCCCAGGGAGTTCTGCTTGATCTGACTCCTTCAATCACAGCAGCTAAATTTAGTTTGACTCCTTTTAACGCCAGCTACTTAAAGCCATTCCAAAATGGTGGCAAGTTGTATGGCTTGCCAAAGGATGCAAATCCATTGGTACTAGAAGGTAACAAGTCACTTATGGCAAAGGCTGGAATCAAGGCTTTGCCTAAGACAATTGCTGAGTTTGCAACTCATTCAAAGGCCCTGATGGCTAAGGGAATTACCCCAATGTGTGTTGATGCTGACATCAACCGTCTTGGTGCATATTTTGTTGCATTCGGTGGCGGACTAGCTTCTAATACAAACAAGTCACTTCTTTCATCAGCTGGTACTAAGGCTGGACTTGAGTGGGCAATGGGTAATTACAAGTCCGGTGCTTTCAAGACTCCTGCACAGCTTTCAGCTGGTTGGGCTGGCGAAGCATTTGGTAAAGCAAAGTGTGCATACACAATGGAAGGTGCTTGGTTAGATCCATTCCTAAAGGATTCATTCCCTGCTGTGTACAAGCAACTCATCAAGGGACAACTTCCAACTGCAAAGCAAGCTGGATCTCTAGCGTTCACAGCTGCATATGCAATTGGTAAGGATTCACCAAATCCAAAGGAAGCTTGGACCTTCATCGAATACATGACTGGTGCTCGCGGCATGACCGTGTGGACTTCATTTGGTGTTGCGATTCCTTCACGTTCAGATGTTGCAACTCCAATTGGCTATGAAATCAATGGATCTGTAGCAAAGCTTCCAACAACTGTTACAACACCTGCATTCAAGGGTTGGGGCGATGTAGTTGGTGCATTCAACAATGAAGCGAAGAAGCAGATTCAAGACAAGAACTTTGATGTCAAGAAAGCATCAGCGGCAATTATTGCTGCTGCAAATGCTGCTTGGCCAAAGGGATAGTAAGTAAGGACAAAGCCTTGATTTAGGCCCTCAAAAGCCTAAATCAAGCTTGTTCTAGACGAGAGTAAGAGTTGGTTCTGCAAAAGGGGCAGGGTCAACTCTTACTCTTAGTCATTCATGCACCATCATTGATTAACCACAAAAGAGGGGGAGGCTATGCAACTCACAAGGCCTAAAACCCTCCGACTGAGTCGAAAGCAATCAGAATCTTTAGTTGCCTATGGTTTTCTTACAGTTCCGATGGCTCTTTTCTTATTCCTTAGCGTGGGAATCTTCTTTTATGCCATCTACATCTCAACTTTTAACTGGGGCATCATGGGCCCAACAGAGAGTGTTGGGCTTGATAACTATCGCAAGGCATTTTCTGATCCAATATTCCTCAAGGCAATCCGAAACTCAGTTAAGTACGCAGCGATAGTCGTGCCTATTCAAACCGCTATCGGTCTCTATCTTGCCTTATTGGTTAACTCTAAAATCAAGGGAAGTAAGTTCTTCCGATCTGCATTTTACTTTCCCTCAATTGCAAGTAGTGCGGCCATCACAACTCTCTTCATTTTTCTGATGGCACCAGATGGTGTTTTCAACAAAGTTTTACAATTCTTTGGCATCGAAACTAGTGATCTCTTCAATCAGGGAGCCTGGTTGTCGGATTCAAGAACTGCCTTGTATTCCATCATTGGCCTAAATGCCTGGACTACTAGCGGAACCATGATGCTGTTTTATCTTGCCAACTTACAGACCGTTGATGCGCAATTTGCTGAAGCTGCCATGGTTGATGGCGCTAGTCGCAGACAGGTTTTTTGGTATATAACAATGCCTCTTTTAAAACCAGCCCACCTCTTTGTCGTTGCCACCGGAATGATCGGTGCTCTGCAACTCTATGATCAAGCCATTCTGGCAGGTGGGGCAGATGGAAGCCCAGATTATTCATTAATGACTGTGGTTCTCTATATTTATAACGCCTGCTTTAGGAAGTTTGAATTTGGATATGCCAGTGCTATTGGAGTAATTCTCTTTGTCATCATTTTTACTCTAACCCTCCTACAGAAGTCACTGTTTGGATCTGCCGCCTGGAAAGGTGAAGATCGATGAGCAAAATGCGCAAACTCTGCTTCTACGCACTGCTTATCTTCTACTCCGTTTTAACGATTGTGCCGTTTGTGTGGTCTCTTAGTACCTCCTTTAAACCATCTGAGGAGGTGTATCAAAACAATTTAATACCTGATGCCCCATCGATCGATGCCTATGCCACCGTTTTTGGCAAGATTCAACCTAACTTCCAAACTCTATTTGCCAACTCTCTTTTCATCGCCTGTGTAGTTGTTATTTTGCACCTCATCTTTGCTGCGCTAGCAGGGTATGCCTTTGCGCGGCTTCGCTTTCCAGGCCGCGATGTGCTCTTTTTTGTTGTCCTTGGTTGCATGATGATTCCTGATCAACTACGCCTAGTTCCGATGTATCAGCTGTTGGTGAAGATGGGTCTGATTAATTCAGGACCCAGTAATTACTTAGCAATTTTTCTTATCAAAGCCATTAGTGCTGCCGATGTCTTTCTCATGCGTCAGTATTTTCTTACCTTGCCTAAAGAGATGGAAGATGCGGCAAAGATTGATGGTGCTGGTCCTTTCAAACTCTTTTCTCGGGTGATGTTGCCAAACGCTGCGCCAGTGTTGGCAACGGTTGCAATTTTGACTTTCCAAGGAACCTGGAATGACTTGTTCTGGCCATCAATTGTCCTGCAGAGTCCATCTCACTGGACACTTCCTTTCGGAATTTTGCAGTTTAAGGGTCAATTCTCCACGGATTGGCCGCCGATCATGGCACTTGTAGTTCTTTCTACCATTCCAATCCTTGCTCTCTACACATTTGGCCAGCGCTACATCATCAATGTCCAACTAGCTTCCTCGGCAAAGGGCTAGGGATGAACACAACTAAAAGCCACAGAGTTGCAACCTCTCTTCGCGGGGCTTTGACCCTGACCTGGGATCTAAACATCCGGGCTATTCCAACCTCACTTGTGTGGGCAATTAGTTTGATGTTCATCTTTCAGGCACCTAACATTTTTATAAGTTTGGCCTGTTCAATCATTTGCTCTGTTGTCTCTCTCCTAAATTGCTCCCTAGTGAAGTTTTCTCACATTCGGGTCAAGCCCCGACTATTAATCACGATGCCAGAGTTTCATAAGCTTCTGCTCCTGAACTCCTTCTTAGGTGGCTTGTTTGTGGTGGCACTGAGTAATGTGCTTAATTTGAAACCTGACTCGATCTGGATCTCACTGTGTCTTACATCTATTGCAATAACTTTATTTATCCTATGGATCTGCATGATGCTTATCTATAGTCCAATATTTGTAACTAAGGTCGCATCACAATCACCAAGATCATCTCTTGAGTTATTTATGTTGTATGCTCAAAAACGCAAGCGCGAGTTAGTTCTAGTTGGTGTAATTTTAGTGATTTTCACACCAGTAGTTTTTGTCTTTATCTCGATAGCACTAACGCTGACCCAGGCTCTGACTCTGATTACTTTGGATGAGCTCACTTCTAATACAACCAGTGAGGCAAAAAATAATCATGGATAATCTAAAAACCGGCGAGACGACAATCAATTATGAAATGATCCTAGAACAAGATGACCTGGCCTTTACCCCTGGCAATAGACCAGCGATAAGTGATGCAATCACAATGATTCTGGGACAAGCTAATGGTTTTGAAGTTCCTTTTGCTGCTGTGCCACTCAAGGAACATAAGGATTTGCCTGAGCAAAATCTATATAGCTGCTTATTTGGTCGAGACTCCTTACTTATTTCTGACCTGCTCTTTAACGTTAAGCCACACCTGCGCTTAAATGTCATTCAAGCATTAGCACTTGTTCAGGGCACGAAGTTTGATGAGAAAAGTGAAGAAGAACCAGGCCGAATAGCCCATGAGGTTCGAACCATGGATGATCCAGTTGCTCAAAAGTTGAGCGAGCATGGTGATTGGAAGTTTCCCTACTACGGATCTGTTGATGCAACTTTGATTTGGATGACGCAAATTCATAGAGCCGCTATTGATGACCCATTGATTCTAGATATCGTCATTGGGGGCCAGGTGCTATGGGAGCGATTTATAGCCGCAACTAATTGGGTGTTAGCACGTCTTGAAACTCCCTCAGGATTTATAGAATCAAAGCGAGTTAATCCCAAAGGCATAGCCAATCAGGTGTGGAAGGACTCTGGAGATTCCTATATGCACGCCAATGGTGTCCTGGCCCGTGGAGATTCAACCGCATCAGTGGAAACTGTCGGGGAAACCTATGACGCAATCATGGCTGCAACGGCGATTCAGGTGATCAAGCCAAGTAAGAGCTGGCCACTTTCAACAAGTGAGTTAACTCAGTTAGCCCATAACCTGCAGCGCTCTTTAATCGCATATTTTTGGATGGGAGATAGTTTTGCGTTGGGCCTTGAAAGAGATTTAAATGGGCAGATTGTTAAATTCGAATCACTAGCAAGTAATCAAGGTCGACTCTTGGATTCAGGAGTTCTTTCTAGTGATGAATTCAGTATCTACCGCAAAGCTATCGCAGTTGCGATGACAGATAGCTCAATGCTGGGAGATAGCGGTTTGCGAACACTTTCAAACTCTCATGTCTCATATAGACCCGGGGGATATCACACAGGTTCTGCTTGGCCAGTTGATGGTGTTTTAACAGCGCGTGGGTTGCTCAAGCAAGGATTTACTGAAGAGTCATTACTTGTGCAAAGTAAAATAAAGAAAGCGATTGAATCATGTGGGGGATACCCGGAGTTTTTCCGAGGAGATTGGCCAGAGAAAGATCTGATAAATCGTTTCATTCAGGATGTACAATTTAAGGATGAAAGCGGAGTTCGTGCAGACACAAATCGAATTGCACAACCACCTCAAATCATTCAGGGCTGGACTGTTGCGGCTTACTCCTGGCTCACTAGCAGGCAGTGATTGCTCAGCAATAAACCGCACAAGAGCTATAGGCTGCAAATAATGGAGAGAAAAAGAGCTTCAATTGTCTCTGTTGCCCAAGAGGCAGGTGTTTCCTTGCAAACTGTTTCCAATGTGCTCAATTTCCCCGACAGGGTAAAGCCAGAGACAACAAAGAAGGTCTTAAAGGCTATTAAGAAACTCAACTACACACCTAATCTGTCTGCTCGTAGATTGCGATCAAAGAGATCCTCAGCAATTGCAGTACGGGTAGATTCAAATGCACCCGTAGGCAAGGGATCTGATGGCTTGTATTCCGGATATATTCAAGATGAATTTGTCTATGAACTTGTTCGAGCCTCTGAATTGCGCGGAATAAGAGTTTTCACTTATGCATGTGAAGAGAAAGAAAACGAGGTAGAAAAGCTATCAAAACTTATCGATTCTCGTGAGGTAGATGGTTTTCTTCTAACCTCGACCGTAGAGGCAGATCCACGGCTGAAATACTTGCTCGACAGAAATGTGCCCTTCCTCAGTTTTGGTAGACCATGGGGCAGTTCCCCTGAGTTTGCTAACTCATATCCATGGATCGACGTTGATGGTGCCAGTGGAACTAGAGATGCGACCAAAATGTTCTGGAAACTCGGACACCGCACAATTGGATTTCTCGGTTGGAAAACTAGTAATCAGAGTTCTGCTAAGCCTAAGAGCGTTGCAGAAGATCGCTTACTTGGTTGGTCACAGGCCTATGCTGAATTGAAGGACTTCAAGCCAAAGAGGTCCCCACGTGATTACTCTGAATTAGGTGAAGAGACAATAGCTAGCGCGCGTGCTTCAACTGCACGTCTACTTTCACGCCATCCAGAAATCGATGCAATTGTTTGTGCCAGTGATACTTTGGCACTGGGTGCACAGATGGAGATTGCAAGCCTTAAAAAAACTATCCCGGTCTCTGGATTTGATAACAGCCCAACCTCAAAAGTCTTTAATTTCTCCTCCCTAGACCAAAATATCTCGGAGGTGGCATCCCTTGCCCTGAAGGTTCTGATGGGGGATGAGGGTAATTCGATCGGTAAATTTAATTCGCTGAAGCAAATTAGCGAACCAAACTTAATTATTCCACCCAGATTAATTATTCGTTAAATTCACTTCATTTATATTGAACACATAGGGTGTTTACTTACCCCATGGGCATATTGCGAAAACTTCCTCAGATGGTCTTGGGGTGCGCGCTCGCCTATGCCGGTATTGGGCATCTAACTAGTAGCCGGCAGGAGTTTCAGGCACAGGTGCCAACAGTGTTTGCAGATTATGCAGACTTTGTGGTGTTGGCATCTGGGGTGGTTGAGATAGCACTGGGTGTTGGGTTAATTGCGCTGTGGAAGTATCGCGTGCAGATCGGTTGGCTAGTTGCCGCCTTCTTTGTGGCAATCTTTTGGGGAAACATCTCTCAATATGTAAACGGCGTGGATGCCTTTGGTTTAGATACAGACACCAAACGTTTGGTGCGTTTGTTCTTTCAGCCGTTATTGGTGATGTGGGCCCTCGGTAGTACCGGTGCGTGGAGTGCCAGGAAGAGGCTTAAAAAATGACAGAGAGACAGAAGTTCACAGTTATTCGAAGCTATAACGGCTTTGAAGTTCGTGAGTATGCACCGTGTTCGTTGGCAGAGGTTAAAGTCTCGGCTGATTACTCATCTGCGGGCAGCCTGGCATTTAGATCTTTATTTGGATACATCTCCCAAGGCAATAAGCGATCAGAAAAGATTGCCATGACAGCACCTGTTATTAGTGCGCAAAAGGCTGATAAGGCGGCAGATGATGAGTGGTTTGTTTCATTTGTTATGCCAGCAGGTAGCACCATTGCGGACATGCCAGATCCCAACGACCCGCGGGTGGTGCTGCGTCAGTTAGATGCCGAGACCTGCATTGCAGCCTCTTTTAGAGGTAGAGCAAATGAGGATGTAATGAAGAAAAAAGTAGCAGAACTACGTGCTTTGGCTGCCAAAGAGAACATTGCCCTATCTGATGAAACAAGGATCTGTCGTTTTGATCCGCCAATGAAGCCAGGGTTCTTGCAGTACAACGAGATAGTAATTCCGACTCTCTAAAGCGCTATTACGTAATAAAAGTCAATACAAAAGCCCCGCAATAGTTTGCGGGGCTTTTGCTTTGTAACTCTATAGATATTCTATAGCGCTGACTTCGCAAGTGAGAAAAATATAGCAGAAGATTTATCTATCTAGAAGTTATCCACCACTTTCATTTCAGAAAAAGTGACTTTGCGATCTCCATTTATCTTTCGTAGGTGCCCTCGTAGCTCAACGGATAGAGCGCTGACTTCGCAAGTTAGAGGTTGCAGGTTCGAATCCTGTCAGGGCCACTCTTGTTTTTCACACAGAGTTACACAGCGTTAAATCTTTCCTCGCTCCAACCCTTCAAGAACTTCCCTAGCCCTCTCCTTTAATTCAGGCAGATCACTCAATCTCTTTAAACCAAAGACCTGTTGGCTCATGCGGTGGTTTTTTGCAAAAGCTTCTTTATGGCGATCTAAGAAATCCCAGTACAAAGTTGTGAAAGGGCAAGCTGTCTCGCCTGTGCGCAGTTTGGGGTTATAGGCACACGGTTTGCAGTAGTTAGACATCCGCGAGATATAAGCACCACCTGCTGCATAGGGCTTTGTCATCATCTGCCCACCATCTGCATGAACGCCCATACCGATGATGTTCGGAACCATGACCCATTCAGAGGCATCGATAAATACTTCTCGCATCCAATCAAGGAACTGTTGTGGGTTGGTGCCGGTAATGAGTGCAAGGTTTGAAAGCAGCATCAGACGTGGGATGTGGTGAACCCATGCACGAACGTTAATGTCTGTGACAGTTTGTTTCATGCAGTTCATTTGAGTCTTGCTGGGATCAGTAAAGAGTGGCAATAGTTTTCTGGTGGCCTTTAGTTGGTTGTTCTCGCGGTAATCAGGGCCAAGAAACCAATACATGCCATTGACGTATTCGCGCCAGCCAATGATCTGTCTGATGAAACCTTCGGCAGATTCAATGGGGACTGCGCCAGAGTTAAAGGCCTTTACCGCTGCGTGGATGACCTCTGCTGGGTGAAGCAGGTTGTTGTTGATGTAGGGAGAGAGAAGTGAGTGATGCAGGGCCCAGTTATCAGTAGTCATCGCATCTTCTAGTGGGCCAAACTCTGCAAAGTGGTTGTCAAAGAAGTTCTGCATTTGGGCAAGAGCGCCTGTGCGGGTGGTAGCCCACGTAGTTGTTGGCGTGTGGCCAAGTTCTTTGGCAACTTCTAAATCAATTGCATCTCGCTTATGTTCTAGGTATGCCGGTCCTTCATACTTTTTTGGGGGAGGCAATCTGTTCTCTTTATCAAAGTTCCAGGATCCACCGACTGGATCCTTACCTTCCATCAAGATGTTAAGTCGGGTTCTTTGTTTTCTATAGAAGTTTTCCATTAAGTAAGACTTTTGCTCTGTTGCCCATTGGTGAAAAAGCGGGCGAGGGGTCAAGAAGAAATCATTGGGCACAAACTCAGCGCCATATTTTTCTAGCGCTTCCAACTGTCTAAACGATGAAGGCTCAGCGCAGATGATCGGCAGGTGTTTATGCTTTTTAGTGATTTCATCTAGGCCAGCAATTGTTGTGGCAGCTTTGATGTATTCAACAGTGAAGCCTTCTTCTTGAAGAGATTGTGCAAAGTGGCGCGCACTTGAGATCAAAAAGAACAACCGCTCTGTGTGCCAGTTGCGACCTGTGGTCATACGGGCACTTTCCACAAAAGCGATCAGATCAGTTTTTGGATCAGCATCTTTAAGTGCTCCATAGTTGCGGTGGAGGTGATCAAAGGGGATATAGATGATGCGCTTCATTTATTCTCACGGCATCGATCGCTGCAGTACTTCACTTCATCCCAGTTCTTGGCCCATTTCTTGCGCCATTCAAAGGGCAGATTGCAGCGCTGGCAGGTCTTAGGGACAAACCCATTTTTGACCTTTGCTATGCGTGACATTAGGCAATCGTAAGTGACTCGCAATGGATTGGCCATGCAGAGTTCAGTCATTGCGCTTACGCTTTATCCATGTCCTATTCAGGACATCGGGTTAAGGAGAAAATCCATGGATGAAAAAGGCTTATTAGAACTCTGGAACACAAAGCGCACCCAAGTTATCAACGCCCAAAAGGGTCCAAATTTCATGTTGATCGGTATTTTTGTGTTGGCAGCATTTGGCAAGTTTGATTCAGCAAATGATGCAACAAAGTATTTGGCAATTGGAGTCGCTGCAACTACTGGAATCTTGGCAATCATTTCTCAATATGCAACCATCCGTGAGGCTGAAGCACTTATTGTTGACCTCAATCGCATTGAAAAGCCATCAGAGTTAACAAAGAAGATCGCAGCCTCACGTCACCTATTGTCTTTGTCTGCCATTGCAATTGTTGGATTAGGCCTAGCTGTCTTCTCACTTGTTACTTGGGCTGTTCTGGGTTAAGCAGATGGATAAGTTCATTGTTATTGGCGTCTTTGCCATGATCCTTGCCGCTTTGCTGATCGCATATGAGCGACCAGCAAAGAACAAGAAGAAAATCACTGGCCGCGGCGGGGACTTCGAGTCTTAGCAAGCCGATGCACACTTCCATGCGCAAAGTACTGATCGCTGTTCTCACAGCACTTGCACTTGGATGTGGTGTTGCAGTTGCTCACCAACCTGTGGTTTTGTTAAACACAGATACAACTGCAGCAAAAGGTCCTCTGTTAGTTGATGGAACTGTCTCTTTTGCAATTCGCGCAGCCTTTAGTAAAGCTGGTGAAAAGAAGGCGTTTAGAGCGCAGTTTAAAGAGGGCGATGCCTTAGAGGTTCAATATCTCATTGTTGACAAGAAACCCGAAAATGCTTTAAAGAGTAGTCAATTACCCACCGTTGTCATCACAGGTCCTGGTGGCTTTAAAACAACGATGAAGATTAATGAGCGAGAAAAATTCTATGAACCTTATGGCAGAACAAATTATTTCTATTTAGCTCGCTATAGTGGGGTGGCAAAGGCTGGCATCTATAGCTTTCTGATCACAGCTAAAGCTAAATCAACAATCACTCTTGGTGTGGGGTCGCAGGAAATTCCTGGAGAGGTTGTTCGCGGTGCATATGCGCCACCAACTCCAACACCAACACCAACTCCAACACCAACACCGACACCAACACCAACACCAACACCAACACCAACACCAACACCAACACCCACACCAACTCCAACACCAACTCCAACACCAACACCAACACCAACACCAACACCAACCCCGACCGTTGCTGGATACACAATGACTCAGGTAAGAGCGAATAGCACAGCGCAGAGTTGTTGGACTGTCGTTGATGATTATGTTTACAACTTAACAAATTGGATTAATTCACACCCAGGTGGTTCTGGTGCAATCTTGTTCTTATGTGGCACAGATGGCACAAACGCCTTTAAGGCTCAGCATTCCAATCAAAGTAAGCCTGCGATCAGATTAGACAGTTACAGACTTGGTCCGCTCAAGAAATAGTTAATTCAGTTTGCTGTATTGATAACTCAGCGTTGCAGCAGTTGCTACCCAGATTTGATAGGGCAGCAAAGCAACACCTAATGCAGTTGAGGTCTTAAAGGCAATCACCACCATAGGCAGGGTTAAAAGCACTGTGCCAACAAGTGCGATCGCAGCAAATTGCAGATTGTGGGGGCGGTAGAACTGGTAAGCCCAAATCAGAGCACATGCCACAGAGAGCCCAAAGAATGTTAAATAAGTAATGCTGAGTGCTGTTGTGGCACGTTGTGCGATGGTCACAGCAGCAATCCCTAAAACAATAAAGTTATAGGGCCAGATAATTCCAAAAATAAAACCTGGTGGTTGCCAGGATGGTTGGTTTAAGGTGCGATACCAGTTATCGCCGGTGTTCACCCACAGACCTGATCCGATTACATAAATTGCAACTATTGCAATTCCGATAACAGAGCCCAAGAGTTTCATCGGATTAACTCAACTTGCCGCGCTCAATGGGACGTGGCCACTTGATTTTGACACCTAGTTTTTCAGCTGCATATAAAGGGAATCGGGGATTGCGCAGGAATTCACGGGCCATAAAGACCGCATCTGCTTCTCCGATTTGAATGATGTGATCTGCTTGCTCTGGTTCTGTGATGAGGCCAACAGCAGTTGTCAGAATTCCTGTCTCTGCTCTGATGGCTGTGGCAAAAGGAACCTGGAAGCCAGGTGTGGCTTTAATAGGTGCGTTATGAACATTGCCACCTGTTGAAACATCAACAAGGTCCACGCCCAGTGTCTTTAATTGCGCGCATAGTTCCACTGAATCAATCAAGTTCCAGCCATCATCAACCCAGTCTGTGGCAGAGATGCGCACAAATAGTGGCGTGCCAGTTGGTATTGCTGCCCGGACCGCCTCAACAGTTTCTAAAAGGAATCTAGCTCTATTGGCAAAGTCTCCGCCGTATTCATCGGTGCGCTTGTTTGCAAGAGGGGAGTAGAACTGGTGGAACAAATAACCATGGGCTGCATGGAGTTCAATGACATCAAAGCCCACAGCAACTGCGCGCTTGGCAGCAGTAACAAAATCTTGGGTGAGTTGGTGAATTTCAGGAACTGTTAGTGCACGTGGTTCTGCATATCCTTCAAAGGCAATTGCAGATGATGAAACAGCCTGCCAGCCACCTTCTTCGTGTGTTGCGATACGGTGATCATCCCAAGGCAACATGGTGCCGGCTTTGCGACCTGCGTGAGCTAACTGAATTCCCATCTTCACATCGTGACTATGTGCAAAATCAATCATGGGTTTAAAGGCCACAGCATGTGCATCATCTTCAATGGACGGACAACCAATTGAAATGCGCCCTTCCGGAACCACACCTGTTGCTTCCACCATGATCAACCCTGTGCCACCTGTTGCAAAAGAACCTAGGTGAACGTCGTGCCACTGACCTACAAAGCCATTCTTCGCCATGTATTGGCACATAGGTGAGACCCAGATGCGGTTATTGAATTCAACTTCGCGGATTGTTAGAGGATCAAAGAGTGCGCTCATGTGCGAAGTCTAGATCTCTTTACAGCCTTTGGAATTCTAAGACTCCATGAGTTAGAGTGTGGTACTGTTTCTTGTACCACTTCTGAAAGGTGTCCATCATGGCAATTTCCGCCTCACAAGCTCGGGCCCAATTGTTTCCGTTGATTGAGCAGGTCAATACGGATATGAAGCCAGTCGTTATAACTTCTAAAGCAGGAAACGCAGTTTTAATTTCTGTTAGCGAGTATGAATCCATGATTGAGACGGCTTATCTTCTATCCACGCCTGCCAACCGTGAATGGCTTCTGGAGTCATTGGCTCAAGCCGATCGTGGCGAGTTGCAGCCTGTTGAGTTTCCGCTCACGGCGGTTAAAGAGAAAAGCAAGGCCAAGAAGAAGAGTAAGTAAGTCAAGTTGTGCCGAAAAACAAATTAGACCAGGTGGTTGCCACCCCTCGCGCCATCCGAGATCTCGAATACTGGTGCACGAGTGGCAATCAGAAAAAACTTGATCGAATTAATGCGCTAATCGCTAATTGCCTGGAGACCCCATTTTCAGGAATTGGCGTGCCAGAGCAGCTTCGTTTTCAGGATCAAGATACCTATTCTCGGCGAATAGATAAAACACATCGATTGGTTTATCGCGTAGATGGCAAGCAGTTGGTAATCATCTCTGCGCGTTTTCACTACGAGAAATAACTATTTCAAATTGGCAAGGCTTGCTTTAATCATGGCCTGGATCAACTTCTCATCAACTTGCCAATCAATGGGCAACTGAATTGTCTTCTTGAGGGCATTGCCTTCTTTAAATTTTGGAGCAAACTCTCTCAGGACTTCTTGGTCCCAAGGGGCGATTAGCACATGCTTACTAGAAGCTGATGCTCCGAAGATGTAATCCTTGCCTAACTTCACCATAGGTTGGTTCCAAGCTAAGACAAATTCTAACTGTGGGTATTTACTTTTGATCGCCTTGAAGATCGCCTTAATAGTTTTTGCCTGAGGTCCGGGAATTGATGCGTAATACTCGGTGGGAGTTGAATATCGTTGTGAGGATTCGGAGCCTCTGGAAAACATAACTAGTGCGTTGGCATGGGCTTGTGAAAAACCGTAGTTCTCTTTCAGGTGTGCTATTTGCTCTGGATATTTTGTGCCCTCAAGTTGTGCCATGACCTTAAACCAGTAGGTCATCTTTTCGCCGTACTTCTTTTCAATCGCAGGAAAGTGGGCTTCGCGGGATGGATCTTTTGCCATGGGATAAGAATAACCCCCGTAGCGATAGGGCTACGGGGGCTATGTCTCGTATCCATTCCCTCAAATGGAAGATCTCTCTATGGGGAGTAGAGAAAAGCTTTTAGATGGCGATAGAGCGCTCTGCAATCTGTGCTTGCAGTTCTAGGTCGTGGGTTTCAATAGCACGGCGGGAGCGGGCAAAACGGCCGCGCTCATCATTTTCAAATTGAACGTGGTGGTCAACTGCGAATTGATTAGTAATCAACAGGCTAATGAGGTTGTTTGAGTCCATGGGCAGATCATGAGGTGCCAAGGTTTCGCAAATGAGAGAAGTTGGTTAATAGTTGGTTATTTCTAGATGAATTACGTTGATTCATAAAGATAAAAAGCTGCTTCTACCGTAATTTTCACTACTTTTTATGCAGTGAAAGGTTGTTGTCTTTGGTGTGGCAAGTACCTACTGTCATTACATGAGAAAAGCATTGCGAGTACTTCCTCCAGTTGTAGCACTGCTGCTAGTGGCCACGATGGCACAAGCAGCTACTGCGCCAAAGCCAGGGTCGGTGTGTAAAAAGGTAGGGCAATCGATAACGGTTAGCAGTAAGAAATACACATGTGTGAAAAGTGGTAAAAAACTATTGTGGAGCAAGGGTGTTGCAATCATTAAGCCGACCCCATCACCAACACCCTCAATTACCGAATTGGCTTATGCCACAGATATGACGCCAATTCACCTTGCTGCATATAAGGAATTTACTAAGAGCTACAAAGCAAGAATGACGCCAGAGGTGCCAAATATTGAATTCATTGTTGAGCCAAATATGGACAAGGTGCTGCTGAAGCAGATCGTGGACAACATAAATGTCTCCGCAAAATACTTTGCTAAGGAAAGACCTTTAAATGTGCCATTGAAAATTTGGATTGCCATGTCTGACCAATTTCAATGGATCTATAACAACATGACTGAAGCGTTGCCGGAACAAGCTTTAGAGGGTGGCTGGCTAGATATGAAGTTAGCAAGAGCCAAGTCAGAACCTACTAGGTTTTTTGGTGGAGGTGCAGCTGGGGATACTAAAGATGGTGTTGCAACTTTGTTCTTTAACGGAAGCACGGGACACAATTGGGGCGATGGATTCTGGGCTGCAGTTCCAGGTCACGAATTTACACACGTTGTTCAGCGTTATGAACTAGGAAACACCATGGCCCCAATGTTGTGTTGGGTCAGAGAAGGCAACGCCAATTATTACGGTGGGCTAATTGCAGGTCGAAATAGTCAGGCGGCTTATCGAAACTTTTGGCTCCAGATGTTGTCAAGAATCCCAACAATGGGTGAAGTGCCTGATTATCAAGCAAAATCAGCAGATTATTGGGCTGAGTTCTTTATGCAGGGAGAGTTCAAAAAGCCCAGTGAATGTGATCCATGGATTAATTACATTATGGGACAAATGGCTTTTCAGTATTTAGGTGGCACTTATGGAGATGATGCGATCTCTAGTTTCTATCTGGGATTAAAAGATGGTTGGAAAGGGGTGTGCCCATACCCAGTATCTTTAGCAGGTAATCCGTGTGAATCCTGGAAGATTGTTTTTAAGAAATCATTTGGAGTAACACCAGAGGAGCTCTATCCAAAATTTGGTCAGTACATCGCCGATGAAATTAAATGGGCTAAAGGCCAAAAGGTGTATTGGGATAAAGAAGCGTTAAAGATCGCAGCTATTCCAACGGATTAGCGAACGGAACGAAGGACTGCTGTTACCTTGCCCAAGATCTCGCAGTTATCGCCATCGATAGGTGCAAAATCATCATTGGCAGGAAGTAGCCAGATGTGGCCGTTCTTGCGAGAGAAGGTCTTTACAGTTGCTTCGCCATCGATCATCGCAGCAACGATCTCTCCGTTGTTGCAATCTTTTTGAGAACGAATAACAACGTAATCACCATCGCAGATAGCTGCGTTAATCATTGATTCGCCAACTACTTTGAGCATGAATAGTTCGCCGCTACCAACTAGTGATTTTGGAAGTGGGAAAGTCTCTTCAATAGATTGCTCTGCAGTGATGGGACCACCGGCTGCGATGCGACCGACAAGTGGGATGTAGCGGGTGGCATCTACTGGTGTTGAGCTCTCAGATGTTTTCTCATCTGGCATCAAAACTTCTAGCGCACGGCCACGGGTTGGGTCGCGGCGGATAAAGCCCTTTTTCTCCAGTGCTTCTAATTGGTACTTAACTGAGGCAGGTGAGGTCAGGCCAGCGACAACGCCGATCTCGCGCATTGATGGGGGATAGCCGTTGTTTTCAACTGCATCCTTGATCGCGCCCAGGATCTTGAGCTGACGGGAGGTCAGGCCGTGTGGGCCTTCTGGGCTGTCTGGGAGTTCTGTAACTTTTGCCATGTCTTAAGGGTGACACAACTTCACCAAAAATTCAAACACCTGTTCGAATATTTCTTGCTTTTTGTCAGTGGGAGGGTGTTTAATTGTCTTATTCGAACAGTTGTTCGAATACCTTCCCCAAGGTAAGACAGCAGGAGAACACAATGAGCGCAGTTACATTTACAGCAGGGTTTGATACAACAACCTCAAAAAGCATTGTAAATCAGGCACTTCAGACCAATCCGTCCGGTGGTATTACTCGCCGTGGTCGACTTGCTCGCACCTTCGTTGTTCTCTCGCTGACCGTTGTGATGGCAGCTGGCTTTGCTTCTCAGTCCGGGGCCGGACAGGTCGAGGCAGGTACAGCGCCTTCATACGAGATCGTGGTCGTTGCCCCAGGTGAAACTCTGTGGTCTGTGGCTGCCGCCTATGGATCAGGGGATGTCCAGGGCCTTGTCAATGAAATTCGCGAGGCAAATGACCTCACAGGCTTTGATCTACAGGCTGGGCAGAGGCTGCGTGTTCCTTTGAAGTAGTCCGACACGCCGTTCAGGAAGTTTTAACCTACTCGACAGGCAAATCCTCAACCAATGCTTTATAGTTAACACAAGATGTAGGGGTCAAAGCACAATTTGCTTCCATTAGTAGTGGTTTTAGGGTAATATTCCGATTCCGCTCAAAAAAGCCCCTTACACCCGAAGTTACAAATATCGAGCATTGATTGGAGGACACGCCGAGATGAATTGCCCATTCTGCAGATTTGATGATTCCCGTGTTGTGGACTCTCGTCCAGTTGAAGATGGCACAGCAATCCGCCGTCGTCGCGAGTGCCCTCAGTGTGGCCAGCGTTTTTCAACCCAAGAGCTCGCACTTCTTAACATTATTAAGCGAAGCGGGGCCTCAGAGCCATTTAGCCGCGAGAAGGTACTGGTTGGCGTTCGCAAAGCCTGCCAGGGACGTCCTGTTAATGAGGACGATTTAGTTTTGCTTGCTCAGCGCGTAGAAGAGACCCTTCGAGGCACCGGACAGGCAGAGATCGAAGCACAGGAAGTGGGAATGGCAATTCTTGCGCCACTCCGAGAGCTAGATGAGGTTGCCTACTTACGTTATGCATCTGTGTACCGTAACTTTGCCTCCCTTGAAGACTTCGAAGGTGAGATCGCACTTCTCCGCGCTCTACCTTCTAGCAATTCCCCAATTGCTCCAAGCACAAGCACCACAGAACAAAGCACTAACGCATCTCAAAAAATTAACTCATAAATAGAAGACGGGGAAATACACATGTCAGAGACGGTCATCAACCGACCAGCGAAAATCAAGGCCCACAACACTTTAAAAGGTAAGGGCTTGACGATCGAACGCATCTACACCAACGAAGGCGTACACCCATACGATGAAGTTAAGTGGGAACGTCGCGATGTAGTGCAGCAGAACTGGAGAACGGGTGAAACTGTTTTTGAGCAACGCGGTGTTGAGTATCCAGATACTTGGTCAGTAAACGCATCAACAATCGTTACCACAAAGTACTTCCGCGGCGCACTCGGTGCCGAAAATCGCGAATGGTCTTTGAAGCAGGTAATTGATCGTGTTGTATTGACATACACAAAGGCCGGTAAAGAGCACGGCTACTTTGCAACTGATAAAGATGCAGAAATTTTTGAACACGAACTAACACACATGCTGATGCACCAGATCTTCTCTTTCAACTCACCAGTGTGGTTCAACGTTGGAACAGCGCAACCACAGCAGGTTTCTGCATGTTTCATCTTGTCAGTTGATGACACTATGGACAGCATTCTTAACTGGTACCGCGAAGAAGGAATGATCTTCAAGGGTGGCTCAGGAGCAGGACTTAACCTCTCCCGCATCCGTTCTTCAAAGGAGCTTCTAAAGTCCGGCGGAACAGCATCCGGTCCAGTCTCATTCATGCGTGGTGCTGATGCATCTGCAGGAACAATTAAGTCTGGTGGTGCTACCCGTCGCGCTGCAAAGATGGTTGTTCTAGATGTTGATCACCCAGATATCGAAGAGTTTATTGAGACAAAGGTCAATGAAGAGGACAAGATTCGCGCACTACGCGATGCTGGCTTTGACATGGACCTTGGTGGAAAAGACATCATCTCTGTTCAGTACCAGAATGCAAACAACTCTGTCCGACTATCAGACAAGTTCATGCAGGCAGTTGAAAAGGGAGAGCAGTTTGGATTAACAGCTCGCTCAACTGGTGAAGTTATTGAAACAGTTGATGCACGAGCACTCTTTACAAAGATTGCACAAGCTGCATGGGCATGTGCTGATCCTGGTGTGCAGTTTGATGACACCATCAATGATTGGCACACAACTCCAGAGACAGGTCGCATCAATGCGTCAAACCCTTGCTCTGAGTACATGTCACTAGACAACTCATCATGTAACTTGGCTTCACTTAACTTGATGAAGTTCCTAAAAGCTGATGGATCATTTGATGCAAAGTCATTTGGTAAGGCTGCAGAGCTCATCATCACAGCGATGGATATTTCAATCTGTTTCGCAGATTTCCCAACAGAGGCAATTGGCGATACCACAAAGGCATACCGTCAGCTCGGTATTGGATATGCAAACCTAGGTGCACTCCTTATGGCATCAGGTCTTGCTTATGACTCAGAGGGTGGACGCGCACTTGCTGGTGCGATCACATCATTGATGTCAGGTATTACTTACAAGCGTTCAGCAGAACTTGCTGGAATCGTTGGACCATATGCCGGCTTTGCACAAAACGCTAAGCCACACGCACGTGTGATGCGCAAGCACGCAGCTGCTTCATCATCTGCAAAGTCAGAAACAACTCTTGACCGCGATGTGTGGACAGAGGCGAACAAGGCCTGGGATGCATGTCTTTCAACAGGAGATAAGAACGGATGGCGCAACGCGCAGATCTCAGTACTTGCTCCAACCGGAACAATCGGTTTGATGATGGATTGCGATACAACTGGTATCGAGCCTGACTTCTCACTAGTTAAGTTCAAGAAGCTTGTTGGTGGCGGATCTATGCAGATCGTTAACCAGACAGTTCCACTAGCCCTACAAAAGCTTGGCTACGCACAAGAAACAGTTGAAGCAATTGTTGAGTTCATTGCAGCAAATGGTCACGTGATCGATGCTCCAGGACTAAAGCCAGAGCACTACGAAGTATTTGACTGCGCGCTAGGACAACGTTCAATTGCTCCAATGGGCCACGTTCGCATGATGGCTGCATGCCAGCCATTTTTATCAGGTGCGATCTCAAAGACAGTAAACCTTCCTGAGGATGCAACTGTTGAAGAGGTTGAAGAGGTTCACATCGAAGCATGGCGCATGGGCATCAAGGCGCTCGCTGTCTATCGCGACAACTGCAAGGTTGGTCAACCACTATCTGATGGAAAGGCTAAGAAGAAGGAAGCGGTTGTAGAAGAGGACTTGTCTACTCCAGTTCGCAAGCGTCTTCCAAAGTCTCGTCCAGCAACAACAACATCATTTGCTGTTGGTGGTGCAGAGGGTTACATGACCGCTGGCGCATACGCTGATGGCGCACTGGGTGAAGTGTTCTTAAAGCTTGGCAAGCAGGGTTCAACTCTTGCCGGTGTAATGGATGCATTCTCAATTGCAGTATCTATCGGACTTCAATACGGAGTTCCACTAGAGACATTCGTTGAGAAGTTCACAAACTTGCGCTTTGAGCCAGCAGGTATGACAGATGATGCTGATATCCGCATGGCACAGTCCATGATGGATTACATCTTCCGTCGTCTGGCACTTGACTACCTACCATTTGAACAACGTTCAGCAATGGGTCTTTATACTGCAGCAGAACGCGCAGCAGCATTAGACAATGGTGGCGAGTACGCACCTGTAGCGGTGGCTGATACCCCAAAAGCAGTTGCGCCTGTGGCGGCTCCTGCGGTTGCAAGTAAGCCAGTAGCGGTAAAGATTGAAGCTGCACCTCTTGCGGCAACAATCGGATCTTCATCTGATCTACTTGAATCAATGGGAATCAAATCTGATGCCCCACTGTGTATGACATGTGGTGTAAAGATGCGTATGTCAGGTGCATGCTTCGTATGCGAAGGCTGCGGAAACACATCTGGTTGCAGCTAAAAATTAACCAACCCCGTTAAAAACCCCGCTCATCTATCACGATGGGCGGGGTTTTTCATGTCACCAGCACCTATCAATCACGAGTAGAATTACAACGTTGTTTCCGGGGTCGATGTAATTTCGAACCGGCGGTTATAGTCCGCGACCCGATGCCTGCCAGGTATCGGTTGACTCAGTGAAATTCTGAGACCGACGGTTAAAGTCCGGATGAGAGGAAACCAACAAAGGGTGGGCTTGCGCCTACCTTCTTTGTGCATTTCTCTTTGCACGCACCCCCGGTTACTCGTTTCTAGAGTCGGGGGCACGGGAAATTAAAATGGATATGGATTACACAGTTGCGATGCAACGTGCCATTGCCTTGGGCGAAAAAGGACTCGGTAAAACAGCACCCAATCCAATTGTTGGTTCAGTAATAATTGATTCCGCGGGAAATGTTGTGGGTGAAGGTTTTCATGAACGTGTGAACTCACCAGATCATGCAGAGGTAGTTGCGATAAAGGCTGCAGGGGATAAAACAAAAGGTTCAACAATTGTTGTGAGTTTAGAGCCATGTAATCACACAGGTTCAACCGGACCATGCGTGCAAGCAATTATTGATGCAGGTATTACAACTGTTGTCTTTGCATTTGCAGATCCCAATGAAAAGGCCGCCGGAGGAGCAGCAGCACTTCGCGCCGCTGGTGTCAGCGTTATTGAAGGCGTGATGAAAGATGAGGCAGCTTTTTCTAATCGTGCCTGGCTGATGAAGATTAAAAAGGGTCGACCATTTTTCACCTGGAAGGTTGCCGCAACCCTTGATGGCAAGGTCGCAGCCGCTGATGGAACTTCAAAGTGGATAAGCAATGAAACTTCGCGGGGCGATGTGCAAATGCTGCGCCGTCAGGCTGATGCGATTCTTGTAGGGACAAATACTGTTATTACAGATGATCCACATTTGATTCCTCGTGGCTCATTTGAGGGCTATGGGGCTAACCCAATCCGTGTTATTTGCGGGGAGCAAGAGCTGCCAACAGATTCAAAGGTTTTTGATGATGCTGCACAAACACTTCTTGTGAAATCCAAAGATCTTGATGTCTTGGTCGAAAAACTCAATGAACTTGGCGTTAATCATGTCTTTGTTGAGGCAGGGCCGACTTTGGGTAGTGCGATGTTAGATGGTTGTCTTTTGGATGAGCTGATCATGTATCAGGCACCTACGCTTTTGGGCACAGGCAAGCACTTTTTTAGTTTTGATTACCCAACAACGATTACTGATCAAATGCGAATGGATCACTTAAGTACCGTGGTCCTAGATGGCGATGTTAAGTCGGTCTATCGGATTAGGAATGGTGAGTGATGTTTACAGGACTTATTGCAGAACTTGGTTCAATTACAGCCATTAAAAAGAGTGATACATCTGCCATCTTTACAATAAATGCACCAGGGCTAATTTCAGAGATTTCAGTGGGAGATTCAGTTGCGGTCAACGGTGTGTGTTTGACTGCCACCTCAATAGATGGCACCGCCTTCACAGCAGATGTCATGGTTCAAACTCTGTCTCTCACATCTCTTTCACAGATCTTTGTGGGTAGTCCAGTAAACCTTGAACTTGCTGCCCAGCTAAATGCCCGTATGGGTGGGCATATGGTGCAGGGCCATGTTGATGGTGTTGCAATAGTTGTTGCTCTAACACCAGGGGATAAGTGGGCACAGTTTGATATCAAGGTTCCCGTTGAATTAAGTAAATACATCGTTAATCAAGGATCTATTTGTTTAGATGGTATTTCACTGACTGTTGGTGGAATCAATGATGAGAACAATGTGGTGACAGTGTGGTTGATTCCAGAGACACTAGAGCGCACCAATCTTTCAACGTTACTTCCAGGGGATTTGATTAACGTCGAAGTTGATGTGTTGGCTAAGTACGTTGAGCGCTTATTGGCCAAAGGAGACAAGTGATGAGTCAATTACAGATCGCATTTGCTGCCTATAAAAATGGTGATTTCATCATTGTTACGGATGATGCTGATCGTGAAAACGAAGGCGATTTAATGATTGTGGCTGAAAAGGCAACCACTGAAAAAGTCGCATTTATGGTCCGCCACACAACAGGAATCTTGTGTGTTGCTATGACCCAAGAGCGAGCTCGCACATTGCATCTGCCACTGATGGTGGAAGAGAACCAGGATTCAAAAAAGACTGCCTTTACGGTGAGCGTTGATTACAAGGTTGGATTAACAACAGGTGTGAGTGCACAAGAGCGCGCTAACACTGTCAGAGCACTTGCAGCTGCATCAGCTGTTGCAGCAGATTTCATTCGCCCAGGCCATGTCTTTCCTTTGATTGCTGATAATGGCGGACTTGCAGCTCGCGGCGGTCACACTGAAGCTGGTGTTGCACTGTCACAAATCGTTGGGGCGCAGGCACTCTGCTTACTTTCTGAAATCGTCAATGATGATGGCTCAATGGCGCGTGGGCTATCACTTGCCGCCTTTGCCGAAGAGCACTCAATTCCGGTTATTTCTGTTGGTGAATTAAAGGAATATGTTCTGGCCAATCCAGTCGCGCCAGTAAAGGATGATTTGCAATTTAACTTTGAATGGGCACAGTTGCCACTTCGTAGCTGTATGTGGAAGATCGCAACATTTCCTGGGCTGCGTCAAAGAGAGCATGCGGTAATTGGTTTTGGGGATTCTGGAAAAACTCCTATGGTGCGTATTCATAGCGAGTGTTTCACGGGCGATGTTGTTCATTCACAGCGCTGTGATTGCGGAGAACAACTAGAGCAATCAATTAAGTTGATTCAGGCACATGGCCATGGATACATCATCTATTTACGTGATCATGAGGGCCGCGGGATTGGGTTAACCGAAAAGATCAAGGCGTATCAATTACAGGATCAAGGCATGGACACCATCGATGCCAACCTGCATTTAGGCCATGAGATCGATGCCCGTGATTGGTCTGATGCAATTGCAATTGTTAAAGCACTGGGACTTAAGGAGTTATCACTTCTGACCAACAACCCTAATAAGGTGCAAGCACTTCATGAATCAGGGATTGCGGTCACTCAAATCAATCTGACGGTTGTGCCCAATAGTTTTAATGAAAAGTATTTAGCAACAAAGGAAGAAAAACTTGGCCACACACGAGGAGGCAAATAAATGGCAGGACATGCACCAAGTATCGGGATTAAGCCACTTCCGCAGGCAAAGGTTGCGATCATCTCTTCATCCTGGCACCTCGATATTTGTAATGATTTAATTGCAGGTACCCAGCGCGCACTTGTTCAGGCACAGGTAGGAACAGTTGAAGTTCAATATGTGCCGGGTTCTTTTGAGATTCCACTTGCTGCCCAATACGCATTTGAGAAGGGCTTTGATGCTGTTGTTGCAGTGGGTCTGGTCTTAGAGGGTGAAACACCTCACTTTGACTATGTCTGCCAAGGCGTGACACAGGGTGTCATCGATGTCTCACTTAAGTACGGCAAGCCAATTGGCTATGGCGTCTTGATGTGTAATGATCTAGATCAAGCTATAGCCCGCTCAGGTGTTGCTGGAAGCAAAGAAGACAAAGGGTACGACAGCGCTATTGCAGCCCTTGAACTTTTGCGTTTGAAGAACGCCTAGATAGACTCGTTTGGTGAGCGTAACTAGCGCAGGTGCAGCCTTTAAAAAGGCGTTAGCTGAAGAAACCCCGCTTCAAATTATTGGAACCATTAACGCTAATCACGCCTTGCTTGCACAGCGCGCAGGTTTTCGCGCAATCTATTTATCAGGTGGCGGAGTAGCAGCAGGCTCGCTAGGAATTCCTGATTTAGGAATTACAACGTTGGATGATGTCTTAACTGATGTTCGTCGAATTACTAATGTGTGCGATACACCGTTGTTAGTTGATGCTGACACAGGATTTGGTACATCAGCTTTTAACATTGGCCGCACAGTCAAGGACCTGATCAAAGCTGGAGCGGCCGCACTGCATATCGAAGATCAGGTGGGTGCTAAGCGTTGTGGCCATCGCCCCAACAAAGAAATTGTTTCTAAGGGCGAAATGGTTGATCGCATCAAGGCGGCAGTCGATGCTCGCACAGATGAGAACTTTCAAATCATGGCTCGCACAGATGCGATTGCAAACGAAGGTATTGATTCAGCCTTAGATCGCATCCACGCATATATCCAGGCTGGTGCGGATTTAGTCTTCCCGGAGGCGATTGAAAACTTGGCAGATTACTCCACAATTTCAGCCGCCGTTTCCAAGCCGATCCTGGCAAATATCACTGAATTTGGAAAGACTCCACTGTTTACGCGAGAAGAACTAGCTGCCAACGGGGTGGGGATGATCCTTTACCCATTGTCAGCCTTCAGAGCGATGAATAAGGCGGCCGAAAATGTCTACACTTCGATTCGTCGAGACGGAACTCAGGTTCATGTGATCGACACAATGCAGACCCGCGAAGAGTTATACCAAGCAATTAATTATTATGAGTACGAAAAAGCACTTGACCAAACACTAGGCAAAGACAACGGGTAAAAAATCATGGAAGAAATCAAAGTAAAGAAGTCAGTAGCACTCTCAGGAGTTCCAGCAGGAAGTACTGCTCTTAGCGCAGTGGGTGGAGCCGACCTTCATTACCGCGGATACTCGATCAAAGACTTGGCTGCTAATTGCCAGTTTGAAGAGGTTGCCTACCTTCTCGTGCATGGTGCGCTGCCAACCCAAGTGCAACTAGACACATATAAGGCAAAGCTCAAGGGACTACGCGGGCTTTCACCACAGGTCAAGACAGTGCTTGAACAACTTCCAGCATCTGCCCATGCCATGGATGTTTTACGTACTGGAATTTCGGCACTCGGTGCGGTCACACCAGAGTCAACCAAGCACACAGAAGTAGAAGCACGAGATATTGCAGATTCAATGCTGGCAAAGACTGGTTCACTGCTTGGTTACTGGCACCACTTTGCAAATTCGGGAAAGCGCATTGAAGTAGAAACAGATGATGACTCAATCGGTGCGCACTTCCTGCATCTACTACATGGCGAAAAGCCAAGTGCTCTATGGGAAAAAGCTATGCACGCATCTCTCGTTCTTTATGCAGAACATGAATTTAACGCCTCAACCTTTACAGGCCGCGTAATCGCCGGAACTGGCGCAGATATTTACTCCTGTGTTACCGGTTCCATTGGAGCACTGAGTGGTCCAAAGCATGGTGGTGCTAATGAGGTTGCACTTGAAATTCAACTTCGCTACTCATCACCAGATCAGGCAGAAACAGATATTCGTGCACGTGTTGAAAACAAGGAAGTTGTTATTGGCTTCGGACACCCTGTCTACACAGTCTCAGATCCACGTAATGAAATTGTTAAGGTCATTACAAAGGAGCTAGCAGTAGAGGCTGGCAAAGAGAATCTGTATAACGTGGCAGAGCGCATTGAGTCAGTGATGTGGGAAGTTAAGAAGATGTTCCCTAACGTGGATTGGTTCTCAGCTGTCGCATACGATGCGATGAAGATTCCGGTTAATTACTTCACGCCGCTATTTGTGATGGCACGTATTTCTGGCTGGACTGCTCACGTCATCGAACAGCGTATTGATGGAAAGATCATCCGCCCAACGGCAACATATGTTGGTCCAGAAGATTTGGCTTTTGTTCCCATCGAAAAGCGCTAAATAAATGAGCAGCCATGTAAGCCAAGGTAATCAGCCATACGATCAAGTGATCATCGACATCGTCGATTACGCACTGAACTATGAGATCACCTCACCGGTTGCCTATGAAACTGCCTGGAGTAGTTTCTTGGACACAGTTGGCTGCGGGCTTGAATCATTGGAATACCAAGCATGTAGAAAGCTTTTAGGCCCAGTTGTCCCTGGCTTAACTGTTGAAAATGGAGTTAAGGTCCCTGGAACAACATATGTATTAGATCCAGTACAAGGTGCTTTCAATATTGGCGCAATGATTCGTTGGTTAGATTTCAATGACACCTGGTTAGCAGCTGAATGGGGACACCCATCAGATAACTTAGGCGGCATTCTTGCAACAGCTGATTGGCTCTCTCGCACAACAGATAAGAAATTCACGATCAAAGATGTTTTAACTGCGATGATCAAAGCCCATGAAATTCAGGGCTGCATCGCACTTGAAAACTCATTTAATAAGGTTGGTTTAGACCACGTTATTTTGGTAAAGGTGGCATCAACTGCAGTTGTGGCGCAGATGATGGGCTTAACCCGAGATCAAGTACTAGCTGCAGTTTCACTGGCGTGGATCGATGGACATTCATTACGAATTTACCGACACTTTCCAAATGCAGGATCACGCAAATCGTGGGCAGCAGGGGATGCAACCTCTCGCGCTGTGCGACTTGCGTTGATGGCAAAAGCTGGCGAGATGGGTTATCCATCAGCGCTAACTGCAAAGACCTGGGGCTTTTATGATGTTTCTTTTAAGGGACAAGAGTTTAAGTTCCAACGAGCTTATGGTTCCTATGTCATGGAAAATGTTTTGTTCAAAATATCTTTCCCAGCAGAGTTCCACTCACAAACCGCGGTGGAAGCAGCAATGACGATTTATCAGCAGATGCAGGCAGCCGGTAAAACTTCTGATGACATCAAGAAGATAACCATTCGCACCCACGAGGCATGCATCCGCATTATTGATAAAAAGGGACCACTGAACAATTTTGCCGATCGCGACCACTGCATTCAATACATGGTTGCAGTCCCATTTATTTTTGGCCGCCTCACCGCTCGTGATTATGAGGATGACATCGCTGCTGACCCACGTATTGATGCCCTTCGCGAGAAGATTGTGTGCGTGGAAGATGTCGCCTACTCAGCTGATTATCACGATCCAGAAAAGCGCTCAATTGCCAATGCAGTAACAGTTGAATTCAATGATGGGACTGTCTTTGCCGAGGTCGCCGTTGAGTATCCAGTGGGCCATGCACGCCGGCGACAAGAGGGCATTCCACTGCTGATTGAAAAATATAAGACTAATTTGGCTCGTATTTATGACGCAGATAAGCAGAAGAAGATCGCTGATCTGTGTCTAGATTATGACAAGTTGGCCACAACTCCAGTAAATGAGTTTATGGATTTGATGGCTCTTTAATGAGCGATATGTCAGCAAAGGTGCGCAGAGCACTAGATGTTGCTGTGGAAGCTATTGGGGGATCAGCCCGTGAAGGCCAGATTGAAATGGCTGAAGCGGTGGCAAATGCGTTAACAAATCGTCACCATTTAATGGTGCAAGCAGGTACCGGTACAGGTAAATCACTTGCCTATTTAATTCCTGGGATTGTGCATGGCCGAAAAGTATTGGTAGCAACAGCGACAATTGCGCTGCAACGTCAATTAGTTGATCGGGATCTACCAGCAGTTGTTCCTGCTCTTGAAAAAGAGTTAGGCCGGGAGATCTCCTATGCGATCTATAAGGGCGTCGGTAATTATGTGTGCCTACAAAAGATGAACAGTGATGAAGTAGATCCTGATGGTGAGTTGGTGCTGGAGGTTTCAGCACTTGAAAAAGATGCCAAGCGCCTGATTGCATGGGCAAAGACACCGGGGGTTAGCGGAGATCGTGATGATGCACCTGAGGTGGATCGCAGAGTGTGGGCAGCAAACAGTGTTTCAGGACGTGAATGCGTGGGCGCAGATGTGTGCGCCTTTGGTTCACAGTGTTTTGCCGCAAACGCTAAGGCAAAAGCGCAGACCGCCGATATCGTCATCACCAACCACACACTGTTAGCCATTGAAATCGTAGATTCACACCCCATCTTGCCTGAACGCGATTGCGTGATTTTAGATGAAGCTCATGAATTCATGGATCGAGCAACTCAAGCCGTCACAGATGAGTTAACAAGTAATCGGGTTTTGCGCGCTGCTGCAATGGCTCGTAAGTTCATGCCGGGCAAGCTTTCAGATGCTTTTCACAAGGCAGCAAATGATTTCCATGAATCAATGGTGGACTATGGTGAGTCAATAAAAAGTGAATTTGGAACACAAGGCCGCCTAGAAGAGATTCCACAATCACTTGAATTTTCTATTCGAAAAGTCATGGAAGCAACTAAGGCGATCATGCAATTTCTTTCCGCCGATGATGAAATCATTGACACAGATGCCTTGGCAGAGCGCGCTCGAGTAAAGGGTGCAGTCAATGAGATAGCAACAACTGCCACAACGCTACTTAAAATGGGCGATGGGTTGGTGCTCTGGTATGAACCAACATTTTCAACGTTGTATTTAGCTCCACTTTCTGTTTCAGAAGTTCTGCGTGAAAATTTGCTGACCAAGACTCCCGTAATTGCAACATCTGCAACCCTAACCGTGGGTAATGGCTTTGATCAGATGGCAAAGAGCATTGGCTTCTTGGTTAATGAAGAGATGAACGCTGAAGTCAAAGAGGGTGAAGTAGATCCTGCAAATATTCAGATGTTAGATGTTGGAAGCCCTTTTGATTTTGCCAATCAAGGTGTCTTATATATGCCTAAGCATTTGCCTGAGCCTGGTCGTGATGGACCAAGTCAGGAAGTGCTGACAGAACTGGGTGAGTTAATTGATGCAGCAGGTGGACGCACACTTGCCCTGTTTTCATCCTGGCGCGGGGTTGAGGCAGCAGATTTACATTTGCGTAAAGTGTTAGCTGAACTTCCAATCAAGATCATCACGCAAAAACGCGGAGATGCAGTTGGGCCGCTAGTTTCTCGGTTTGCAAAAGATGAAACCTCCATCTTGATTGGCACGATGTCACTGTGGCAAGGCGTTGATGTTCCTGGTAACAGTTGTATCTTGGTTGCAATCGATCGCATTCCTTTTCCGCGTCCTGATGAACCAGTGATGAGTGCGCGCGCAGCCCAGGCAGATGCCAAAGGTGGCAGCGGATTTATGCAGGTTTCTCTTCCCAGAGCAGCACTTTTATTGGCACAGGGCACAGGACGTCTGATTCGATCTGTTGATGACAGGGGAGTCGTAGCGATCTTGGATTCACGTATTGTGACTAAGAGATATGGAAGCGTTCTACTCAACTCCATGCCTCCGTTGTGGCGTACATCAGATGCAGAAGTCGTGAGGGATTCTTTAAAAAGATTGAAGGAGAGCCTTTAATTCGGGCCACGATTTTGCAAAGCTTGGATGTAAAGGTAGTTCATGAACTTCATCTATCTCGACCCAGCGCACCTCGTGGGATTCATCATTAACTTCATGTGCGATTAAGCCATCTGCTGCACGCGCAATAACAGTTTCATACTTCCAGTCACCGTGATCATCGCTAAAGGTGTGCAAAGGAGTTAGTAATCGTGTATCGATCCCAGTTTCCTCAACCGCTTCACGAAATGCCCCTTCGATAGTGCTTTCATGAGAATCACGAGCACCTCCTGGAATGCCCCAGGTGTCACCGTTGTGAACCCAAGGGGCTCTGTGCTGGAGCAAGATTTCTGTGCCACGAAAAATCAAGATTCCAGCTGCACCATTTAGTCCCCAATGCTTATTGCCACAGGCGCAATTAACCCAACCATCACCATCTCGCGCTGCCATGAACCTAGCCTGTCACAACTATCCACAGTTAGCGCAATGACTTTCAATTTGGTCATCTTGGCAATTTATGGTGCCGCACATGAGGAAAACTATTCTGAGTCTGGTGCTGTTGTGTTGTGGAATACAGGCAGCCGTAGCTGCTGACCAATGCGCAGAAAGTGCCTGCGTCACTGTGTATACCGACAATAATCAAATCATTATCGAAGCCCACAAAGGCTCGACCACTATTAAAAAAATCATAACCCAGGCATCTAAAAAACCTGTGCCCAAGACAACTCCGGCGGCAAAAGCAATTCCTATTTTTATGTTACCTACTTCAGCTCCCCAACCAGCCATCAAAAAACCAACTGTAAAGCGCACCTATAAACCACGAGTCAAAAAAGCCGTGACTAGCGTGAATTTAAATGATCGATTAACGACCATGGTCCCAACTGCCGGAGTTGCATATCAGCCCGAATTCGAACCGCTAATACATGTTCCAGTGTATTTCTGGTGCGATCTTCCCTCTCTTTTCCAAAGTCGAGTCGACATCATTGGTGAGATTGTAGATGTTGCTTTGCGACCTTCGTTTGAGTGGAGTTTTGGTGATGGCAGTTTCTATGCCACCACTGAAAATGGCGAGCCATATCCCACGGGCACAATTCAACATACATATAAAAAGCCAGGTACATATCAAATTACATTGATAACTACTTGGAATGGTTCCTATACCCATAACGCTGCCACTCGCGCAGTTACAGGAACGGTAATCAAATCCTCTAACGCATTAATCACAGTGGTTAAAGCACCTACTACATTCAAAGGATGAAACCATGACAACTGAAAACACTTATGTAAGCATCACTTCACTGCCACTTGCAACCGACCATGAATTCATCGAAAGCGTGAAAACCTTTTCTCTCTCGCCATCAAGTAATGATCTAAATCTTCTGCAACGCGATGGCGCAACTGCAGTCATCGACTTATCTATGCAATTTGCAGATCGTGGATATGAGTGTGACATCGAGCTAATCTCACAGGTCATCGGCCGCCTGGCAGATATTCAAGTCCGTGATTTTGCTATGGGGACACACAACTTGGAAACCTTTGATACCTACTGGAATATGTGGCTGTATCTATTGCGGATTGCACCAAACAACTTCGTGGCACCAGTAGCCTGCCTTTTTGCCACTTTGGCATATGAACGTGGCGAGAATGAATTGGCCTATCGAGCCCTAGATCGAGCAACAGTTGATGACCCTAAGTATGCATTGACCATTTTGCTTCGTAGGGTCTTTGGATCTGGCTGGCCGGCTGCTGCTTTTGCTGCAATGCGCCTAGAGCTACATCCCAAAGTGACGGCTGGGATATTTCAAGAGTAGTCGCTAGAATTTCATCGTTCACGAGTCCTACGTATTAGCCCCGGCTTAGTAGGCGGCAACCCTCCACCGCGGCGGGGTGCTCCGGGTGACGAACAGGTCGCTTTGGCGGCAAGTGCTGGTTAAGGATATTTTACGATGGCGA
>JBIIKH010000020.1:0-16149 GCA_044233285.1 Candidatus Planktophila sp. | reverse complement strand
GAATACCGCTTGTGATTCCTGGCTTTTCTGGATCATAAGGAATTGAGTTCTTGTTCATAACAATTCCTGCAGCCCCGCATCGCTCATCGGCAACCTTGCCGGTAACACCAGTGCTGCGAATATCCATTAACGCTAGGTGAGTTTGGGTACCGCCAGATACTGCGCGCATGCCTTCTGTTTCAAGGGCAGCGGCAAGTGCCTTTGCGTTAACAATTACATCGGCAGCATATTTTTGATACGCAGGAGTTGCGCACTCTGCGAGCGCAATTGCCTTTCCAGCCACTGCAGACATGATCGGCCCACCCTGCATTCCAGGAAATACTGCCTTATCAATTGCTGCGGCATGTTCTGCCTTAGCCAAAATCATTCCACCGCGCGGTCCACGCAAAACTTTGTGTGTTGTAAATGAAACAACATCTGCATACGGCACCGGTGAAGGAATCGCCTTACCGGCAACCAAACCAATGAAGTGGGCCGCATCCACCCACATGATTGCTCCAACTTCATCGCAAATTTCACGGATCTTTGCAAAATCAACAAGTGATGGATATGCCGTTGCACCCGAACAAATCATCTTTGGCTTTGTGCGAATTGCTTGGTCACGAAGCTCGTCGTAATCAATTAGCTCGTTATCTTGACGAACTCCATATGACTCAATGGTGAACCACTTGCCTGAAAAGTTAACAGGAGAACCGTGGGTTAGATGACCACCATGTGCCAACGACATTGCAAGGACTGTGTCTCCTGGCTTAGTGAATGCTTGATAGACCGCAACATTTGCAGATGCACCTGAGTGCGGTTGAACGTTGGCATGTTCTGCACCAAACAGTGATTTAGCGCGATCTATTGCTAGGTACTCAGCCTTATCAACTTCTTCGCATCCGCCGTAGTAACGCTTGCCTGGATAACCTTCGGCATACTTATTTGAAAGTGTTGACCCAAGGGCGGCCAAGACTGCGCGAGAGGTGAAGTTTTCAGATGCGATTAACTGCAGATTGGTCTGTTGGCGCTTGAGTTCAGATAAGAGAACCGCTGCGACATCAGGATCCTGCTGGGTTAATAGGCTGAAATCTGGGCCATAGAAAGTTTCGGACATGCCCAAACCCTATAGGCAGATGGGACTACTCGCCTGTAGCGCCAGGAACGATCTCTTGGATTTGCTCTAGCGAGATTGCCCCAACACGCAGAACTCGCACGCCTGTTTCATCAGCCTCGATAACAGTTGAGATTGGGCCCTTTCGCAGGTTTCCGTTGTCAAACTTCAGTGCCACACCTGAATCAAGAACCATTACATCGCCGAGGGCTTTTGGTGAAGGCATTCCCTTGCGTGATGCGCTGGCAACTGCCAATGGACCAGTTTGTGAAACAAGCGCTTTTGCAAACTTAGCTTTTGGAATTCGAACGCTAACTCGATCCAATTGATTGTCATCTCCCAGATCCCAGCTAAGGCCAAGTTGAGGTCGCAGGTTGAGCGAAACCATTCCTGGCCAAAACTTTTTCATTAAACCTTTTATCTCAGGTGTTATCTCGCGAACGATTCCTTCAGCAGTTTGTGTGCTTCCAACAATTACTTGGGCAGCTGTGAACAAAGGATCACCACGCAAGACATGCATTGCTCTTACTGTGTCTGCTCTAAATGCATCACACACATATGCATAACTGTGCTCCATTGGAACAACGATGATGTGACCATCGGCAATCGCTTTGGCAGCTTTATTAACATGACGAGTTAGCTCACCTTTTTTAAGGTCTATCACTTTTGCCATGGCTACCTCCTAACCGCGCTAGTCCAACGGGGACGACCTACTAGGTCATCATGCAGGGCAATTTCTAGAAAATCTATAGCCAACACATCTGCAATTGCAGATCCTTGTCCCTCTGTGTGTTCAATAACTAAAACTCCCCCGCTTTTTAGCAACCGAGATGCTGCGGCGATAAATACCCGCGGAATTTCCATTCCAGTCGGGCCACCAAATAAAGCAATATGCGGCTCAAAACCAGCCACATCTCGTGGTAACTCTTGTGAATCTGGAACGTAGGGTGGATTGGCAATTACAACATCACACTTAATACCAGGCAATACATCTGCAACATCGCCTTCTACAACACGAACGTTTTCTGCAATTACCGATACGTTTTTCTTTAGCCAGAACAAGGCTTCAGGACTTTTTTCAACTGCAATAACCCGTGTCGTTGGAGCTTCTGTTGCAATCGCCAAAGACAGTGCACCAGATCCTGCGCCAAGGTCAATGACACTGACAGGTGCAGGTAAGTTTTCGATGTGTTGCAATACCGCTTCAACAAGAAGTTCGGATTCAGGGCGCGGGACCAAGACACCAGGACCAACTTCAATATTTAGATATCTAAAGCCGGCTATCCCCGTTAAATACTGCAGTGGCTCAAAGTTAAGGCGACGGTCTAATAAGTCATAAAACTGTTCTTCCAGGACATCTTTATCCTCAATTCCCAAAAGTGTTGACTCGACCAAGACAGAGTTATGCAGATCCATTCGTGATAACCCAAGCACATGTGCCAACAAGTGCTCGGCATCTACTTCTGAAATTCCAGATTCAGCTAATTGCGACTTCGAATCCCGCAGAACCTCCTTGATGTGCATGTTAGTTCGCGTTTGCCAATCGCGCTGCTTTGTCAGCATCTAATAATGTCTGAATCATGTCATCTAGATCCCCATTAAGAACGGCATCTAAATTGTTTGATTTGTAATTAACGCGATGATCACTGATACGGTTTTCAGGATAGTTGTATGTGCGAATTCGTTCTGAACGATCAACTGTGCGAACTTGGCTCTTACGCTCTGCAGATGCAATCGCTTCAGCCTTTTCTTGAGCATCTGCCAAGAGGCGAGCACGCAAGATTCGAAGTGCTGATTCCTTGTTCTGTAGTTGGCTCTTTTCATTCTGGCAAGAAACAACAATTCCTGTTGGAACGTGAGTTAATCGCACTGCAGAGTCAGTGGTGTTAACTGATTGCCCACCAGGACCTGATGAGCGGTATACATCTACGCGCACATCATTCATGTTGAGATCAACATCTACTTCCTCTGCTTCCGGCAAAATAAGCACACCGGCAGCCGAAGTGTGAATACGACCCTGGCTTTCAGTTTCTGGCACTCGCTGCACGCGGTGCACTCCGCCTTCAAACTTCAAACGTGCATACGGAGATTCTCCAGGTGCGGCCACACCCTTTGATTTAACAGCAACAGAAATGTCTTTGTATCCACCCATTTCACTTTCAGTGGCATCAATAATTTCAACTTTCCAATTGTGCTTTTCGGCATAACGCATATACATGCGCAATAGATCCCCAGCAAAAATGGCTGACTCATCACCACCAGCACCTGCTTTAACTTCCAAAATAACATCGCGGTCATCATTTGGATCACGTGGCAATAACAACTCTTCTAACTTTGTAGCAGCCGCATCACGCGTTGCTTCGAGCGCTGGAATTTCAGCAGCAAAATCTGGATCAACAGCGGCTAACTCTGCAGCGGCTAACAAATCATCTTCAGATGATTTCCATGCCTTAAATCCCGCAACGACAGGACCTAGTTGGGCATAGCGACGACCAAGTTTGCGAGCATTTGCCTGATCTTCGTGAATAGAAGGATCAGCCATCTTCTCTTCAAGTTCGGCATACTCACGCACCATTTCATGTGCTGATGCAAAGCGATCATTACTCATCGACTGCTCCTTTCTATTTCGTAATCAGTACTGAATTAAACCTTGGGAAATAAAAAAACCGCGACCGCAACCGTTAAGGCTGCAGTGCGGTTTCTTTAGAAAGCTAGTTCTTCTTACCGAAGCGCTCTTCGAACTTAGCCACGCGACCACCAGTATCAAGGATGCGCTGCTTACCTGTGTAGAACGGGTGGCAGACTGAGCAAACTTCAACGTAGATAGATCCGCTAGCAACTGTTGAACGAGTTACAAACTTCTCGCCGCAACCACAAGTCACTTGGGTCTCTTTGTACTCTGGGTGGATCTCTGGCTTCATGGTTATTCCTTATATTCGTGTTTGGGTCTCATTGCTGAGTGAACCAAACGGACGGTTAACAGACCCCAAGGGTAAGCGATAAGCCTACATTTGAGAAATTTACGCTTACTTTGAGTCGTCTGGACCCGAAGTTGTCTTCTGAATCTGCATCAAGAACTCGACGTTGGACTTAGTGCCCTTCATCTTCTCAAGCAGCAGTTCTAGTGCTGCTTGTGGCTCTAGTGCGTGCAATACACGACGTAGCTTCCACACAATGTTGAGCTCTTCTGAACCCATAAGGATTTCTTCCTTACGTGTACCTGAAGCAACAACGTTAACTGCAGGGAAGATTCGCTTGTCAGCCATACGGCGATCAAGAATCAATTCCATGTTTCCAGTTCCCTTGAACTCTTCGAAGATAACTTCATCCATACGAGAGCCCGTGTCAACGAGGGCTGTTGCAAGAATAGTTAGTGATCCGCCATCTTCAATATTACGAGCAGCTCCGAAGAACTTCTTTGGTGGATAAAGAGCCGCAGAATCAACGCCACCAGAAAGAATGCGACCTGATGCAGGTGCTGCGATGTTATATGCACGACCAAGGCGAGTAATTGAGTCAAGAAGAACAACAACATCGTGACCTAGTTCAACAAGACGCTTTGCGCGTTCAATTGCAAGTTCAGCAATTGTTGTGTGGTCATCTGCTGGGCGATCAAAAGTTGAAGCAATAACTTCACCCTTTACTGATCGTTGCATGTCTGTAACTTCTTCTGGACGCTCATCAACTAGGACAACCATCAAGTGGCACTCTGGGTTATTTGTTGTGATCGCGTTTGCAATTGATTGCAGAACCATTGTCTTACCAGCCTTTGGAGGCGAAACAATAAGACCGCGCTGGCCCTTACCAATTGGTGCAATCAAATCGATAACACGAGTTGTCAAAACATTTGGTTCTGTCTCAAGACGCAAACGCTCCTGAGGATAAAGCGGAGTTAGCTTTCCGAACTCAACACGGTTACGTGCCTCTTCCGGAGTCATTCCATTTACTGTTTCCAGAGTAATTAGTGCGTTGAACTTCTGCTTTGTTTCACCTTCACGTGGTTGGCGAACTTGGCCTGTTACAACATCTCCTTTGCGCAAACCGTTCTTTCGAACCTGCTGCAATGAGACATACACATCGTTAGGTCCTGGTAGGTATCCAGCTGTGCGAATAAATGCGTAACTCTCAAGAATGTCGAGCAATCCACCAACAGGGACTAGAACATCGTCCTCGCCAATAACTGGTTCACGCTCTTCACGTGGAGCACGATCGCGGTTGCGGTCACGATTACGGTCACGGCCTCGGCCTCGGTCGTTGCGATCAAAGCGTCCACCACGGTCATTGCGATCATTTCCACGATCATTATTGCTCTGCGGCGCTGAATCATCATCGCCATCATCATCTGAATCCTGATTGTTATTGGAAGGCTTTGAATCCTTCTTACGGTTATTGCGTGCTTCGCGGCGCGCTTCGCGTTCAGCCTTTGCCGCTTCGCGGTTTTTTGCCTGCAAGTCAGCAATCGCTTCTACAAGTGCGTCCTTCTTCATCTTTGCTGCGCCATCGACACCTAGTTGAGTTGCAACTGTCTTTAACTTTGGAAGGGTCATGGCAGCAAGCTCTGGACTTTGTGAGCGAACTGGTTCAATTTCTGTTGTCATGAATATCTTTTCACTATTGGTTCTAGGGCTTAAATCCTAAAGAACCTGGGATTTTTGTTTTTGAAATTATCTGATGTGTTACTGGCCGCTAGATGTGCCGTTCAGATGTGTAAAGGCTAGCAGGATAGGGCGCAAAATCGCAAAACTAAGCGGTGATGACGCTTACGCCTGTGCGTGAGATGCCCAAGGCAATCATCTTGAACTTATCCCCTGCCGCACGCTCTAATTCAGCTGCTTCTGACTCCCCACCGGTGTGGAGAACTAAGACCGCAGGACCGGCCCCTGAAATAAAGGCTGCGACACCCGCATTCCGAAGCTTTGTCATAAGGGCAAAACTATGAGGGATCGCATCCTTGCGATAGCTCTGGTGTAAATAATCTTCAGTTGCACCAAGCAATAGATCTGGACGATTTTGTAAGGCTTGAACCAGAACAGCAACGTTACTTGAGTTTTTGACCGCATCGCTATGTGGGATTGATTCTGGCAACATCTTGCGCGCCTTTGAGGTTGAAAATTCTGTAGATGGAACAAATGCAAGTGCACCGATTCGTGGATCAACATCAAAGTTTAAAGATTGCGCAATAACATGACCGCGCTGGGATTCTTGCCATGCAAGGTTTGCACCACCGAAGATAGCGGCCGAAACATTATCTGGATGGCCTTCCATCTCATTGGCAATATTTAACATATCTTCATTACTCATGCGCTCATTGCCACCAAGGACAAGTGCTCGTGCCAGTGCTAATCCACCAACGATTGCTGCAGCTGATGAACCAAGACCACGACCATGAGGAATTACATTTAATTGACGCAATGCAATTCCGCGAGGACGACCACCTAAGAAATCAAAACCTTTATGCATTGCTTTAATAACTAGATTCTTATCAGTTGTTGGGATGTTGTCTGCGCCTTCACCGGTCACATCAATATCAACACCAGGTTCATCCATCACCTGTGCCATATAGCGATCATGCATATTCAGAGCTAACCCAAGGCAGTCAAAGCCAGGTCCTAAGTTTGCACTAGATGCAGGAACTTGAACCTGAACAGGTTGTGCCTTAAATGTTGGTTTCATTCTTATGCCAGTCCTAAAGCTTTAGCTGCGATCTTCGCGTTCACTGGAACAACAACTGGCTTCTTGGCTGCCTCTAGTGCATAAGGAATATCTTTCAGGCCGTGTCCGGTAACAGTAATAACAATTGTCTTTCCCTGAGGCAACTTGCCCGCCTTTTTGTATTTAAGTAGCCCAGCAAGTCCTGCAGCAGATGAAGGTTCAACGAAAATACCTTCTTTAGCTGCAATTAAACGGTATGCACTCAGTATTTCCCGATCAGTCACAGAATCAATTACTCCACCTGATGAATCACGGGCGTCAATTGCCTGCTGCCATGAGGCTGGGTTACCGATACGAATGGCTGTTGCAATTGTTTCTGGATTCTTAACAATCTTGCCCTTAACAATCGGTGCAGCACCTGCTGCTTGGAATCCAAACATCATTGGCAACTTTGTTGAAAGCCCGTCTTTGTTGTACTCCTTATAGCCCTTCCAATATGCAGTGATATTTCCAGCATTGCCAACCGGAAGTGCGTGAATATCTGGAGCATCTCCCAGCATGTCTACAACTTCAAAACTTGCAGTCTTTTGTCCTTCGATTCGATATGGGTTAACAGAGTTAACAAGTGCAACAGGGTAATTTTCTGATAGTTCTTTGGCCAACATGAGGCAATCATCAAAGTTGCCATTTACCTGCAAAATTGTTGAGTCATGAATTACCGCTTGGGCCAATTTGCCCATTGCAATCTTGCCTTTAGGAATTAAAACCGCTGGTCGCATTCCGGCCTTAACTGCATATGCCGCAGCTGATGCAGATGTGTTTCCAGTTGATGCACAAATAACAGCCTTTGCGCCATCTTCTGCCGCCTTTGAAATCGCCATTGTCATTCCACGATCTTTAAAAGAGCCAGTTGGATTTAAACCTTCATATTTAATCCAAACATTGTTTCCCAAAAGCTCTGAAAGGTTGCATGCATAGATAAGTGGTGTTCCGCCTTCACGCAAGGAAACAATCGGAGTTTTTGCGCTAACTGGAAGACGATGGCGGTACTCCTCTATGACGCCGCGCCACTGGTGCGCGCCAGCTACCTTTTTAGTAAAGAGGCCCATTAGACAGATGCTCCCTCAACGCGAATGACGCTTTCGACTTTGCTGACGATATCCATCTTCTTCAATTTTTCTACACACGCATCTAGCGCATCCTCTGAGGCCGCGTGTGTAACGACGATTAGTTCGGCATCTGCGCCAAGACCTGATTGGCGGACTGTTTGAATAGAAACATTTTCACTGGCAAAAGTTTGTGCGATTGAGGCTAAAACACCTGATTTATCAGCAACGTGCAGGCGAACAAAGAATTGAGATTTAACAGCGCCAATTGGAGCAATGTCTAAATCTGCATAATCAGATTCGCCATAGCCAACTGTTGAATATGCAGCATGGCGGGCAACTGCGACTAGATCACCAAGAATTGCTGATGCGGTTGGTGCACCCCCTGCTCCGCGTCCGTAGAACATCAGCTGGCCAGCAGCTTCAGATTCGACGTAGATAGCGTTAAAGGCGTTACGAACAGATGCCAGTGGGTGTGCCAAAGGCAAAATAACTGGATGAACACGCACTGAAATTTCATCTTTAACTGTTAACTCTGCAATTGCCAGTAACTTGATGACACTGTTCATGGACTTGGCAGCAAGCACATCTTCAGAGGAGATCTGCGTAATTCCTTCGCAATACACCTCATCAATCACAACGGTGCTGTGAAATGCAAGGCTTGCAAGGAGGGCGGCCTTTGCTGCAGCGTCATGTCCTTCAATATCGGCTGTCGGATCTGCCTCGGCATAACCAAGTGATTGCGCCTCCTTTAAAACATCATCAAAGGCGCGACCTTCTTCATACATCTTGGTAAGAATGTAGTTTGTCGTTCCATTCACAATTCCCATAACGCGGGTGATTTGATCGCCAGCAAGTGATTCACGCATAGATCGAATGATCGGAATAGCACCTGCAACGGCGGCTTCGTAATACAAATCCACACCTGCTGCATCTGCAGCGTTAAACAATTCGTGTCCATGTGTTGCAAGCAATGCTTTGTTAGCCGTGATGACAGATTTCTTATTCTTGATTGCTTCAAGAATTAAGGATTTAGCGGGTTCAATTCCGCCCATAACCTCGATAATGATGTTGATACTTGGATCTGCAACTATTGATTGCAGATCAGTTGTGATTAACGAAGCATCAATACCTTCGCGGGCACCTGCCGTGCGAACTCCCACCTTGCTTAACTTGAGGAGTGCTCCAGAGCGTTCTGAGAGTTCCTGTTCATCATCTTGGAGCAGGCGAGCAACCTGAGTGCCCACAACGCCGCAGCCGAGCATTCCAATTGTGATTGTTTTGACGCCCGAGTTCATGGCGCTATTCTTTCATAGATGACTAGATCGGCGTTAAATATCGAGTCTAAGTAGATCAGCTTCAGTCTCTCGGCGCACAATTACACGAGCTTTTCCATCTTTTACCGCAACAACCGGTGGACGAGGGACATGGTTGTAGTTGCTTGCCATGCTGCGACCATATGCACCGGTTGCAGGGACAGCTAGTAAATCCCCAGGAACGATGTCATCAGGCAAATTGATCTCACGAATAACAATGTCGCCGGTTTCACAATGCTTTCCAACTAAACGGCTAGATACCAGTGCTGCTGTACTAGTGCGGTTAGCCAAAATAGTCGTGTATTCAGCGCCATAGAGTGAAGGGCGAATATTGTCACTCATTCCACCATCTATTGAAATGTAACGACGATGCGTACCGTTTTCTAAGGTCACATCTTTAACTGTGCCAACTTCATACAAAGTAAACATTGTTGGTCCAACTATTGCTCGTCCTGGCTCAATAGAAACTCTTGGAATCTGCAGCTTATGCATTTCACAGTTTTTCCTAACAGCCGCAGCAAGTGCGCTCATCGCCTCATGAGGATTTACCGTTTCATCCTCCGGTAAGTAGGCAATTCCGTACCCTCCTCCAAGATCTAATTCAGGTAACTCGCCCTTATATTCATCGCGATACTGTGCAAGCAAAGAAATCAGACGTTCTGACAAAATCTCAAAGGATTTATAGCCAAAAATCTGCGAACCGATGTGTGCATGAACTCCACGCAGTTCAAGGTTGGGGTGAGTACGAACGGCAACAATTGCAGCCCAGGCGGCGCCACTTGCAATAGAAAAACCAAACTTCACATCTTCATGAGCCGTGGCAATTGATTCGTGGGTATGGGCTTGGATACCTGGTGTAATGCGCAGCAATACTCGCTGAACTTTGCCGGCTTTTTTCGCAGCCTCTGCCACACGTTCTATTTCATACAGAGAATCAATCACAATTGATTCGACTCCGACAGAAACAGCTTTATCAATTTCAGCAATAGATTTATTGTTTCCGTGTACCTCGATCTTGGAAGGATCGATTCCACCAGCAAGGGCAACTGCCATTTCTCCACCAGTGCTTACATCGATCCCAATGCCAATTTCCTTGATCCAGCGAGCAAGTTCGGTGCAGATAAATGCCTTAGATGCGTAATAAACAGTGCCTGCATCTGATCCAAAGGAATCCTTAAGGGCTTTATCCCAGGCAAGCGCGCGCTCACGAAAATCTGCTTCATCAATAAAAAATGTTGGAGTTCCAAATTCTTTAGCAAGTGTTTTTGCTGTTATTCCTGCAAGAGAAAGTTCTGGGCCCGTGGTGACAGATGCAGACCACATGAGCTACATCCTCTCCGGTGCGCTTACGCCTAGAAGTTCTAGACCGTTTTTAACAACCTGCTTTGTTGCAGTACATAGTAATAAACGTGCGGTGTGTAGCGCAGTTAATTTTTCTTCTCCCATTGGCAAGACACGGCAATCGTTATAGAAGCCGTGATAGGTGCCAGCAAGTTCCTCAAGATATCGAGAAATGCGGTGTGGTTCCCGAAAATCTGCCGCACTAGCCACGATGCGTGGAAATTCTGCCAAAGCTCCGAGTAGCTCATTTTCACGATCATGGACTAATTGAGTTGGATCAAAATCTGACAGATTTAGTGGTGCACCAAGTTCTTGAGCGTTACGCAATACGGCAGCAATGCGGGCATGTGCGTATTGCACGTAGTAGACCGGATTCTCATTTGTATTTCTCTTTAATACATCGATATCCATGACCATCGGTGTATCAACTGGGTAGCGAATCAATGTATATCGGGCGGCATCCACGCCAACTTTTTCTACTAGTTCTTCCAAGGTAATAATTGTTCCGGCGCGCTTGGAAAGTTTGACCTCTTCGCCACCTTCCATAATCTTCACAAGCTGACCAATTAGTACTTCAACGTTGTATGCAGGATCATCGCCAGCACATGCAGCGGTGGCCTTTAAACGACCGATATATCCGTGGTGGTCGGCACCGAGCATGTAAATACAGATATCAAAGCCACGCTCGCGCTTATCAATGTAATAAGCAGTATCTGATGCAAAGTAGGTAAGTGAGCCATCACTTTTAGTCATTACTCGATCTTTGTCATCGCCAAAATCTGTAGTTCGAAGCCACACAGCGCCATCAACATCAAAGACGTGTCCTTGTGCACGAAGCTTTTCCATGCCATGTTCTACAGAGCCTTGTTCATGTAAAGATCTCTCAGAGAACCAAACATCAAAATGTGTATTGAAAGTATCTAAGACCCTTTGCTGATCGGTAAGTTGCAACTTATATGCAGCTTCGCGAAAAGCCATAAAACGTTCATCTTCAGCTAAATCTTTAATTCCAGAGTTTTGCGCAACAACTGCTTGAGCTAAATCCTTTATGTACTCACCTTGATAACCATTTTCTGGCACAGGATTTCCAAGTGCAACAGCTTCAACAGATTGACCAAACAAATCCATTTGATTACCGCGATCATTTATATAAAACTCACGTGTTACCTGTGCGCCAGCTGCAGTAAGCACTCGACCAAGTGCGTCGCCGACGGCAGCCCATCGGGTGTGACCTAAATGCAATGGTCCAGTTGGGTTAGCGCTGATAAATTCAAGGTTGATCTTCACGTCGGTAAGTGCAGTACCTTTTCCGTATTGGCTGCCTGCGGAAACAATTGTTTGCACAAGTGCTGCTTGGCTTGCACGATTTAAAGTGATGTTGATAAATCCTGGCCCAGCGATTGCTACCTTTGAAATATCTGCAACTGTCTTTAGCTGATCTGCGATTATTTGAGCAACTTCACGAGGATTCTTGCCAGCAGGCTTAGCCAACTGCAATGCAATCGAGGATGCATAGTCGCCATGATCTCGATCTTTCGGACGATCTAACTTAATGACCGCTGGTGCTGTGCCAGTCAGGGCCCCTTCGGCTATAGCTCTATCGATTGCAGCCCTTATCGCCTCTTCTAAAATCTCAATCTGTGTGGGCACTGAGCAAGGCTATCGTGCAGATTTTGGAGAAATTGCCTCTTAACCTCTAATCTTGCCTCTTGGTTTACAGCGAAAGCTTCAAACCATGCGGGAGTGGTGAAATGGCAGACACGCAGGTCTTAGGAACCTGTGTCTTCGGACGTGCGGGTTCAAGTCCCGCCTCCCGCACACATCTATACGTTAAGAAGTTAGAGTTCATGCATGGCAAAGAAATCTGCAGCCAAAATCAAAATGGAAGCCGCTGAAGTAAAACGGGCCGCTGCTGCTCGCCGTGAAGAAAAGAAAAAGCAATCCCAAAACCCCACAACCAATGGAACTGACGAGATAGATCGTTATGAAGCCCTAGATGGTGCTTGGCGCGCAATTGGATTAGCTGCACCTGCACGCAGAGCGTTGGTAGACGATGGCTTATTTGAATTGGCCGACCTGCGCAAAGTTTCACTTGCAGCCGTGAAAGAACTACATGGCATGGGCCCTAATGCGGTGCGCGTTTTAGTTGCTGAAATGAAAAAGGCGGATCTTGCTTTTAGAAAATAGCAACTAGTTAGTTACAGCAAATATCGCTATAGCCAAGCCAATAGCGGCAAGAAGGAATTTTACTTCTCGTCGCGCCAAGACCTTTAGTGCCGCTGGTATATATGTGGCTGCAATGATTACTGCTCCAGGTGTAAAAATGATCGCACTTCGAATTGCAACATCACTTTCACCCCATTGGTATCGAAGATTGATGAGACCGCAAGCAAAGAGTAGATAGCCACCCATGCGGTAGTTGTTAATCCAATACTTATCTTCTTGTTTACTTCGGTTTGGTTTTTCCATATGACCAGTCTATGAATGCAAACAGGAGTGCCGCTTTCGCGACACTCCTGTTTTTAGGATTCTTAGCTAAAAGAGATCCACTAATCAGTGATTAGTGATCGTCCTTCATTCCTTCTGCCATTGACTTCATACGTGCGATCTTCAGAATTGTTAGACCGAATACACACTTAGCCAATACGTCAGCGATTGTGTAACCAACCTGTACGCCAACGAACTGGCCTTGAGTCATTATTGGGTCATCGCCCATTCCTAGGATGTATGAGATTGGGTAAACGCCCCATGTTGCGATCAGTAGAAGACGTAGGCGACCAATTGTTGCCGCTACTCCCTCTGGCTGACGATCAAGTGACTTACCTAGTTCTACGAATAGAACATAAAGGATGTATAGGAATGGAAGCGTTGAAAGAACACCGTAAAGAAGCTGCGTATCTTTTGCACCGACTCCTGTTGCGATTTCACCTGGGTAACCAAGAGCGATCATTGCAGCAGATGCTGGAACAAGGCGCATGATGAGTGAGCGTGAAACTTCCTTAGCTAGAGCAAGTACTGCAACAACTTCAACTAGTAGTAGAGGAACGGTCAATAACCAGTCAACGTAGCGGTAAGCCTCGTTGAATGAACCCTCTTGGCCTGAAAGGTCGACCGTTGTTAGTTTCGTTCCCTCTTTCAATGATGAAGCTTCTGCAAATGAATTAAAGATTCGTAGGTAATGATAACCAGCGATGAATGTAACCATCGATGACATTACGAGAGCAGTGCGGTACTTCGCCATTACACGCTGTTGTGAAACGAGTGTGTAAACGGTGCAAGCGAGCATGCAAATTAGTCCAAATGAAAAAATGTTATAGACCAGATTCCAGTTATTGGTACTTAAATCAACTGTCATGTGTTAATTCCTCCGTGAGGATCATGTGGAGAGGCCCTTTGGCCTCTGAATTCGTCAGCCATAAGGAGTCCTCGAGGAACCCCTTTGACCTCCGACACTGATTATTGTGAACTAAACGCGAGCGATTTGCACCAACTAGAGGGCAAAATTCACAATTTTTTCACATCTATTTTTGGAAATTGAGCGTTAAAAAGGGCGACCGAAGCATTTTTCGCCCCGACCGCCCAATTTCAATACCTTACTCTTGAGTAACTTATTGACCCTGCCACATCGCCAATTCTGCGGCAAACGGGTCAAGACCCATAGGCCCTAGCTTTAATGCATAACTATGGAACTTCTTCATATTGAAGTTAGACCCAAGGCGAGCCTTGGCATCTTCACGTGCGGCCATCCAGACGCGCTCGCCAACCTTGTAGGAGATGGCCTGTCCTGGCCAGCCAAGATAGCGATCAGTCTCGCTTCGTGAATGATCCTCGTCAAGAAGTGCCTGCTCGTTTAGTAGTTTGCGTGAACTTTCAGCATTCCACACAACACCATTGTCATCTGTGTAACCAAGGTGCATACCAATATCTACAACAATGCGGGCAGCACGTAGCGCTTGAGCAGAGAGATAACCCATTTCGATTCCTGGCTCATCAAATGCACCCAGTTCATTCATGAATCGCTCTGCATACAAAGCCCAACCTTCGCCATATCCACTAATCCAGGCAGATGTGCGTTGGAAACGAGTGAGACGATCTTTTTCAACTGTTGCTGTTCCGACCTGTAGATGGTGGCCCGGAACCGCTTCGTGATACCACGTAGAAACAAGATGCCAGTTGCTGACTTCATTCTTACCCAACATTGGAATCCATGTAGTTCCTGGACGAGAAAGATCCTCTGATGGTGGGTTGTAATACGGCGCAGACGCGCTTCCTTCTGGTGCCAGGCGCGCTTCGCAAATTGCAATGCGTGGATCAATCTCAAAGAACTCACCATCCATGCGCTTGATCGCCGCATCAGTGAAATCTTGTAGATACTTCACTACATTTTCTGGTCCTGTGACTTTGTACTTCGGGTCATTATCAAGGGTGTCAGCAACCTCGCGCAGTGTCTTTGCTTCTGGATTTATTACCTTTGCAAGTTCCCACATGCGATCGTTAATTGCCTTGAGTTCTTTCTTGCCCCATTCATATGTGGCTGGGAGATCAAGTTGTGCACCTGTGAAGTAGCGCGCCCACACCGCATAGCGTTCTGCGCCAACTGCATCATGTGGTGTTGCAATTGGTAAATACTCTTCGCGCAAAAATGTAGCTGCCTTTGCAGATGCTGCTTCAGCAAGCTTTGCTGCTTCATGCATCGCTGGATACTTTCCGTCGCCATCAAAATTCTTACACATCGCGCTATATCCGCCATTGGCATAGCTATCTAACTGCTCAATAACACCTTTTACTTGGCGCTGGGCAGTTGTTTTACCTGTCTTTGCAACAGTCATGATGGTTTCACACCATGAGCTATAGGCAGCATCAACGGCTGCTAAACGCTTTGCAATATTGTCGAAATCTTGCGCAGTGTTCTTAGGCATTAGTTCAAAGATAGAGCGCACATTCGAAGGTGGTGATGTAAGAACATTCCAGAGAACATATCCCTCTTGACTATCATGCAAGGCAAGACCTGATTCAAGACGCTCAGTCATTACCGCCTTTGCAATGCGGTCAATCTCATCGATTGGTTGCATTGCAGAGAGCTTTTTCAAAGTCTCACGGGTTAAATTAGCGCTCACCTCTGAGGCTGCGATTGAAAAATCATCGAGCTTGTCTTGGTTGAGCCCATTTCCAAGATAGGTACAGCCCATTGGGCTAAGTGCTGCTTCTTGATCGATGTAAACATCGCTGATTTCAAATATGGGTGATCTATGTGTCATGGCCGAAGTTTGTCAGCGCACTGGGAGTTTGTCCACGTTTAGTGTGGCAGTAGTGCAATAGGGTGTCAGCATGAGCCTGCCCCCGATTGCACCACCAAAGCTTCGTGGGTGGTTTCACCTAGGGGCAACGCCGGCGGTCATCATTGCTTCCCTAGTTTTATTTATATTGAGTAAGTCTTCCCTCAAATTTGCAGTAGCTATTTACTCCATAACGGCAATTATGTTATTTAGTGTTTCTGCTATTTATCACCGGGTGCCTTGGGTGCCAGAAAAGAAAAAGATTTGGCGTCGCTGGGATCATGCCAACATCAATTTATTAATTGCTGGTTCTTACACTCCATTTGCTGTTGCTTTACTTGAGGGAAGCGATCGGATAATTCTGT
>JBIIKH010000031.1:0-5440 GCA_044233285.1 Candidatus Planktophila sp. | reverse complement strand
ATCATGGAGCTACCTGAATCAGCTTTCTAGCTAAAAACGACTTTTAATCAGTTACTCTTACTAAATGCTCAAAGCTCGTCGTAGTGAACTGCTGCTGATCCTTTCTGCTTTGATGTTTGCTAGCAATGGCATTGCATCCAAGTTATTGCTTCCTAACCCGGACAACACAGACGGTTACATATCTCCTTGGCGATTGGCACAAATTCGGGCTATCACCGCTTGCGTGCTACTGGCCTTATATCTCTGGAGTAGAGCCCCGCAGACTTTTCGCATTAAGCGCTCAGAGATTCTGCCTCTAGTTTCATACGGTGTTATTGGCATTGCCATGGTTCAGGCTTTGTATTTCATATCGATATCCAGAATGCATGTGAGCATTGCCCTGCTTATCGAATTCACGGCCCCTGTGTGGATTGTCCTTTATCTACGGATTGTTAAGCGTAAGCATGTCCCCAATCAAATGTGGTTGGCGTTGATTTTGGCGTTAACTGGTTTGGCAGTTATTTCACAAATTTGGGATGGCTTAAAGCTAGATAACATCGGAGTCATCGCTGGGTTTGGTGCCTCTTTCGCTCTTGCTTTTTGTTTCCTCTGTGGTGAATCAATATCGAACTATCGTGACAATCAATCCATCACCATGTGGGGCTTTTTCTTCGCCGGAGTTGCCTGGTGTTTAGTTCTTCCCGTTTGGAATTTTCCTGTCGACGTTTTCACAACATCGATACCTTTGGAGGGTGCTCTCGAAGGCAGCAATGCTCCTGGTTGGGTGCTTATTCTTTATGTTGTGCTCATTGGGACGATCTTGCCGTATTTGTGTGTGATGGTTGGGCTTAAAAATTTGAAGGCATCAACAACAAGTGCTTTTGGATTACTGGAACCAATTTTTGCTGGAATGATCGCATGGGTTTGGTTTGCGGAATCTTGGACCTTCATCCAACTTCTTGGTGGTGTCGTTGTTATTGCCGGAATTTATCTGGCAGCTCAAGCCCGTAGTAAAACTACTTAAGCTCCGAAGTTATCTTCTGGTTGTGTGTTGGTGCCTTCGCGTTGTTGCGTCCAGTCAGTTCCGCTACCTGGGTTTTGTGGCATATCAAAGAAGCGTGCATAGTGCAGCTGAGCAGAAACGGTAATTGTCTTTGTTGGTCCGTTACGGTGCTTAGCAACGATTAAATCTGCCTCACCTGTTCGGTTTTGAGAATCATACATATCATCACGGTGGAGCAAAATAACTACGTCGGCGTCTTGTTCAATCGAACCAGATTCACGCAGATCAGAAAGCATTGGCTTTTTATCTGTTCGTTGTTCCGGTCCACGGTTGAGCTGTGAAATAGCAATCACAGGAATGTTTAACTCTTTAGCCATTAACTTTAGTTGACGTGAAAACTCCGACACTTCCTGTTGGCGGTTTTCTACTTTTTTGCCTGATGACATCAGCTGTAAGTAGTCAATAACAATGAGTTTAAGATCATGACGCTGCTTTAAGCGACGTGCCTTAGCACGGATCTCCATCATGGATAGGTTGGGTGAATCATCAATAAACAGTGGTGCTTCTGAAATTTCTCCCATACGGCGAGCAAGACGAGACCATTCATCATCGGATAGAGAACCTGAACGAATATTGTTGAGACCAACACGTGCTTCGGCGGACAACATACGCATAGTAATTTCACTCTTAGACATTTCAAGAGAGAAAATAACTGAAGTTAAACCATCACGAATTGATGCATGACGAGCAATATCAAGACCTAGTGTTGACTTACCCATTGCAGGACGAGCAGCAAGAATAATCATGTTTCCTGGGTGCAGGCCATGTGTTAGAGCATCAAGATCTTTAAAACCAGTCTTAACACCTTCAACACCAATACCTTTTGAAATCGCTTCAATCTCATCAAGTGCTTGAGGCAAGAGTGTTGAGAGCATTACATAATCTTCTGATGAGCGACGTTCGGTTACTGCATAGACCTCTGCTTGTGCGAGGTCGACCATTTCATCAACTTCACCTTCGGTGGTGTAACCGTATTGAACAATTTTTGTTCCAGCTTCAACTAAGCGACGCATGATTGCGTGTTCACGAACAATCTTTGCGTAGTAACCAGCGTTAGCAGCTGTTGGAACAGATGAGATCAGTGTGTGTAAATAAGGCGCACCACCTGCGCGAGAAATATCTCCGCGCTTTGATAGTTCTGCAGAAACAGTTACAGCATCAGCTGGTTCACCACGGCCATACAAATCAATAATTGCGTCGTAGATTAATTCATGTGCTGGACGATAGAAATCGCGATCACGAATAATCTCGATTACATCTGCAATTGCATCCTTTGATAACAACATTCCACCAAGAACTGATTGCTCAGCAATCAAATCTTGTGGTGGTGTGCGCTCGAACTCAGCTCCAACAGAGTTGATGTTGGGATCACGAGGACGGTTGTTAGGAAGTTCTGCGATGCTCACGCGTTAAACCTCCCATAGGACACTGACAAGTGCGTTACCTGCTGCGCGTAACTTAAGCCTTTGCCCCCTTCATGCGCGAAGATCGCCCTTAGCCCCTGGGGAAAAGCTGTGGGTAAGAGAGTGGATAAGGGCGATTTCCTGTGTATGTAGCGGTGGATCGAGTGTGGATAAGTGGGGGTGGCTGATCTCATCTCGACTAAAAGTGCAGGTCAGGGGCGATATCTATGCACACAGCCCTGTGGAGGAAAGTATTTCTTTAGATTTCATATGGTGAGATCAACCTACTTTTTCAACCTTTACTACATCTCCAAAATCTCCAGACTCAACAACGGTAATTTTCCAACCATTTGTCGTAACTGTTTCACCTTTCTTCAAGGCGCTATCTGTGTACCACTCGCGATCAAGTGTGCGCGCTGGAACGATTAATTGCATAGGGGAACGTTTGTAAGGAACTCGAGTATCTACTGTGTACACCAAAACACCTTGATCCTTAGGTGAAAGGAAGGAATCCCAGCCATAGCTACGGCGAGACTCGATAGTAATGGCTGTGTATGTCCCTGTTGGAATGATCAAGCCCTTTAAATCTGTATCGCGCTGTTCTAGTGGGCGAATCCAATGCGTACTCGTACTTGGTTGTGAAATACACAGAACTTGCTTTGGAGCTAGAACATCGATCAAGAAGCGACTCCATAACAAAATTTCTGGAACGGTGCTGCCACTACCCATAACATCAAAAACACCAAGTCCTTCTGGTCGCTGAATGTTTGAATTCACGGGATCAACAAAGCGCATATCTGTTAAGCCGAGGGCGTGACCATATTCATGTACCCAGGCAGAGCTTTCAGTTTTTGTAACACCTTTACCGGCTAGCATGTAATTAAAGATTGATCGTTCGCTTGTGACGAAAGTATTTTGAGTATCAACTACCCATGTACCAATTTGTTCTTGGGTTGTTGCTAAAGGAAATACAACAACTACTGTTTCAACTTTTGAAAAGTCTATTTCCGAGTCGTATTGGCCAACAACAAAACGAACGAAATCTGAGTATTTCTTGCTCTCAAACCCATACAAACCGCTAGTAAGTTCATACTCCAAAACTTTCTTGGGTAGTTGCTTATATGTGGAAGGTGTTCTGACTTCAATCTCACTGCCCACAAATGATTGAGCCTCCCAAAAAGTCTTCATAACCTCTATAGATTTTTTGTAATCAGTGCCCGGATTTGTATTACTGGTTACGTCAGCAAAACTCACTGGCAAAATCTGGACCACAGTTTTCTTTGTGAAATTAACTCTGCCTTGAGGCAATGGGAAGCCCACAGTCATATTTGTTAGTTGTGGGTCACCATCAGGTAAGCGGCAACTTGTTAAATCCTCAAAGGCGCCCGAGCTTGTGAGTTCAGTGAGTGGCTTACTAGTAACCACTGGTGGTTTTACGTAGGGGTTTATTTCAGCGTTACCGCTAGGAACAGTAGGTTCGTTGCCTTTAGGCGGAACTGGCGGTGCGATTTCTCCGGTGTCTTGATCAACTGCTCTGCCACCAGGTCGTGGAAAATATCTGTCATCAAATTGATTACACATCAAGACAACTAAGACTTTTGCATCGTTATAACCAACAACATCACCAGAGTTTCGAAGACATGCCTGTCCTTGGACAGCTCTGGTTGGATCTATCGTCCGCGTTGGAGTAGGTGTTGGTGTTGGTTTTGGTGTTGACCCAATAGCACCTTCTGGATCGCCGATAGCAGTGGGTGTTGGTGTGGGGGTTACAGATGGTTTAGGTGTTGGGATCACAACACCTTTGTTCCACACAAGTTTCTTTCCGCTTTTAATACAGGTGTACTTCTTACCCATGTAAGTAGAAGTTTGTCCTGCCTTCTTACACACCCCACCGGCCTTAATTGCCGCAGTTGCATTCATAGGAATCGATAGAGCAAAGACCAAGGTGAGTGCGACCAGGATCTTTTTCATAGGGTTAGTCTCGACTTAAATGGGATGATTTACAACTATGTGACCGTACAAATCTAGTGAGAAATAAAAAGGCCCGCCACATAAGTGACGGGCCTTCTAATTATTGATACTTACTTGTCAGCTACAACGCTTACTGAAACCTTTGCAGTCACGTTGTGACCCAAAGTTATCTTCACATCGTGTGTGCCAAGCTTCTTGATGTGGCCCTTGGTAGCAATCGCATGGCGATCGATATCTAGACCAGTTGCAGACTTAATTGCCGAAGCAACATCTTTGTCAGTTACTGAACCAAAGAGTGCGCCTTTTGCGCCGACCTTGACCTTAGTAACAACTGATGCGTTCTCAAGCTTTGCCTTGATTTCTTTAGCGTGATCGATATCGCGAACTTCGCGTGCTGAACGCGCGCGACGGATGCTTTCGATCTGCTTTTCTCCACCAAGTGACCAAGCGATTGCGTTTCCGCGTGGCAACAAGAAGTTGCGAGCGAATCCATCTTTAACAGTTACAACATCTCCTGCAGCGCCTAGGCCTGCAACTTCACGAGTAAGGATTAGTTTCATATCTCTAGTCCCCTTATCGTGCTGAAGATGTGTAAGGAAGTAGTGCTACTTCACGGCTGTTCTTTACCGCAGTTGCGATTGAACGCTGGTGCTGTGTGCAGGCACCTGTAACGCGGCGAGCGCGGATTTTGCCGCGATCAGAAATGTACTTGCGAAGTGTCGCAATATCTTTGTAATCGATAAATGTGACCTTCTGCTGGCAGAAGCTGCAAGGCTTCTTCTTAAACTTCTTGTTTAAGGCTGCAGCTTTTGCATTCTTATTCTTAGGCTCGCGTAGAGCCTTGTTATTTCTTGCTCCCATTATGGTGCTCCTTTTCGGGCCCTAGTCTTTTTGGACTAGGAATGGATGGACGGTTGGACTAATTGGATTTAGATCTGGTGGTTTTAGAACGGTGGCTCGTCAGTTGTGGATGTTCCCCATCCACCACCTGCTGGCGCAGAAGATGATGCCGCTGCCCATGGGT
>JBIIKH010000030.1:0-5879 GCA_044233285.1 Candidatus Planktophila sp. | reverse complement strand
GTCCGTTCGTCGCGCAAAACCGTCAATTTGTGATTGATAAGTGGGTGATTGGCAACGTGTACTTTCATAGGTATTACCTTACAGGGGTTTCATTCCTTTCCAATGAGTGAAAGTATGGGGCTATGTCTGATTTCGAAGAAGGCCTCGTTGAAGAGATTGAATCCTTTGATGCAATCGACGATGTAGTAACCGACCTCACAAGTGAAATGGACTTTGCGGTCGCAGCTTGGCATGAGGACGGTCGTTGGACACTGGGCACATTGCCAGATCCTTATGACATTGCACAGATCATTACCCGTTTAAAATCGCAACAAACAAATGGTGGCTCAATCGCCTTGATTTCAATTGACGAAGAATTCTTTATCTTGATTCGCGTTTTAGGGTCCCACATTTCATTGTTCTTAAGTGATGCAACCGCTGCTCTTGATTATCCCGTCGCAGAAGAATTAATGGAGATAGCAGATCTTCCGATTCCTGAAGATGACGAAGAGTCTGGACCGGTAGGACACCTAGAAATAATTGCTGATCTTGGAATGAGCGGCATGGAGATTACTGCGTTATGTGATGATGAAGAATTATTCCCGGACGAACAACTTGAAGCAATTGCTGCACGTTTAGGTTTCGGAGATCAGTTTACGGAGTTATTGGATCTGTGAATGATGTAGAGATGATGCGGGTTGCACTAAATGCAGCACGCAAAGCTGTTGCAAGCCAAGATATTCCTGTTGGCGCTGCAATTTTTAATGGTGCTGGTGAGTTAATCTCGGTTGGACACAATCAACGTGAATTACATAATGATCCAACTGCACACGCAGAAATTGTTGCGATTCGAAGAGCTGCTGAAAAATTGGGAGATTGGCATTTAACAAATCACACACTTGTCGTGACTTTAGAACCCTGCGTTATGTGTGCAGGTGCAATTGCGCAATCTCGATTACAGACCTTGGTATTTGGTGCTTGGGATGAAAAAGCAGGCGCAGTTGGTTCGGCGTGGGATTTATTGCGTGATCCTAGAAGTACCTTTAGAACTGAAGTCCGTGCAGGTGTATTAGCTGATGAATGCGGCGAACTAATTAAGTCTTTTATACAAGAAGTTCGTAAGAAGGATTAAGAATCACCATAGATCCTTCTTCTTCACCAACCATGCCTTCTGCGCGCAGTTGAGAACCAATTTCTAGTCCTGCAATCTCGCGACGACCTAAGAATTGCAAGGAAACGCCACCTGTTTCATCCCAGATTTCAACTTCAAGGGTTGGGGCGGATCCCCGAGGTGCAATTTTGATAGAGGTAACGCGGCCTTGAACCTGGGCACGCTTTCGCCACTCAATCTTGCCGATCGGAGTCACATTTTCTGCGTAGTGACTAACGGGTTCAACATCTACGGGTACAACTTTTTGAACCGGCTTTGGAGCTTGGATTGGGGCGGGTTTAGCCGGCGCTGTGAATACAGTTTTTCCAGAAGCAATGCGATCCACATCGAAAGGAACGATCGTTGCAACTACGCGTGGGAGTTGAGAAATAGGCGCTGCAATCTCTTCTGCAGTTTGATCATGTAACAAACGACCTAGGAATCCAGAGTAGGCACGTCGTGGAAGTAAGAGCGTTAACTCAACATCTGGTTTTTCAGTCATTCTGATTGCATAGTCCAAGGCAGAGTTAGCTAGTCGTCGGTCAGGACAGTCAATTAATTCAAGAGTGACATCATCTAGTGCATCAGATGCCGCCCATGCTTTTTGAATCTCTTCAGCACGACGATCATCAATTACAAAGTGGACTGCAGAAAGATTGCGAGGTTTTAAGCTACGTGCATATCGAACTGCACCGACAGTTGCGATATCAACGTTATCGACCAACACAGTTACGTCATGACGCGCAATTGATGTCGCGCGTTCTTGGTGCTGCTTAACGACAAGTGCATCTTGTTCGCGGGTGTATTGACGGCGCAAGCGTAGAAATGCCATTACTAAAATTGGGGCAGTTATTAACACCAACCAAGCACCCTGCGTGAATTTAACGACCGAAAAGATGATTACAACAATCAACGAAATAGATCCTGCTAGCCCATTGATTACGACCTTTGCCCGCCATTGACCTGTTTTGTTGCGAAGAGCATGACGGGTCATTCCAAATCCTGCCAATGTAAATCCGGTAAACACACCGAGTGCGTAGAAAGCAACCAAGTGTTCAACCGATCCTGCCGTGATAAGAACTAAGAAGATTCCGCCACCTGCCAAAAGCAAGATTCCATTAGAGAATGCAAGACGGTGGCCACGCTTTGTTAACTGGCGTGGCAAGTAGCCGTCTGCAGCAACAAAGTTAACCAATATAGGGAAAGCGCTGTATGTAGTGTTTGCGCCAGCAAACAAAATAAGCATCGTTGCCAGCTGAACCATTACGAACATAGTCTGGCCAACTAATCCATCTCCCATGATTGCCTTAGCAATCTGAGAGATAACTGTTGGTGTGCCCGATTCATAGGGAATAGCATGGATTTTGTGGGCAAACCACGAAACACCAAGAACAAGAGTTCCGAGCAACGCGCTCATGATGTACAAAGTTCTGCGTGCATTTACGTGTTCCGGTGTCTTAAAGAGTGCAACACCATCTGAAATTGCTTCTAAGCCTGTTAGTGATGAGCCCCCGTTTGCAAAAGCACGTAACAAAATAAAGATCGCCGCGAAGGTGAGGAGACCTTGCTCTTTACCTATCGCAATGCCTCCCTCCTGTTCAACGCTTAATTTAATTAATGTTCCACTGAACTGTTTGTATATACCAACAGAGAAAACAATAAACATGCAACCAACGAAGAAATATGTTGGAAGCGCAAAAGCTTTTCCTGCCTCTTTTACGCCGCGCAAGTTTCCATATGTTAACAAAATAATTACGAGTAAAATCATGGGGATTTTAAATGGACTTAAGGATGGAAAAGTAGAAATAATTGCTGCGACACCTGCTGCAGATTGAATTGCGATTGTCACGATGTAATCAAGCATTAATGCAACTGCTGCTATTTGTGCAACTACGGGACCGAAGTTGTCTCGCGAGACAATGTAGGCACCACCAACTTTGGTATAAACATTAATCACATCACGGTAAGACAGAGTAATGATTAAAAGGATCACTAAAACAACTGCAGTCATTGGCATCAAGATGGCAAAAGCTGCCAACCCGAATGCAGGGAGCAGTGCAATCAAAATCTGCTCCGAACCATAAGCAGAAGATGAAATACAGTCAGATGAAAGAATTCCTAAGGCATAACGCTTGCTTAGGCGTTGGTGGCCCAAGGAGTGTCGATTGAGGGGGTTGCCTAGTAATCGACGCTTAATCGTGTAGAAAAAAGAGTCTTTAAGATGTGCGTGATCCTTTAGAACTTCAGGCTCTGGCGCATCATCAGTCCACGACTTAGGCACTTAAAACTCCTCTTTTAATTGCAATTACTGCAATTTAATAAGCGTCACTCTACCTGAAAGCCCGCTGCCTTCACTGTTTTAAGCGTAAAGCGTATGCTTCAGACCATGCACACACAGTTATATATCGATGGTCAATGGGTTGATGGAATTGGCAAGATTCCTGTTTACGATCCAAGCGACGGAACGGTTATCGCCGACGTAGCCCTTGCTGGAGATGCGCACTGTGAGGCTGCACTTGCAGCTGCCGATGGCGCAGCCAAGGCATGGGCAAAGACGGCTCCTAGATATCGCTCAGAAATTTTGCGCAAAGCTTTTGAATTAATGACCGCCGAAAACGAAGCGATTGCAACATTGATTTCACGTGAAAACGGTAAAGCAATGCCAGATGCTCGAGGCGAAGCTACATATGCTGCCGAATTTTTCCGTTGGTTTGCAGAAGAAGCAGTTCGCACACCAGGAGATTTCCGTAAATCTCCATCAGGGGATAAGCGAATACTTGTGACTCATGAACCAATCGGTCTTTCGATTCTTATTACCCCTTGGAATTTTCCAGCCGGGATGGCAACTCGCAAGATCGGTCCAGCAGTTGCTGCTGGCTGCACAATGATTTTAAAGCCAGCAAGTGAAACCCCACTAACCGCGATGTATATCGTTGATGTGATGGAACGTGCAGGATTGCCTAAGGGAGTTCTCAATTTGGTGCTTCCTGAAAAAACAGGTTCAGCCATTTCAAAGATGCTCAATGATCCACGTGTTAAGAATCTATCCTTTACTGGTTCAACTGAAGTTGGTCGTATCTTGCTGAAAGAGGCTGCAGACCGGGTAATTCGTTGCTCTATGGAACTTGGTGGAAACGCACAAGTTGTTATCCATGATGATGCAGATCTTGCAGTTACTATTCCACAACTCTCACTTGCCAAGATGCGCAATGGTGGTGCTGCTTGTACATCTGCAAACCGCATTTATGTTCAGCGAGGAATCGCCCAAGCATTTATTGCAGAGATGACTAAGTCCATGAGTAGCTTTGTAATGGGCCGTGGGACTGATGCAACAACAACTCTTGGAGCTTATGTTTCGATGAAAGAGCGCAACAAGATTTCTGACATAGTCGATGAAGCAATCGCAGCTGGCGCAAAGGTTGAAGTGGGCGGAGTTAAGCCAGAAGGCGAGGGTGCCTTCTACCCAGCAACAGTTTTGATCGTTGAAAAAGACAATCCGATTCTGCTTCATGAAATCTTCGGTCCAGTAGCACCGATCGTAATCTTTGATACCGATGAAGAAGGCATCCAATTGGCCAATGACACCGAATTTGGTCTTATTAGTTATGTCTTTTCATCTAACCTCACTCGCGCATTGCGGACCGCGGAGGCCATGGAATCTGGAATGGTTGCAGTCAATAAAGGTGTTATCTCAGATCCAGCCGCACCATTTGGTGGCGTGAAGCAATCAGGGTTGGGTCGCGAAGGTGGCTTCGATGGAATTCACGAGTTCTTGCAGACCAAGTACATCGGGGTTGAGATCTAACAAATTAGAAGATGTCACTTTTTAGAGAGTTAAACCAGCAATAGCAGCATTTAGAATTTCTTCACGTTTTTCAACCATGATGCTGCCGTGATGTTGATCTTCCAAAAGTTCCAATGTTGGGTTGAGGATATTTGCATTGAGCCATCTCGCCATATGAGGGGACACACTCTTATCATCGAGGCCTTGCCAAATACCCACGGGAACTTGGATGTCTTTAGTTTCAAAGCCCCAATTACTGAGAAATGCGTATTCGTCGTCGCCATAACCAATAGCACTATCTCTTAAAGCATCATGCATTGAAAAACTCAAGTCTTTTGAAAATTCGCGGTAAGCAGCCTCAAATGCTTTAAAGCTCGAACGCTTTTCATATTCGACTAAAAACTGTTCTGCTGTCATGTCACGAAGTTCTGTGTAATAACCTTCCTTAAAGGTTATGCAGTCTTCCAAGCTTTTAGAAGAAATCTTCACTTCCTCAATCATTTCAGGAGTTTGATCTTGAAACCAATCAAAATCTTCTGCATCATAAGGTGACACACTTGCAATCAATTGAACCCCGGTGCATCTTTTCAAAAGTCCTGAAGCAAGTGCGTATGGACCGCCTCCTGACCAGCCAACGGAAACAAAGTTTTCTATATTTAGTTGGTTTAAGATTTCTTCAAGATCATCATTTGCAGCAATAACCCTATGGCCAGCTTTTCTATCGCTTCCGGCATATCCAGGGCGAGTACATGCGATAGCCCGAATTCCTTTTTCTGCAGCTGCTGCCAACCATGTACCCCAAACAGTCATCGATGTTGGAGTTCCGTGATGAAGGATTAATGCTGACTCGGATGAAACTCCGTTGTCGATGTATTCGATAAAGCGACCATCGGACAGCTGGAGGGCGTTACTCATACAGTCATGATGGCACTAAAACTGGCGGAGGATGAGGGATTTATCCTCTCC
>JBIIKH010000029.1:0-6636 GCA_044233285.1 Candidatus Planktophila sp. | reverse complement strand
GGCTTGGTGTGACTGTGCGTTCTTCTAGTTCTGGATCAAGAATGACCATAAGTTCATAATGACGCATGTGTTAACCCGACCTCCTCTGGACTAAGACGGCCACGGTATTTCCGTGACAGGAGGGTTACATTTTCACTTTTCCGAAGAATTGTGAGGGCTAAGGGTAAGGCTTTCCCGCCTCAAACAGTAAATCGAGGAGTCTGCTGTGCCCATTTCGAGCCTGTAATGCCCGTCTGGCCAGGACGGCCATGAGGTAGATCGTGCCTGCGATTCGAACCAGGGTCAGGATCGCATAGGGGGTTGGGCCTAATCCAAACTTTGCATGCTCAATAGTTGCGATGTGTTGCCAGATTGCCACATGATAAATAACTTCTGTTGCTTGCCACAACCAAAAAGCATGCAGATCTTTTTTATTAGTTAGTGCAATCACAGCTAATGGCGTCAACCACAACACAAACTGTGGTGAATACACCTTGCTGGCAACCATTACAGCTGCCATAACGATAAAGGCAACTGAGGCAAGTGTCGGTGTGTATTTAAGTTCAAACAAAACTATTGCAACTGATGTGAGTGCGATGAGTAGTAACAAGATTGAGAGATAATTTAAGTTTGTTAGTGGAATACCAAGTTGTCGGAGTGCAAGCCAAATTGAACCCCAATCTGCGTCACGCTCCAGATTTAACTTGAAGAAGCGCCACCAGCCAGTTGGGGTAGGAAAGGCAAATATTGAACCCCAATCTGCGCCACGCTCCAGATTTAACTTGAAGAAGCGCCACCAGCGAGTCGGGGTAGTAAAGGCAAATGGTGCATTGATTGCAATCCATGTTCCAGCCACCACTGCAACATATTTCACAAGTTCTTTTAACTTTGCGTCTCGCCACAAAATAAACGCGATTGGGATAAGTAAAAAGATCGGCAAAAACTTTGTTGAAATTGAAAGTGACAGAATCAGGGCACTGTGTAGATACATCTTTCGATCAAACCAATAGATCGCAAGCATCATGGCTGCAATTCCCCATAAATCCCAGTTGATGAAAAGGGATGCAATCATGGCTGGTGCTATGGCCGATAGATATGCAAACTCTGGACGAATCTTTCTCACCACAATAACTGTTGCAATAAATAACAACAGGAGAAAGAAGATGTTTATGTTGAAGTATGAAACTGGTGAGTTGGCAAGAAAGCTCGTTGCATACATAACCATGGCTGTAATAACTGGATACTCAACACTGTTGTCATCACTTGAATATGGCCACGCATTTGAATCTAACCCTCGTGCTGAATAAAGAGCTGGTAAATCGCTATAACACGCGTGAATGTATTGACCTGGGCTTGCCCAGCCAGTGCTTTGGCAATGATTAAATTTTGCAAATGAAAGTAATGAAGCAAGTATCGCTAATGCGATCAATATGCGAAGCTTCATTACGGCTTTGGTTTTTGCTTTCCGCCAGATGTCATAACAATCGGATCAAGACCGCCAATGTTTGCAGGGGCCGGGAAATCCATAATTGGTTCGCCCTTTAATGCCCCCTTCATAAACTGAGTCCAAATACGAGCTGGGAATGAACCACCTGTTACAGATGTCATTCCGCCAATACCGTTGAGAGATTGAGTTGCGTTATCGCGGAAGAGTGCAACAGATGCCGCAATTTGTGGTGTGTAGGCACTAAACCACGCTGATGCATTTGATTGCGAAGTTCCGGTCTTGCCAGCCACAGGACGCCCCAGTCCAAGGGCTGCAGCGCCAGTTCCACCTGTAATAGTTCCTTTAAGCGCGTAGGTTAAATCTGCCATTACCTCTTTACTAAATACTTCTTCGGTTTGAGGTGTTGCTTCAAACAGAACACCTTTATTACTTCCGATGACTTGGCTAACAAGATATGGCTTTGATTTGATTCCTTGTGCAGCAAAGGTTGCATAAGCATTTGCAACGTCAATCACATGTGGGCTTGACGTTCCAAGCACAACTGAAGGTGTGGGCATCATTGCAACACTTTCAGGAATTCCTGCACGGCGTGCAACATCAACAACATTGTCTGGTCCAACCTTGATGCCAAGTGGAACAAAGATTGTGTTAACTGAATGCTTTGTTGCATACAGCAGATCAATCTGTCCCCAGCCTTCGTTGCCATAGTTAAAGACTTCATATGGCTTTCCTGCATCGTCAAATGTTTGTGGTGAATCTCCATTCCACATTGATGTCAGCGGGATGCCTTGCTCTAATGCAGCAACTAGTGCAAATGGTTTAAAAGTCGAGCCGGCTTGGGCAATTGATTGAGTGCCATCGTTTAATTGGCGCTCTAAATAATCTCGCCCGCCATACATGGCAAGGACTTCACCAGTTCCGGGGCGAATTGCGATTAAACCAATTCGAAGGTCAGCTGGTGCATCTTTAGGATAAAACTTATTAACTGCATCAACAGCGGACTGCTGCGCTTTTTGATCAAGGGTTGTCTTAATTACTAACCCGCCAACAAGTAGTTGCTCCTGGTCAAACCCAAGTTTTGCTAACTCTTTTTGCACAGCTTCGATGATGTGACCTTTAGGCCCACTGAGTTGTCCTGATGTTGCTCGAGGGGCAATGGCTGGCATTTTCATCTTTGCAGCTTCTTCTTTAGTAAGCCATCCAGACTCAACCATGTTGTTCTTTACGTACTCAAAACGATTAGCTAACCGTTCGGCATTGCCTTCTTTAAATGCTGGGTCATACAAACCAGGCGAGCGCAAGATTGATGCAATAACGGCTGCTTGTGCATTTGTTAATTGATCAACATCTCGGTTGAAATACTGTTGCGAGGCGGTCATGACTCCGTATGAACCACGACCAAAATAGATTGTATTTAAGTAACTTTCAAAGATCTGATCTTTTGATAATTGGTTTTCCAATTTAATTGCAATGACAAGTTCTTTAATCTTTCGTTGGATTGTTCGACTAGGTGTTAAAAATGCCGTCTTTGCATACTGCTGGGTGATTGTTGAACCACCTTGCAGCGAGCCACCCTTTAAGTTATTGACGATTGCTCGCAAGATTCCAGTAATTGAAAATGCCTTGTTTGAGTAAAAACTTTGATCTTCAGCTGCAAGTACCGCATGACGAACATTGAGCGGAATTTTTGCTAGCGGCACAATTTGTCGGTTTTGAGTTCCAACGCGGCCAATCTCTTCACCATTGGAGTACTGAAAAACTGTTGCTTGGCTGTTTACATATGCATTGGCATCTGGAATTTCAACAGTGAAATAGGCAAGTGCAAACAACACAGATCCTGCGACAAAGCTAAAGCCAAGAAGAAAGACTGTTCCTCTAGCCAGCATCTTTCTGATCACTTGCTAATGCTATCCCTTGGCGTAATCCTCATCCTCCAAGGTGCGAACCTTGCGCGGGGCTTTTCGTTCAACCCCATCACCTAATACGTATGACGCGCACAGGTGATTCCATGAACAGTTCTTGCAGACTTCAACGATGTATACGGTGAACTCTCCAAATTCACGTTCCATCGCGATTAATTCTTTGGGAGTCTTAATGCGGCCTGAGTATTGGCCTAATTGCTCGCCGAAGGTGTAGCGCAATTCAACGAGCTCTTCTTTTTTGCAGACTGGGCAGTTACGTGAGACTCGGTCACCATGCCACTTAGCCGCTCGCATCAAATATGGATCAGCGTCACAGGCATCAACAACTCCACGAAAGAGAGCCATCAAAGTGGCGCGCTTATCGAGTGAATAATCGATGAACCCTCGCTGTGATTTCATTAGGGTGAAGAATAATCCCAATTAGAGAGATACGCTCTTTGTTATGAGTTTTATTGGATTGCTTAGACACCCTCGGCTATCTCGTCTAATTGCCATTCGATGGGCCGGCCAAGCAACTGATGGGATTTTTCAAAGCGCTCTTGCATCTTTTGTTTTGTTCTCACCTGAACGCCAGGCAAATGCTTTAAGCGCCGCAATTGGTTATGCCGTTGTGTTGCTGCCGTATTCGATAGTTGGTCCATTCGTTGGAACCATTTTGGATCGAGTTTCTAGACAACGAGTACTTTTCTTCTCAAATCTTGCGCGCAGTGCAAATTTACTGTTGGTTGCACTTCTTATTTATGGTGGCACAACTGGGGTTCCTCTAATTATTGTCGTCTTGGTTGCTTTCGGGATTAACCGCTTAATTCTTGCCGCACTATCTGCCGGTCTTCCACTCTTGATTGATGCAAAATCTTTGATCACCGCAAATGCAATAGCTGTTACCGGTGGCGCAGTTCTTGTTGTCATTGGTGGTGGGATTGGAGTGGGTGTTCGCGCATTAGTAGATGGCGCGGCAATTGCAGATCATGCAGATGCAGTACTTATTTTGCTGGCTGCAACAGGCTATTTCATTGCCGCATTGCTTGCCGGTCGACTAAAAAAGCAAGAAGTTGGCCCACTTAAACATGAAAAAGAGGCCGCCTCCTTTACGCAAGGTTTCAAAGATATGCAGGAAGGCTTTAGATACCTGCGTGGTCACCTTGACGCCTCTCGTGGAATCATCGCAACCGCTGTGCAGCGCGGAGGACTTACCGCTTTAACTTTAACCGCCTTGTTATTGGAGCGAAACACATTTAATGATCCATTAAAACCAGAAGTTGGATTACAAGGTTTTGGTATCGCTTTAAGTATTGCCGGGCTTGGTATTTTCTTTGGAGCATTCACCGCTCCATATGGTGTTGCGCGCTTTGGAAGACATCGCTGGATCAAGTTTGCAATGCTAGCTAGTGCATGTTCTCCCTTAGTTCTTGCTGTTTTTCAAACCGAGATTGCATTGTGTATTACAGCTTTTCTGGCAGCATTTTTCGGGCAGAATGTAAAAGTTACAAATGATGCTTTAGTTCAATCAAAAATTGATGACTACCATCGTGGTCGTGTCTTTGCTGTTTATGATGTTGTAGTAAATAGCGCAATTGTTGGTGGTGGTTTAATAGCAGCACTACTTCTACCTACTTCAGGATTATCACGTGTTGTTCCACTAGTGGTTGCAGCTGCTTATCTTTTAATCGCTATCGTTGTTCTTCGACCAGCAAAATTTCACGCTACTTTTTAGCCCACCACTCAAGAAGTGCTTTTGTTGCCGCCGCCTCGCCAATAGGACCTTGTTCAAGTCTAAGTTCTAGTAAGAAATCCATTGCTTGACCAACTTCACGTGAAGGTTTCAAGTTAAGCAATTGCATAACTTGTGCGCCATCTAAATCAGGTCGGATCTTAGATAACTCTTCTTGCTCCATTAATACTGCAATGCGAGTTTCTAAAGAATCATATGTCGCAGCAAGGCGCGCGGCTTTGCTTTTGTTGCGAGTAGTGCAATCTGCTCGGGTTAAAACATGTAAATGAGTGAGGAATTCGCCGGCGTCTCGCACATAACGGCGCACTGCAGAATCAGTCCATTCGCCCTCGCCATAGCCATGAAAACGAAGGTGCAACGTTGTTAATAGCTCCACCGCATCAATTGTGTCATTATCAAAGCGCAAGGCTTGTAAGCGCTTCTTTGCAAGTCGCGCACCAACAACTTCATGATGGTGAAAAGAAACACCGCCTCCTTCAATAAACGCACGAGTTTTAGGTTTGCCAATGTCGTGCAATAAAGAAGCAAGGCGAAGCACAAGGTTTGGCCCGCCCAGCCGATCTTCATGTTCTATGGCTTGCTCTAAAACGGTGATTGAGTGTTCATACACATCTTTATGGTGATGGTGTTCATCCACCTCAAGGCGCAACTTTGGAATTTCCGGCAGAAATAAATCTGCAAGACCAGTGTCCACTAAAAGTGTGATGCCTGTGCGCGGGTTAGCTGACATTAATAGTTTTACGAATTCATCACGAACACGTTCTGCTGAAATAATCTTGATTCGGTGAGATAAATCCTTCATAGATTCAATTACCTCTGGCGCGACATCAAATCCTAATTGTGAGGCAAAACGTGCAGCACGCATCATGCGCAATGGATCATCGTTAAATGAATCTCCTGGTGCACCTGGTGTGCGCAAAACTTTTGCTGCTAAATCTTGCAGACCATTGAATGGATCAATAAATAGTGGTGTCTCACCGGTAAGTTCAAGTGCCATCGAGTTAATCGTGAAATCACGACGAGATAAATCACCTTCGATTGAGTCACCGTATTCAACTTCTGGATTACGAGAATCACGTTCGTAACTTTCAGTACGATAGGTGGTTACTTCAACTGTTGTGTCGCCGCGTTTTCCTGCAACTGTCCCAAATGCAATTCCGGTATCCCAAACATTTTCAGCCCACTCTTGTAAAATCTTTTTCGTCTCTAGTGGGTGCGCATTTGTCGTGAAATCTAAATCATTTCCAAGGCGGCCAAGAATCGCATCGCGCACAGGTCCGCCAACCAAGGCCAAAGTAAACCCCTTGGCCTTAAAGGCTTGGGCTAAGGAGCTTGCTAGCGGTGCTCGTTCAACGAGTGAACGAATAGCTAACTCTCCTGCGGCGCCTAATGCTGTACTCACAATAAGTAAGGTTAAAGCACTACCCTTGCTCCATGATCCCGGCACCTGGTGCGGGCAGCGAAGGTACGAAGAAAAAGCGGAAGCGTAAGCGCTCCGGTAATCGCGGCCCACAACCTCAGACTCAGAACTCTGCTCAGAAGAGCGCTCAATCCTC
>JBIIKH010000006.1:0-71044 GCA_044233285.1 Candidatus Planktophila sp. | reverse complement strand
GGTGTTGGTGTTGGTGTTGGTGTTGGTGTTGGTGTTGGTGTTGGTGTTGGTGTTGGTGTTGGTGTTGGTGTTGGTGTTGGTGTTGGTGTTGGTGTTGGTGTTGGTGTTGGTGTTGGTGTTGGTGTTACAACAGCAAGACTTGGGGTTGTAAATGTCTCGATCGGACCAAATTTGGTTCCGATAAATGGACCTGTGTATGAAACTATCTTGGATTTGTAATAGTACGTTGTGGCTGGCTTTAATCCAGTCACTGAAGCCAAAATAGTTGTATCTAGTGCGTTAGTTAGTGAAAATGGCGTTCCATTTATTTCTGTTCCAACGATGCCAGCTGGATCTGTGCCCCAAATAAATGAGTGACGAGTGTTGCTTCCGTATGCATTAACCAGAGCCCTCAATTGAACCGAAGAGCTAGTCAGTGAAGCTGTGGCGTTAGAGAATAGTTTTGGCTCAAGAACTAGCACGTTTGAACGAACTGCTGACCTGGTAACGCCAGATGCGTTTGTCGCTTCAAATGCGTAGTAATAGCGAATGCCAGGAGTAAGAGTTGGAGTTAGCGCAGTGACATTTATTACGCTCATGCCTGTAAGGGGTGAGTTGGTAACCTCTGTGTATCGTGGCTCAAAAGTGAAGAAGCTGTTTCTTGCAACCACCAAGCGAACAGTGGTTGTTTGCCCTTGAGGATGAACAGTGCCAACAACTTCCATGATCGGCTTCGAGAAGGCTGAGTTCTCAGAGGTAACAATTGGAGGCAAACCTGGTGCAACCGGAGTATCAAAAGTTAGAACTGGTGAATGCACAGTACCGGTTGTATTTACTGCTACTAACTTGAAATAGTATTTCTTGCCGCCATCTATGAACGAAATATTTGAAGAAACATCGAAGAAGTTTGTTCCGCCGCTAATTTGGCCCGGGCCTGCAGCGACAGTTTTAGTGTTTAACTTAAACTCCGGATCTGTTCCATACATAAAGGTTGCAGTAGTTGGTGCATTACCAGCTTGTGCAACACCATTGAGTGTCACGCTATAAGCGGTCACATTTGTTGCAGGTGCAATACGTGCAATCGGTAATGTGGCAGGGGGTGCCAATGTGGTGAATGAACCTGTGTTACTTACAGTGCGGCCTGATTCATTTACTCCGATGATTCGGAATGAGTATGTGGTCGAAGCCGTTAATCCAGTTAGTTTTACAGAAGCAGTTGTTGGTGCTCCCCCATCAACTATTCCTGGAAGAACAGGTGCTGTGGCTGTTGCTGTATCAACAAAAGTTGGACTTGTTCCATATTGAAAACTCAAAGAGGTTGGTGCAAAACCTGGGTTCACATCAATTAAAACATCAGCTGATTGATGAGTAATGTTTGTAACGCTTCTTTGTGCAACCACTGGTGCAACAATTGGAGCACCACCATCTGTTGGTGAAACATAAAGCAGCTTGTTAACTGTATCTGCCTTCAAACTTGCTATAGCATCCTTTGTTGACTCAGCATCTAAGTACTGGGCAACCTGTGCAACAGAGGCAGTTGGATTTAATCCTAAGTAAATTGCAGCGGCACCAGCAACGTGTGGGCTAGCCATAGACGTTCCGTTAGCCGTATAGGTGGCATCTGCAGCACCAATCCAGGCTGAAACAATTGATGATCCTGGAGCGAAAATATCAACGCATTTGCCTTGGTTTGAATAACTAGCTGGCACATCCATCAGTGTTGTCGCACCAACTGTGATCGCACTTGGAGCCGATGCAGGTGAGCGTGTACATGCATCACCTGATTCATTTCCTGCTGCAGCAACAACTGTGATGCCAGCATTTGTTAAACGCAAGATTGAAGCGTTAACTGCAGCAGAAGCATTTCCACCGATACTTAAATTCAGAACCGCTTGTGTCTTTGAATTTGGATTTTCTGGGCTAAGAATCCAATCAAGACCGGCGATAACACCTGAGAAGGAACCCATACCGCCGCAGCCCAAAATTCGAACCGGCACTACCTTTGCATTCTTTGCTAAACCATAAGTCGTACCTGCGGCAGTAGCTGCAACGTGAGTACCGTGACCATTACAGTCAACTGTTCCGTTTCCATCATTGATCGCCGAGTATCCAGATGATGAAATACGTCCTGCTAAATCTGCGTGAGGGTAAATTCCAGTATCACCAATATAAATTGTGGCACCAGCGCCAGCGCTGCGGTAACCATAAGCACTAACCGAACCTGTCAATCCAACCTTTTCACGTTGATCAACTCTGTCAAGACCCCATGAGGGAGTTGGGCTCTGCGTGTTTTGAATAGCAAGACCTGCAACAGGCTTGTCTTCTTCAACAGTTAATACGTTAGGAATCTTTGCAAGCAAGCCCGCAACTAACTTTGGGAGTTCAATGACATAACCATCAAATACATAGTTGTACTTGGAATCAATTTTCCAACCATTTTTGATAACTGTTGCTTCAATCGCAGCCTTTGCCGAAGGTGTAACAGAGATGATGTACTTCGCTTTTGCGCCAAGATCAAGAGCTGTCGTTGGCACCATCGTTGTGCTGAGAGAGAAGATCGTCAGCAAGACAATAAATGATGCGCGGAATTTAGCCTTAGATCGATTGAGCATTAGGACTCCTAGGGTTGGGCACGCTCTTGTGGGGGTTCCTAGTCGGAGCCACCCCTCAAATTCTAGGTCAAATTCGGCAAAATCCAAGATTTGCATCTGGGCTAAATGATGAATTTGATGTTTTCATGCACACATTAACCAGTCATTCATCAAAAATAAGGGAAACTTGCCGGAAATACACCCCAAGAGGGCTTGGCTGTTGGACAATTTACTTAAAGGTCAACCACCACTAGGAGGCAACAAATGTCAACAAATCCCGTTCCAAGCAAAAGTGGAAACGCATTATCAATTCTCGCAATTATTTTTGGCGGAGTTTCGCTACTTCTGCTCCCAATCATTTTTGGACCTGTAGCACTTGTTCTAGCGATAATTGCAAAGACTAAGTCAGAGAAACTCTCAACAATTGCACTCATAGTTTCAATTGTCGGACCCTTGATCGGGTTTGTTCTTGGAGCATTGGTTTTCGCTGCATCCATCTAAAGTTTTAACTCTTAAAACACAGAACACCACACTGTCAGATCAATGACAGTGTGGTGTTCTATTTAAAACTTCATTTCATTGAAAAAATCAAAAACAAACTTGGGGAAGCTCTTAGATTGCTACTTTGCTTCTGCCTCAAAAATGACAGCTATACCTCTTGCTGTTAGGGCTTTCCAAGAGGTGGCTGAAACTCCACGATCGTAAGACACTTTGATCACACCATTAGCGCCCATCCGGCTGGCTGTGTCTTGTAATTTCCAATTGACTTGGTCAACTGTTGGTGCTGCGGAGAAAATAAAAAGTGCTCCGACGCGTGCCTTTACTGGTCCTATTACTCGATGTGGGCGATTGGTTTCGCCCGTAACTATTTCAAACCCCGTGTTAGTCATCTTTGAACTCCTTATTGGTTTCTGCCGTAGTAGTGGTTGCTTGGTGGAAGTAATAGAAGAACTATTGGTGAAATCGCAAGGATTAAGGTAACTATGTATTGCCACACTGGAATATTCACTTGCTGTGAAAACGCAACGAATGCGAAAAGTTTCACTCCTGTTGTTATCAAAACAGTAAAACGCGCCAAGCTACGTGGCTCCAGCGCTCTGTAACATGCAATCAACCCAATTAAAGCCCAAGTGCAGCCAGTAAGTGCCTGTCGAATTGAAATTCCGCTATCTCCCACTGTGACCCCTGATGTGAAGTCAAAAAAGAAGCGAAGATTTGAGGCTAGTAATGACATTAACCCTTGCATGATTGTTGCAAAGAAGGAGATTGCAGCGATGCTTAAGCCAATCGTTGCAGTTGCAGGGCGACGGTTAAATAGAGTTTGAAAATTTGAGGACCTATTCATTTGTCTCCTCCGCAAAGCGATGTGTTGGGATACTCAGTGGTTTTTCAGTTAAACCTGGTCCAGGGTCAGAAAAGGCAACCTTCTGGGCAAGTAGGTTTGCTCCTCTATAGATGGCGCAAAGTTCTCTGTATTCAGATTCGAGAAGACGCATGTGAGTGATGATCGCTCTTTCTTGAACGATTTTTTTCTCAGGAGTCAAATTTCCACGGCTTGGAATTAAACGAGAGCGTGTTAGTGACCTAATCTTTCGAGTCAGGCTCTTAATCTTGCGCTTTGTTCGCGCAATATCACTTTCATTTTCTGAATGATTGTAATAAGAAAGCGCAATGGCACACATCACGAAGGTCATCTGAATCAAGAAGAATAGAACAGTTCCAAAGGCACGATCATCTGGCAGCCCAAGCTTTACAGGAACGCTACTAATGTTTGAGCTTCGAAGCGATGAGAGCATAAGAACTACTAAAACAAGGAACACGCCAACAATCGCTGCGAACCAACGTTGGCCGCCTGGCTGAGGCCTATCTCGATCAATCGCAATCTTGAAAGTCAATCCGATCAAGTGAGCGGCAATGATGCTCAAAATCGCAAGGCTTGCAGTGATGATGTAGGCCTTCCATGCCTCATCATTTAGTAGGAGTTCCACAGCAGGTAGAGTTACGAAGAACTCACCAACAGTCAGAGCAAATAAAGCGCCAACATAAACCCAAATCGGAATGTGGCGATGGCGGGCAGCTTTACCTGTTGGGTTTTCATTGGCTTCACCCGTTTTTTCAAGCATTAAATTGTTTAATTGCTGCTCATACATTGACCGCTCTTGTTCGTTTTGAAGAATCTGATACTCCTGAGACTGCTTGTCGGCCACATCTTCTTCTTTGGAAGTAATGGATTGACCTTCCACAACTCGAAGCTTCAGATCAAGCTGTTCGATCTGTTGTCCATAATTTGAATGTAGCGACTCAAGGTAAGGAACTGGCCCACCAGTCCATTCGCGGGATGGTAATCCTTGTCGGCCATGCGCACGCCCTCGACCTCGCGCTTTTCTTTTTGCTCGTGGGTATGAGTGGAAAGGGGTCAACATATTATTTTGCCTCTCGGATCGATCGTTTTAGGAACATGCCTGATTTAATGATTGTGCTTGGTCTGTTTGCTTAACACCTGATTGGGTAAAGAAACCTTCCCAGTACGCCAGTAAAAATGAATTTCGATCCAGTGGTAATGGATTTTGCCCTGTGCCGATACCAACCATTACTACTTTTGTGGAAAGATCTGAAGGAAACTTTATTCCGACAGTTTTAGCCGCTGCTGCACCTGTTTCTCTGGCTTTTTCTAGGGTGGATGCTTTCAAAGCGCTGTGCTTGCTATTTAAAACACTTGTCGTGGAAACTCCAGGAGATTCGTTGAGCATGTCTGAGGCAATGGCAATACACAACTTGTTTCCGTTGTTTGTACCCCCCAAATCAGCTGCCAAGCTAGTTGCGCGATAAATCGCACCAGCTATATCTGAACACACTGCTCTTGGATCACACACGGGAGTAGCAAAATAGTCATCTGCCTGCTTCAAACTCTTGGCAATGCTTATGACTCTTTCGCAGACTGCACTTGCAAGTACAGCCTTATTACTGGCGTCAGTGCTTTTTAAGAATTGCCCTCTGTTGATTGAGTTGAGAGCAGAAGGTCGACACGTCGCAACTGTTGGTACCACAATTTTTGAGCGTGTAAAAATCCTGGCCTGGCTAGCCCAAACCCCGCTTGCTCCAAAAAGCTCTTCATTAATTCTCTTTAATCGTGCCTCTGTTGAATTGGGGAAAACTTGATCAACAGCTCCCCACATTTTCTTTGCATCAGTGTTAGTCACTATTGGAAAAATTGGAGAATTCTGAGAGTTCTTTGATACCGATGTAATCGAGACATCGACAGGTCTCTTAAACGGAATAGATCCAATCTTTGGGTTGCCAAAGGGTTGACTCAACTTTGAGGTTACAGAGACTCGGAGATTTTTCCACAGCGCTACAGAGTCAGTAGAGCCAGAAACATCCAGAATGAAGAGGTTGCTTTCTGTTTGGGCAGCCTGTGCCACAGTTGGGGACACTATTGTGGTGATTGAGGCCGTTAGAAAAATAGAAGCAAAAACGGCGAATCGGCTGTGGGAGCGCATAAAGGGAACCTTAAAGGATTGAGCGCAATTTGGATAGGGAGTCCCCTGCATTTATTCACGTACTAACTAACAGGTGGCCCCGTACCCAAAATTCTGAACCCAATACTTTTTGTGTGTAGATTTTTGGTTCGCAGCCATCCCAAATCCCACATGCCTTAGCTTGCTATTGGTCATATTCTCATAATGACCAGTCGAGTTCTTCCAATCTTTCATGACAGTTTTAACTGACCCCTGCCCAGCGGCGATATTTTCCGCGATCCCTGATGCGATCCTGGAATCGCGCCATTTATATCCCGCCCTTTGGATTCTTTGTCCCATAGTCGATCCATCCTTGCCCTCGTGAGAAAAGAAATCCTGAGTTGCCATGGTCTGTGCATAATTCTGAGCAGCTTGAGTTAACGATTTACACATGATCAAGGGTTTAAGGCCGTTTTCTGCTCGAATCGCGTTGAGTGAAGTAAGCATCTGCTCTTGCCAAGAAGCCGAGATGGCAGGTGAAATTGAGCCCCAGCTCAAAACAAGGACCAACAAGCCCACCAACGGTGCTCTCGATAACCTCATAGCGGGACGATATCCAAGACCAGCAACTCCCGCACGGCAAAATCTCCAATATCGACACTCTTTATATTTACTCTAAGTATTGGTAGGTTTTCCGCTAGCAGTTGAGCATAGTTACCATTGATCTTTGCTCAGGAACTCAACCAACAACAAGGGGAGAATTAAATGTCAGAATTTCAACCAGTACAACCGCAAAAGACCAATGGAATGGCTATCGCAGGATTTGTAGTAGCGCTTGTATGTTGCTCTCCTTTAGGAATTATCTTTTCAGCAATCGGTCTTAACCAAATCGAAAAAGACCCTGCCCAAGGTGGCAAGGGGCTTGCAATTGCTGGTTTGATCATCGGCGTAGTTGGATTAATCGGTAGCTTAATTCTTTGGGCCTTCTGGGGTACATTGTTCGGAGCGGCCATAGATTCATACGACTACGGTTACTAAACTCTAAATTCCATTTATCCACCAAAACCCATTCCAAAATAATCTTTGGGGTGGGTTTTGGTTGTAATTGAGGAGAAATTTACGACAAAAGCATTTGGTAATAGAGCCAGTCGAATAATCTTTTTATTTGTTGCTTGGTTTCTAGTTCGAGAAGGCGCACTGCGAACAAGTGGATTTGAAAATGGTCCGATTCTTTGCCCTATTCGTTTGTTAACCGGTTACCCCTGCCCCGGTTGTGGAGGCACTCGAGCGATGGGCGCAATATGTCTTGGGCAATTTGATAAAGCTTGGTCGCTAAATCCAATTACCTTTGCAGTCTGTCTAGTTCTGATTACTTGGGCCTTTAAGATTACTCCGTTGTATAAATTGGCACGGCAATTATCTATGGCATTTCGCAGACAAGCGTTAGTGATTCAAGTACTTTCGCTAATTTTTTTGTATGCGATTGCTTGGATTGCAGCAATAGAAAGATTCAAGCCTGGCATCTTATAAAGAAGGTTCAGCTGTTTACAGATAACTTCTGGACTCCTAGGCCGCACTTCATCTTTGACGATGTAACTTTCGAAATCATCCTTAATATCCCTCAAAAATAGATCTGACATGGGTTAAGATCAACCTATGTCTAATGAATTAACACATAGCTCGACAGCAAATAACCTTCGCTACGCAACATTTCAGCATCGCCTAGGTGGGATTGCTCTAGATGGTGCTCTTTTCTTCTGTACTTGTGGTCTCGGGTGGATGATCTGGGCACTCGTGCTTTGGGGACAAGGCCAGACCCCTGGTAAACAAATTCTTAAGATGCGAACAATGAATTTCACAAATGGCCTCCCAGCCTCATGGGGGCACATGGCAGTTCGCGAATTTTTAATCCCGTTGACTGTGTACATTGCAAGTTTACCGCTTTATGGTCTTGCTGCGGTCGCTTGGATCGTCATGGAAATCGTTTTTTACTTCACCAAGAATCAAAGATCATTCAGGGATTATTGGGCAAAGACAGCGGTAATCAACGAGGCCTAAATGTTCTAACACAAAACCCCGGCACATGGCCGGGGTTTTGTTTTTCCTTAAGTAACTAACTACGCAGCTTCACCCTCAGTGTTTGAGCGAGCAGGTGTTGATTTTTGAGGCAAGTTGATAAAACTCATGATAACTGCAACTACAAAGACTATAAAACTTAGAATCCCAGTCAATGTAGCTACCTTTTCAAGCGCTGTGGTCGGTTCATATACCCAACCGAAGAAGATTTTTACAGAATCGATAATTCCACCATCATCTGAGACGAAGCCCATCCAAGAGAGAGAATGGATCAACCGGATTAAAACAAAAACTCCCACGGCCACAATTCTGATAATCGTTTTATTAAACAGAAGAGTGAAAATAAGTAGGGCAGCAATTTGAATTATAGCTGCAAAAGGCCAAATCCATATTCTTAGTTCTCCTGCTGAATAGTCCTCAACAAACCAATTAATGAGATAAAGAAAATTGGTAAAAGTAAAAGCAAGTGCTGCAATTCCACCAAGCATTTGAGGTAGTTTGATTTTCATACTAATTGTCTCCTTCTAGTTTTGCGTTAGTTGTTAACTTCAAGGTAGAAATAAACCTGTGGATCGTATTTAAATCTTTTACTGGTCTTCTTCAGTATCGGGTGCGCACAGCTCTTCCAATGTAATTAGAAGCTCTAGGTCGCTAATATCCAAGTTATCACCCGATGCCCATAACAAAGCAGCCTCGTAAGGATCGGAGTACTTAGAATCCTTTGCTGCAAGATCGTTCAAGATAGTGGCTGCTTCTGTGTAGTAGTCGGTGTAAGAGTCATCTCCAGCCTTTAGGCCCGTCGCGCCTTGCTCGACTAAACCACATGCTTTTGTGACCTTGCTGGACTCAGAACTGCACCCAGAAAGTACCAATGGGAACAAAACCGCGATCACAAGTGCACTAGCTTTTACCTTAGATTTCAACATTTCGCCCTCATTCTCTTTTTTAGGTGTATTTACTTCAGTCCGAGGACAAAAGAACTTTTTTTACACCTCAAGAATAACTCCAAGGCATGGGGTAGACAATGATTAACACTCGCCTATTTCAGCCCAATTAATAAGATTTTTACACACCCGTGACTAGTCAAGCCCCTGAGGCCTAATGCTTTGAGGTTTATCGGCTGGGTTCTACACTTACCCAAACCAGCGTGGATTAGAGGAGCTAAAGTGCAAATATTACTAACTAGGATTTTCTACGGTTTGGCTCTCTTCTTTCTGATCATTTCTATTGTTCTTCACTTAAACCTAATCAGTCGCGGGATTCCTGATCCTTTTTCAAGTAATTTTGATTACACATTTGCCTGGTTTGGAGGTATGCAAAAGATATTTGAAATTTTCCTACAATCAGGTGTATTGATCTTAGCTATAGCACTTGCTAAAAAGAAATTGTTTGCGATTCTTATAATCGGAGTGAATGTGATTATCGCATTATTTCATGTGATTCAAAGATCACCCTGGCAAGACTTGCAAGGCTACTCTTTAGGTTTTCAATTTAAGTGGTACTTCAAAACGATGATTGGGCGTCTGGGTCAAGATGTTGAATGGAATTTCGCTGAAATTTCCATGATCCTAAGTGCGATTTTGACTATTGCGGCTGTAATAGTTGCCTTTTCAATCAGCAACAACAACTTACCGAAATTAACCCCTGTACCTATAAAACCAACCCCACCACAAGCTCGCATCATTCCAAAGACTGCAACAGGAATAACTGGAGATGCCGTGGAGCAGGTTGAAAAACTCGGAAATTTACTTGCTAAAGGTCTTTTAACACAGGAAGAATTCGACAACAAGAAGAAGCAAATTCTGGGTTTATAGGTTCCATCGCTGCATCCTGCAGACCTGTCAGATTATTGATCAGTGCGGTCCTGGCCGACTATTTATCTAGACCTAAAATTTCTCGCTTTTTTAGATCAAACTCTTCTTGGGTCAGCAACCCTTTTTTAAGAAGATCACCAAGAACTTCGATGTCTGCGTATGCACTTTGAGCCTTCTTTACTTGCACAGGAGGGGTGTGCGTGATCGTAGGTACGGTTCTGTTTCCAGAATTTCCCGGAGTAGGAGATGAAGTTTGAAACGGGTACCTAAGACTTAAGATGACTGCGCTCACAAAGAGTACAAAGGCTAAAAATCCAAACAAATTAGCTAGTAACGTGACTCCGACCGACCCCCAATACGGCCAGCCGACGAACAATTTTGCGAAATAAGGGATGGATTCTTCGTAGTTGTTCATCCAGTAAAGCGAGAAGATTAACCGACATAAAATAAACATTCCCGCAGCAAGGTATCTCACGATAATGTTTTTGAATACAATTGTGAAGGTTATAATTGTAGACACTTCTACAATAAAGCTAATAAGCCAACTCAATGGGGAAACATAATTCTCAATGAGAGAATCAATGAAAAAAAGAAAAAATGAAAAAATGGTGGCAAGTGCCGCAATTCCACCAAGTATTTGAGGCAGTTTGATTTTCATGTTTATTCTCTCCTTCTAGCCAGTTGACTTACCCTTAAATCTGATGACTTATATTTCCCAGAGTAAAATTGAGAAAGTACCGATAGATAGAAACTGATTGTTCAATTCCATCCTATTGAATAAGTGTTGAAGCAAATATCTGCCAAGCAAGTGCTGACTTAGCCACGAGTGACAAGGTTATATATGTCTTCTCACCTCGCATGTAGTCAGACCATTTGCCAACCTTCTTGTATTGCAGGTACTGCACGATCGCAAAGGTGTTAAAGAGAACAAAAAGCGAGATGACGATTCCAAGGACAAATGCTGGTGCTGTGGTTTTTGCAGCGCCACCTATTGAGAGCACATAGAACATCAGTCCAACCCATGGCACGATTCCGGCGATGCAGCCAAAGATAAATGGAAGCCAACCGCCATTTCCTGGAGTTTCATACTTTTCTTGGAGCCAGCCAAACATGATCATGGATGCATTCACGCCAAAGATAGCGATGATGGCAGTTACATCTGTAACGCCACAGATTTGTGCGATTAAAACAATCATCACTGATGAGCTAATTGAGTATTCCACCCAGCGGAAATAGTTTCGGCTCTGAGTTAAACCGGTGCTATAGCGGCCAAAGAATTGCGGGGATGCGACTAGGAAGTGGAAGAAAGCCGAGAGGCCAAGGAAGATTGCAACAGCTAAGCCCACAGGGGTTTCTAACAGTGGGGTGGGTTGATCAAATTTACCTGAACCAGGTGCATCAGACATATAGCGGGCAACTATCGGCAAAGAGAAGTCATTGGCAAGTGCGAGCACAACGATCATTTGGGCTAAGTGGAAAAAGCCAGCGATTAGGTTGTAGCGGCGAATAGTCGATGTGCTGATTGGTTTGCTCATAAGTAAAGGATAAAGGTAGAACTGGTTTTTACTATTTATTTAAGAAATAGAGGAATCTCGTGGCTATTTTGATAGGCCAGGTGTTTCTGTGGGATGCAACCCAGCGATAACCAGTGCGACCCAAATTTCCGCTCATTCCTAGAAGACGTGCGGCAATTCTATTTCCACGCAGATGTAGTAGATATCTGACGGCATCAGCTCCTGCGTAAGCATCAGAGTCTGTAACTACATAGAGCTGCTTGGCGCATTGTTCGCGAGTGAGATTAAAGGGTTGTAAATCTGCTGTTTGAAAGGCCATCGCATCCACAACTAACTTTTTCTGCAGCCAGATTAGTGATTGCTGACAAAATTCGCATTCCCCATCAAAAATTACAGTTACACGGTTCATTTACTTGAAAAATAAATCTGTTGACCGTCAGTTAATTGTTGATCGGGCATACCCTTCAAGACATGCACCTTGGCCTCACCCACTACTAGCCAGTGGTCATCCCCGGCTCGCCTGACAATTGCGGTCAACTCATCTACTCCGATGAGTATTGAGTCATCTGGAACATGTAGCAAAACTTTGGCGGCACTTTCTGGGATCCACTTAAAGAACTTATTAAAGTGTGGAATTACACGGATCTCTGGAAGCAGGTTTAACCCTGAGGTGGGAGATTTTTTTAGTAGGCGAAAGTTTGGAATATGAGAACTTAAAACCATTGCACCAGCACTACAGCCAGCAAGAGATGCACCGGTACTCCAGTTTTCTTGAATTGCCTCCCATAGTGGAGTGTCCATAAGAGTTTCAGCAAGATAGTGCGGGTCTCCCCCAGACATATACATCAGGGCTGAATCTTTAATCAACGTTACATACTCGGGATTGTTTGCATCTTCCCTAGTAAAGATTGGGAGAAAAATTGAATCAACATCTAATCGATCTGCTTGAGCTTTGCCTAACTGTTTCCAGTACTCAAGGCGATCTGAAGTTTCTTTACCAGCAGCTGTTGGTATTTGAATATAGATAGGACGCTTACCGTTTTTGATTCCGTCATTTAGTAGAGATTTTTCAAAGCTTGCCATTGCGGGCAGATACTCGCCAGAACCAACTAGGGCAAGTGATCCATTCATGTGGTGGAGTCTAGATGTAAATGGCTTAGCCAGCCGTGCTCACATAATCTTTAAGTGCCTGTCGCTCAGAATCAATTTCACTGACATGGTTTTTAACTACATCGCCGATGGAAACTATTGATAGAAGTAGCCCAGTTCCGTCAACAACTGGCACATGACGAATCCGTAGTTCGGTCATCATGGTCATTAACTCGGCGATTGTTGTATCAGGCGTGCAGGTGTGAACATCAACTGTCATTATGTCTCGGACATGCATGCCAACTAGCTGATCTAATTTGCCCGGCATAGCCCGTACTACATCTCGCTCAGAAACAATCCCGTCAATTTTCTTACCATCTCCAGAAACTACAAGTGCTCCAACGTGGTGGCTGTTCAGGGAATTGACCAAGTCATGAACACTTGCACTTGCTGAAATGGTTTCAACTTTCTTACCTGCGATTATGGTGCTTACTTTCATCTTCTCCCCCTGTACTGGTAGGTGAAGTAATAGTGCGCTTATGGCTGGGGGAAATCAATAGGTGCGACGTAATACTTCAGAACCACCAGAATTCCGATGGCGATGAGCGCCATCGCCACCAGGATTGAATACTTTGTTCCTATGCGCTGAGGCAGACCTTGAATGCCACTTGTTTGATCTTGCTTCATATCTTTGATCACGTTGATAAAGTGCGCGGCCATTCCAAAGAGCGCTCCCCCAAGCCACATCCACAACGGTGGGTCAATCTCTTTTGATAGTGCAATAGATGATGGCAATACAGCAAATGCAATTGCATACGGCAAAGGCGATAGAACTGAGAACTTAAAGTAGAAGTTATAGGCAACTCCACATGCGATCCCGAGCATGTATAGAAGACCACCTTTTGGTCCAAGCGGGCCAAGTAGGTTTGCTAAGAATGAAAAGGGAACCATAAAGCAGAGCCACTTTTGTAAGTACTCTCTAGTTATCAATCCTGACACAAGCGGTTTATTAGTGCGCTTATGTGCCAGATCATCTTTGTAATCGTAAAGATCATTGCTCCAGCCAACGACAAGCTGTCCTGTCGCCACAGTAAAGGTGATTACATAGGCAGGGCCTTCCCACCAATAGTAGTTACCAAAGAAAAAAGCGATTGCGCTGACTATGAGTGTTGGCCCAAAGTGAGAGGCTTGAAGCAGTCCCTTGAGTTTTTTCATAAAGTCACTGTATTACTAACAATCAAAATCGAGTTCAACTGTGACCTTGTCGCCTATCTGAAGTTCAAGAGGTAAACGAACTGCATTTTTGAGTGGCACTAGATATGTTCCTTGTTTTGGGAAAAGTGCAGTTTTAAAGGTTCGGTTTTTGATAGTCACCATGGCATGCAGCACGCCCCATCCATAACTCTTGTCTGCTGCAATAGCTTTGATCTCTGGGGCATATTTAGGTGGTGTTTCAATAAAGTAGAAAGGCGCAGGCCCACGCCATTCGATTATTTCGCCCTTAAATGAAAAATCCACGCGTGAATCCTAGAACAAGGGCATGGTAATTTCACAGAAACCCCCAGTATCTTTGCTCTGTGAGAAAGCTCCTAGCAATCACTCTAATTTCCACATTGTTTTTTTCCTCAAACACTATTGCAATGGGTTCTGCCAATAAGTTCGCAGATGCACAAACTGGAGTTACATATACGGTCTATAAGCCATCAACTACCTTGAGTATGCCTGGCAAATTATTTCAATTAATTGAGTGTCAGCCCGGAGAAGAGCCATGGGTCTATGCAAAATATGGCGGGACTGTTCGATACATAGAGATTATGCAAACAATGGCAGGGGTTAAGTGTTCTGATCCTGGCGTAGCAAAGTTGTTAAAGCCTGTTGTTATCAATGGCATTAAGGCCCAGGTGTATGTCTATTGCGATCCTGCTAAAGCGGCAGCTTTTGCCAAATGTGGAACAACGGACATATTGCGCTTAGGTGGGTATTTGATTTTTACTACAAAGCCGGGCAAAGGTCTTAAGGGAACAGAGATTCAGGTTCAGGGAATGGGTGGTATCACTTACGCTCAACTTGTTACCGTGGCAAAGGGATTAAAGCCTGTCGGTTAGAATTACCTCATGGACTTAGACAAAGTAATTCTGTTTTATGGCTTTACGCCGATCACAGATACTGCTGCCGTGAAACTGTGGCAAAAGACTTTGTGCGATTCACTTGGAATTAAGGGTCGAATTATTGTTTCACCCCACGGCATTAATGGAACTTTGGGTGGCAAGATGGAAGACCTAAAGAAGTATGTGAAGGCAACTAAGGCATACCCAGGGTTTAAGAAGATTGATTTCAAGTGGTCTGATGGAACTGGTCAGGATTTTCCAAAACTAAAGATCAAGATTCGTCCAGAGCTAGTCGCTTTTGGAAATCCTGATGAGATCACAGTTGATGAGAATGGTGTTATTGGAGGCGGAATTCATTTGCGCCCAGAAGAAGTGAACAAACTTGTTGAAGAGCGCGGTGATGAAGTCTTCTTCTTTGATGGTCGTAATGCTTTTGAAGCAAAGGTTGGAAAGTTCAAGGACGCGGTCGTTCCCGATATTGAAACTTCACATGACTTTGTTGCAGAGATAGAAAGTGGCAAGTACGACCACATGAAGGATAAGCCGGTTGTTACATACTGCACCGGTGGAATTCGCTGTGAAATTTTGTCAGTAGTTATGAAAAATCGTGGTTTCAAAGAGGTCTACCAAATCAAAGGTGGCATCGTGCGTTACGGCAATAAGTTTGGTGATGACGGGCTATGGGAAGGCTCTTTATATACCTTCGATGATCGCCTTACTATTGATTTCAGCGATCACACAAAGCTCATCGGTGAATGCGCTGAGTGTGGAAGCAAAACAAAGCAATTTAGAAACTGCCAGAAGGCAGAGTGCCACCAGCTAGTTTTGCTATGTGATCCTTGCTATGACACCCATACAGAGCGTCCTTGCAACCATGAACGTGAAGTAAAGCGGAACCGCGAACTAATCGGTTAGCTGTTAACTTTACGTGCTGTGCGCCAGTGATAGAGATATAGCGGGCCAGCAATAGCAATTGTCGTAAATGAAGTGAAGATGCTCTTGATTGCTCGAATTTGATTGTTCTCATCTTGCTGGGCTAGTAATTCTGCAGATGGAGCATTCTCTGGCTTTGCATAGACATCGACGTAGGCAGGATCTGGAATAACCGCATTCATTATGGAATTTATCAACGATACGGTGGAAAACAGGACAACGAGCAAAGTAATTAAGCAGACCGCATACAGATAGAGCGAACGCCAATCAACGCGATCATGTCGCGGCTGAACAACTGGAGCCTCCGCACGCTTTGCAGGTGCTCTCTTTACAACCGCCTTCTTTGCTGTGGCCATCGCTGTCTCCTTAGTTTGTAATGCCTTATCTTCCCACATTCATTGAAGTAGACTCGGGATGTGATCATACAATCCAAATCTGCGGTTATAAATGGTCAGCTTGTGAATGAAACCTGGATAGAAGTAACCGAGAACCTCATACGCTCAGTAAACGGTGGGGTGCACCCAAAGCCAGATCAGTTAATCGAAGGTGTCCTAATACCTGGGTTTGTAGATATCCATTGCCATGGCGGTGGAGGTAAGAATTTTTCGGCGTTGACTCCCGGTGAAATTCATTCAGTGATCGAAACACATAGAGGTCATGGCACCACTTCCTTGATTGCATCTTTAGTGAGCGAGCCAATAGAAGTTCTTAAGGCTCAGATTCAAAGGTTGAAACCCTTTGTTGAGTCTGGGCAAATTGCTGGCATTCATTTAGAAGGTCCCTATCTATCCCATGCTCGTTGCGGTGCACACGATCCTGAACTTCTATCTAATCCAGATTTGAGTGAGATTAAGGAACTTTTGGAAATTGCCGATGGGGCTATCTCAATGATCACTATCGCCCCTGAACTAGTAGGTGCACCTGCAGCAATTACCTATCTATCAGCAGCAGGTGTAACCGTCGCACTCGGGCATACCAATGGTAATTTCGCAGATGCTGCCATTGGCACCAATGCCGGAGCTACAGTAATTACCCACTTTATGAATGCAATGGATAAAGGATTACATGATGCATCCTTTGCTTCATTTGCAATTGCAGACGAGAGATTAACTCTAGAGCTCATTCTTGACGGAGAACATCTTCCTTTTAAAACAGCACAAGAGATTTATGCCGCAGTTGGCAATCGTTTGATCTTTGTTACAGATGCGATGGCTGCCGCAGGTTCAGTTGACGGTCACTACACAATAGGAAAGTTGCCTGTAACAGTTGAAAATGGCGTTGCACGTCTAGAAACAAACGGCGCGCTGGCTGGGAGCACGCTGACCATGGATAGAGTTTTCTTAAACGCCATTAACCAATTACATCTTGATCTGCCAGAAGCCGTTGCTGCCACTTCTACTCGTGCGGCTAAGCAAGTAGGGCTACATGATCGCGGAGAGATTGCTGTTGGAAAGAGGGCAGATTTACTGAGCTATAGCGCACAAGACAACACTGTAACTCTGATTAATTCGTAAGGGTTACTTTCGATAAGCCCTCAGGTGCATCTGGGTCATAACCTGAAGCAACCGAAAACTCCAAGGCAAAGCGCTGTAAGACCATCGCATCTACCAAAGTTGATGCGATTTCATCATCACAGTTTGAACCAGCAAGAACTATGTCATCACCTTCAGGAGTTCCGCCGTTTCCGATCCAGAATATCCGTGAACTAGTTGTGCGAATTTTCGTAGTTGCTTCGGTAATTGAAGACGCCGGCATATGAGCTGGGGCCACAATAAAAACTTGAGTTTCTGGCGTCAGAGCAGAAATAGGACCATGCAGGTAATCGGCGGTAGATAAACCTTGCACGGAGATCTTGCAAGTCTCCTGAATTTTCAAAGCTGCTTCACGGGCATTGGGGTATGCAAAGCCTCGACCCAAAATAACTATTTCTTTATCGCGTGATACTTCACTGACCGCCTGGGACACTAAATTGGCAGTTTCTGCAATCCGAGTTGCTTCACTAATGATTTGTGAAGCGTTTACAACCCTGTCAGTCCATGTTGCAACCAATAGGTATGAAATCAAGAGTTGTGCGTTATACGACTTAGTTGCTGCAACAGCTAACTCTGGTCCAGCAAGTAGTGAAAAGTGATTATGCGCAATTTTCGCCAATGGCGAAGAATCATCATTTGTAATAGCGATGATGTAGGCATTTGCTTCACGTGCTGCAGTTGCGAACTTAACTAAGTCAGGTGACTGGCCACTTTGGCTAATTGCGACAACAAGGGTTTTAGAATACTTAAGCTTTGATTCATAGACTGTTACAGATGACGGGGATGTCAGGCCAACTGGCAGGCCGATTTGAGTCTCAATCAGATACTTTAAATAGTGGGCGGCGTTATCTGAAGTGCCACGGGCCAGGATCAATACAGATTGAACATCTTCTTCGACCAATACATTCTTAACTGAATTAAATGCATCCTTGTTATTTAAAATCGAGGTGAATACCTTTGGGGTTTCTGCAATCTCTGAAGCCATAATCGCGCCTAAGTTGCTCATGTGACTATCTTTCCACAGTCCTTCAAGTATCCTTCACGTTATGGCCATTAATGAAGTGCTAGCAGTCGATTTAGGCCAATCTGGATGCCGTATTAAGCAGGGTGATTTTCAATTATCCAGTGCCCGAGGCAAATTACTCGGTGAAACTCCTGTGGCCGCCTTGCGGGTCGTGTTTGATTCTTTGCCAAAGTTAACTGCAGATGTGGTTTCACTATCCTGCACAGGCTTTAATGGAATCGTTATAGAGCCAACGCAATACGGAGCGCTTTGTGCCGAATACTTTGCTGCCACCACGGTCGCTGTTATCGATGACGGCTTTGCGGGATTTATTGGTGCACTCAATGGCCGAAATGGTGTTGTCTTATCAATAGGTGGTGGAGTTGTCTCTGTTGGTGGCCGCGCAGAAAATTATGTCCATCGCGATGGTTTAGGTAGCACCTTTGGTGATGAAGGTGGTGGGTTTTGGCTTGGAAAGTTAGGAATTACTAAAGCACTTGGTATCCGCCAAGGTCGTGGCGATGATCAAGAAATGCTTTCTTACTTTAAAGATGAATGTACGACTTTTGATAATCTTGAAGTTAAGAATGGTTCTGAAGCAGCAACCCTTGCGATCAAGACCGCGCAGAAAGTACTAGATGCCGCAGATGCTGGTGTTTCAACTGCAACAGCCATCGTTGATGAAGCAGCCTTTCTTTTAGCGCAAACAGTTGTTGCCACCTGGTATGGATCCGGTGGAACGAAATCTGAGGCACCAGAGATTGTGATTCAGGGTGGCTTGGCACGAAATGCTTCTTACTCAACAAAGATTGGGCTTGAGATAACTGCAAAACTTCCTAATGCAGTTATTGTTAAATCTGACGGTGATAATTTAGATGGAGCACTATGGATTGCCCAAAACATGCTTCACGATGCACCACCGCTGATGCTGTGGTCTAAGAATTAAACTTTAGACAAGACCATATTCAGAAGCTTTCGCAATTAACTCTTCGCGCACAGAAGGATGTGCTGCGTTTTTGATGATGTTAGTCGCCTGATCATTTTGACTGTGGCCAAAGCAGGCAGCCACACCTTGTTCAGTAACTACAAAGGAATGTTGAAAGTGCGTGACGTTTGCTTGCAATCTAGGCACGATTGTTGAAACATTTGCTTTGGGATGCCACGAAGGTAGAGCGACAAATGACTGACCCCCACGACTATGCAGTGCACCCACAATGAAATCAGTGGATCCCCCAAAGCCGCTATAGATTTTTCCACGCACATGGCTCGCGTTAGCTTGATCAAAAAGGTCCACTTCAAGGGCGCTGTTAATAGATGTCATCTTTGCTTGGCGGGCAATCTGGCTTGGGTCATTGGTGCGTTCGGTGCGAAGCATGCGCACCTTTTTATTCAGATCTAACCATTGATACAGCTCTTGACTGCCAAATATAAATGACGCGGTGATGAGAATTTCTTCATCTAATGCTCCTGCTTTTGACAGCTCTAGAACACCATCTGAAAACATCTCAGTCCAAATTCGAATGCCCTTGCGTTTTTTTAGAGCTAGCAGGACAGCATCTGGAACCCCGCCGATACCCAGCTGAAGTGTTGAATCATCTTCTACCAGGGCGGCAATACGACTACCGATCTCTGCTTGAACATCAGAAATTTCCGTTGCAGGCTTTTCTTGTAGGGGCTCATCAACTTCGACTAAATAATCAATTTCACTGTCATATATCTGGGCATCACCATATGTGTAAGGCATTTGTTTATTGGATTGAGCAATGACTAATCCCCCATGTGCTCGCGCAGTTTCGATTGCTCTGGGCAAGATGTTTACTTCAGTGCCTAGGCTGACCGTGTCAAAACGTTGCTGAGATGTATGAATGAAAACTACATCCGGGCGATAAAAGTTACGGATCAAAACAGGCAAAAGAGAAAGCCGAGATGGAATGTATTCAAGCCGTGGGTGATTGCGCATTGCCGGTCCCACAAAAGCAGTTTCATAAGTAATGCCTTCACGATTTGGAATTCCACTCCCATGAGCATTGAGCATATGAAGTTTGAATTCAGGGATTACTTCATCAGCAATTGCTAACAAGGTGCGCGGAGTTGAAAAGTTGCCTGAAGCAATAATTCGGGGATTGCTGGGCAAGTTAGCGAGAATGCTCTTGAGTTGTTCCGTGTTGATTACTCGCATGTGATGAATCTACTCTCTGCGGTAAAACAAAAATCTCTCTTCTCACTCGAATGATGTGTGAGAAGAGAGATATCAGTGGTAGCCCCGAAGGGATTCGAACCCTCGTAGCTGACTTGAGAAGCCAGAGTCCTAGGCCGCTAGACGACGGGGCCATGCTTTTTTATAACTAGGACAAAACATATTAAGTTGTAGTTCGGTACTGCGCTGGGGTACCAGGACTCGAACCTAGACTTACTGAACCAGAATCAGCAGGGCTGCCAATTACCCCATACCCCAAGGTTTTTCAGGCCTTGTATTGCAAGAGCAAAGAATACCAGCGGATTTATAGTGCCAATCCCGCGTTGATACGCAGTAAACAGGCCTCTTTACCCAGTAGCTCCATTGATTCAAATAGTGGCGGAGAAATCGTGCTGCCGGTCGTTGCAATGCGCAAAGCGGTAAATGCAATACGCGGCTTCAACGCCATCTCTTCGATCAATGATGCACGTAGCACCGCTTCGATATTTTCGTGACTCCACACGGAAACTGTTTCGAGCTCTTTAACCGAGCGCCTCAAGACTTCCTTTGAGCCATCATCTGTGATCTTTGAAACTGATTCAGCATCAACTGAAAAGTTTGTCGTAAACAAGAACTTAAGCATCTTTGGAACTTCATTGAGCATAATGATGCGCTCTTGGATCAAGGGTAATGCTTTCTTCACGAGTTCTATTTCAGCATCAGTACCTGTTATGACATCTTCCTTAGTCAGGAAGGGCAGTGACCACTTCAGGAACTCATCGAGTGTTAATGCCCGGATCTTGTCGCCATTGATCGCTTCAAGCTTTTTCATATCAAATCGAGCAGGTGAACTATGAACCTTTTCGACTGTGAACATTTCAGTCAATTGCTTCATGGTTATGTTTTCCACATCATCACCAGGTGACCAACCCAAAAGTGCTAAATAGTTACAGATCGCTTCAGGCAAGAAACCCATCTCCCGATACCAAGCAATTGATACTTCACCATTTCGCTTTGAAAGTTTTGCATTGTCCTGACCCATAACAAAGGGAAGGTGGGCAAAGACTGGGTAATCCTCTAGTGCAACACCCATCGCTTGATACACACGAATTTGGCGGGGAGTTGAAGAGAGTAAGTCTTCTCCACGTAATACGTGTGTCACCTTCATTAAAATGTCATCAACTGCAACAGCTAATGTGTATAGCGGTGAACCATCTGCTCGAACCAAAACAAAGTCAGGGACAAAGTTGTGATCAAATGAAACATCCCCGCGGATTAAATCGGTAAATGTTGTGCTGCCATCAGGCATGCGCATACGAACCACTGCCCCGCGTCCCTCGGCTTTATAGGCTGCTATTTGCTCATCTGATAGCTCACGGCAATGACCGTTATAGCCAGGTGCCACATTTGCCGTGCGTTGTGCTTCCCGAACTGCTTCTAATTCATCTGGTGAGCAGTAGCAGTGATAAGCATCTTGTTGATCTAGAAACTTTTGTGCCCATGTTGCATAGATATCTAAACGCTGTGATTGCAGGTATGGGCCATTGTCGCCACCTACTTCTGGGCCCTCATCCCAATCAAGACCGAGCCATTTCAGAGTATCAATGGCTGCGTTGATGTACTCATCTGTAACACGGGTTGTATCGGTGTCTTCAATGCGAAACAAGAAAGTACCACCTGTGTGACGAGCATATGCCCAATCAAAGAGCGCTGTGCGGATATTGCCAACGTGCAAATCACCAGTTGGAGATGGCGCAAAACGAACCTTTACCTTGTTAGCCATCACTGGGCACTCACTTTGTTAGTCAGTTCGCCAAGTCCCTCAATTGCCATTGTTGCTTTTTCACCAGCAACCATTGGTCCTATGCCAGCAGGCGTGCCAGTCAAAATAATATCTCCAGGAAGCAGGGTCATAACTTGAGAAACAAAGTTGATAATTGTTGGAACATCAAAGATCATGTCGCTAATTTGTGCAGATTGCTTAATTTCTCCTGCAATTGTGGCTGTTATCTTCTGAGTCCCAGGTACAAAATCCGTATCAACCCATGGCCCGATCGGACAGAATGTGTCAAAGCTCTTAGCTCGAGTCCACTGACCATCTTTTTTCTGCAAATCACGAGCTGTGACATCATTTGCGATCGTGTATCCAAAAATCACATCATTGACTCGCTCTTTCGGAACATCTTTGCAAATACGTCCAATAACAATTGCAAGCTCTGCTTCATGGTCAATCCGCTCTGACATTTCTGGCCAAACGATTGTGTCATTAGGACCTATTACAGATGTGTTTGGCTTCAAGAAAATAATCGGTTCATCCGGCACAACCCCACCCATTTCAGCGGCGTGATCTGCATAGTTCTTACCAATGCAGACAACTTTTGAGCGGGGAATGATGGGTGCTAGCAATCGCACCTTGCTAACTTCGATTGTTGCGGCGGTCTTTTGGATTCCAGAGTAGATCGGATCTCCGCTGATGATGCTTATCTGACCATCATCTTCTAAGACACCAAATAAAGGATCTTGACCTAAACCGGCATCTGGGCCTGGGGTGAATCGAACGATACGCATGAGCGCATTCTATCGTTACTCAGCGTCCTCAATCTCTTCAACAAGGCGCTCAACAAGAACTGACGAAATTCTGCGACGACGGCCCTGTGGGCGCTCTGATGTAATTGCCCACCCGTGCCATGAAATTGTCGATCCAGCGATTGGGACACGGCCAAGCTTTTGCGCCATTAATCCACCAATGCTGTCAATATCTTCAAACTCTTCTTTTTCAATCTCGATCTTTAACTCATCAGCTAAATCTTCAATGTGTAGTGATGCTTTTGCACGACCTTTGTCCGGGGTTAGCCAAGTGAACTCTTCTTCACCGTCATCAAACTCATCTTCAATCTCGCCCACGATCTCTTCAATGATGTCCTCAATTGTGATAATTCCTGCTGTGCCGCCGTATTCATCAACAACTATGGCAAGGTGAATTTGATTTTTCTGCATCTCTTTTAAGAGATCATCAGCCATCTTGATTTCAGGTACAAAGTTGGCAGGGCGCATGTGCTTTTCAATTGTTTCGCTCTGCTCAGCCTCATGGTGATCAAGGGCTCGCTTTGCTAAATCCTTAACATAGACAATTCCAACTATATTGTCGATGCCATCGCCAATAACTGGGATACGGGAATAACCACTGCGAAGTGCAAGAGACAATCCTTGGCGCAAACTCTTGTCTTTTTCTACCCAGACCATGTCGGTGCGAGGAACCATTAACTCGCGAACTAATGTGTCACCTAGCTCAAACACGGAGTGAATCATCTCGTGCTCACCAGATTCCACTAAGCCGCGCTCGTGTGCTTGATCCACAAGATCCCTAAGTTCTGCTTCAGATGTAAAGGGACCAGATCTAAAGCCCTTTCCTGGAGTTAATGCATTGCCGACAGAGATCAATATCTTTGTGACAGGACCCAGTAAAAATGCCAAACCATAAGCAACGATGATTCCGTATCTAGCGAACTTGTGAGGTTGCTGTCTGCCTAGTGTGCGTGGCCCAACACCGACAACTACATAGGAAAGCACAACCATGATTGCAACAGTTAACGCCATCGCTTGCGCACTTTCATACACACGGCGCAAGATGACGGCTAAAAGAACGGTTGCAGTAAATTCACTGAGCTTACGTACAAGCAAAATAACATTTAAATACCGAGCAGGCTGGGCAGTGTATTTGCGCAGCAAAGCAGCGCCCCGCTTTCCTTCGATCTCTTCTATTACTATGCGAGAAATTGAGGTCAAAGCAGATTCAGATGCGGCCAAAAATCCCGCAAAAACTAGAAGCGCGATAATGCTTACGATTAATGTCGCTGTCACAGCCCATTCATCCAATCCTTGACGATTTTTTCCTGCAGATCAAACATAACTTTCTCCTCCGCCTTGTCGGCATGGTCATAACCAATGATGTGAAGTAAGCCATGTATGACCAAAATATATATCTCATGCTCTATTGAGTGTCCTTGAGCTTTAGCCTGCTCTGCGGCAACGACTGGACTGATAACAATGTCGCCTAGGGTTACCGCCTCCCCTGGGGTTTCTGGCATATCCATAGGAAATGAAAGAACATCTGTGGTTCCAGGCTCATCCATCCACTTGATGTGCAACTCAGTCATGTAATCATCATCGACAAATGAAACGTTTATTTCGCACTCCAGATTAAGTTCTAGCTCTAGTAAAGCAAAGGTGAGTAAGGAGTTTATTTCAGAGGTTGGAACTAACTGCCCTGAAGTGTTTATTACTTCAATTGTCATTGTTGGCGAATTTGTCGCAATTCTTGGCGCGCGATATCAAATTTGTCATAGGCCTTAACAATGTCACCAATTAATCGGTGGCGCACAACATCTTCAGCGGTTAACTCAAGGAAGGCAATGTCATCGATGTCCTTCAAAATATCTCGAACTACCTTCAGCCCAGAATTTTGTCCGTTAGGAAGATCGATTTGTGTCACATCGCCTGTAACGACAATCTTTGAACCAAATCCCAAGCGAGTTAAAAACATCTTCATCTGTTCTGGCGTGGTGTTTTGTGCCTCATCCAAGATAACAAAGGCGTCATTTAATGTGCGACCACGCATATAAGCCAGTGGGGCAACTTCAATAATGCCTGATTGCATCAAGCGAGGAATTGAATCAATATCGATCATGTCATGGAGTGCATCAAAAAGTGGGCGCAGATATGGATCAATCTTTTCGCTCAATGTGCCAGGCAAGAAACCTAGACTTTCACCAGCTTCAACTGCTGGGCGGGTCAAGACAATCTTGTTTACTTTCTTTGCTTGTAATGCCGCAACAGCCATAGCCATTGCAAGATATGTCTTACCTGTACCAGCGGGGCCAATTCCAAATGTAATTGTGTGATCCTCAATTGCGTCAACATAACGCTTTTGATTGGCAGTCTTTGGTCTAATGGTGCGACCACGATTACTGACAATGTTCAGTGACATAACCTCTGCTGGGTGATCAACCGGCTCATGCTCAAGCATTTCAATGGCACGGTTAACCGCATCAACATTTAGAATGTTTCCACTACGAATTACAACCATCATCTCGTTGAACAAGTTTTCTAGTCGCGCGCAATCACTATGAGGTCCGCGCAAAGTAATTTCATTGCCTCGCACGGTGATGTTTACAGATGGAAAGGCAGCTTCAATAACTCGTAAGTTGTCATCATGCGGACCCACAACAGCAACCATTGCGATGGCGTTAGGTACGGTGATCAGCGTTCGCTCCATATAGGGGTAAATCTATCTTTAACCGGGCGGCCATGTCATGGCGCGCCCACCCAAAAGATGCAGATGAGCGTGGAAGACGCTTTGCCCTGCCTCTTCCCCGGTGTTAAAAACAGTTCTATAGCCGTTAAGGCCACGTTCCTTTGCAATCTGATCTGCAGTTAAAAAGAGATCTGCTGTCATGGTCGCACTGTTGCGGGCAATACCAGCGGCATTTTCAGTGTGCAAGGTTGGAATGAGCAAAACATGAGTTGGGGCTTGGGGATTGAGATCATTAAATGCCACAACATTTTCATTGCGAAAGATAATTTCTGCTGGGATCTCGCCTTCGATAATCTTGCAGAAGATGCAATTGGGATCTAGTGCCACGTAATTACCATACCTTCAAAAGAGCCGACACAGCCGAAACGGCTGCAATACCAGCGTGAGCCGAACGCAGGATTGGTCGACCCATTAGCGCCACCTTGGCACCACACTCAGTAAAGGTTGCAATCTCCTCATCGGTTAATCCACCCTCTGGCCCGATGATTATGAGTAAGTGCTCAACATTATGGGAAGAAACTTGATCAGATAATTTCCCTGTTGCACTTTCATGGAACACAATTGCAAGGTCGCTAATCTTTATTGCATCACATATCTGCGCTGTGGTTGCTACATCTGTTACTTCAGGGATTCTAAATCTGCGTGACTGCTTGCTTGCCTCACGCGCTGTGATGGCAAACTTCTCTGAGCTTTTGCCGATGCTGCGAGCAGATGACCACGGCACAATGCGGTCTACACCGGCCTCCGTTAACAATTCAATGCACTCTTTTGCCCGATCACCTTTAGGTAATGCTTGAACAACTGTGATTGTTGTAGCAAGTGGCTCTTGAAACCCTGATTCCACAACACGAACCTGCATGGACTTCTTTTTAACCTCAGTGGCCACAACCTGTGACCATGATCCCTTGCCATCGCTGAGCATAAATTCAGCACCAACCTGCATGCGTAATACTCGTATCGCATGATTGGCATCATCATTGGCAAACTCGTAGGAACTACCAACAGTTGTGGGCAATTCATCTACAAAAAAGAGTGTGAACATTACTTGTGAAACACTCCCTTGAGCTTGCTAAATATTGATCCGTCTTGGCCCTTTACATGGGCTTCATTTGCTTTTTCACCACGAGCTTCAGCAAAAGAGCGCAGAATCTTCTCTTCATCTTTACTCAATTTAGTTGGGGTAATAACTTCTACATGAACAATTAAGTCTCCGCGATCGCCTCGGCGCAAGCGAGTCATACCCTTGCCTTTAACAACAATTGGTGTGCCACTTTGTGTGCCTGGCTTTATATTGACATCCACGGCTCCATCTAATGATTCAACGGTAACGGTTGTGCCAAGTGCTGCAGCAATCATGGTGACTTCAAGTCCCATATGTAAAGTGTCACCTTCGCGCACTAAATATTCGTGACGCTCTTCAACAATTTCAACATACAAATCCCCTGCTGGGCCGCCGCCTGCACCGACTTCTCCTCGCCCCGACATCTGAATTCTGTTGCCGGTTTCAACTCCGGCTGGAATCTTCACATCAATGGTTTGGCGACTACGAACACGGCCTTCACCTGCACACTCACGGCATGGGCTCTTGATAACACTTCCATACCCCTGGCATGCATTACATGGACGAGATGTCATGACTTGACCAATAACAGAGCGCACGACTTGTTGGGTTTCCCCGCGTCCCTTACATGTCAAACATGTCTCTGGATGCTGGCCATCTAAACAACCGGTACCTGTGCACTTAGGGCAAACAACAGCTGAATCCACTGTTATTTCACGCTCTGTTCCAAAGCATGCTTCATTCAGGTCAACTTGAATTCTAATCAGTGAATCTTGTCCTGCGCGGGTACGTGGACGTGGCCCACGTGATCCACCGCCGCCAAAGAATGCATCCATGATGTCGCTAAATCCGCCACCAAAGTTTGCGCCTCCAAATGGATTACTTCCGCCCATGTCATATGACTGACGCTTTTGTGGGTCACTTAAAACATCATAGGCTTCAGTAACTTCTTTAAACTTTTCTTGCGTATGTGGATCAGGATTCACATCTGGATGTAGTTCGCGGGCAAGCTTTCGGTAGGCCTTCTTAATCTCATCTGAGCTAGCACCTTTTGAAACACCTAAAGTTTGGTAATGATCTGCCACTTATGCACCTTCATTTATGAAGCGACCAACATAACGAGCAACAGCATCAACGGCTGCAATAGAGCCCGCATAATCCATCCGAGTTGGCCCTAAGACACCAACTGCGCCATGTTGTGCCGACTCAACGCCGTAACCAACTGTGACTAGTGATGTTGATTGCAAATTAGTCTCGTTCTGCTCACTTCCGATTCGAACGTGCACAGTTGAACGTGCCTCATCCAGTAAACGCAAGATAACAACTTGTTCTTCCAATGCCTCAAGAATTGGCGATAGCGAAAGACCTAAATCTTCACCAGATCGAGCCAAGTTAGCTGTTCCAGAGATTGCCATCTTCTCGCGGCCTTCTCCAATAATTGGGTAGGTAACGACGGCAACTTGTTTTGTAATGTCTGCTAATAATTTGGCAGATCGTTTCAATAACTCTTCTAAATTATTAGAGCCTTGAAGAAATGTTTCAATCGCTCTGCGCTCGGCCGTTGAAAGCTGCTTAACAGTTGCCAACTTGTCTACGAAAACTCGATATCCAAGATCTGTCGGAATACGTCCAGCACTTGTATGAGGCTGGGTGATTAAGCCTTCATCTTCAAGAACAGCCATCTCATTTCGAATTGTGGCAGGTGAAATTCCGAGTCCATGATGATCGGCGATTGACTTCGAGCCGACAGGCTCTTGGGTCGCAACATACTCATCGACAATTGCGCGGAGGATTTCAAGACGACGTGATGACATTTGTCCCTAGGGTACTAGATAGTTATTTCTCGCACGATTCGATCTGCGATCAAGCGACCCGTAGGGGTCAGTAGAACGCGATCCTCGTTGATTTCAACAAAACCGTTATGGCGATACTCAGCTAAAACCTCAAGTGCGTGTGGCTGAAGGAGCGCAATCTCTAGGCCTTCTCGCATCCGAATACCAAGCAGAATCGACTCATCCTTCATCTGGTCAACTGTTAGTTGTTCGCTCTCCAAAATCGGAGACTCCCCTGCAAAAAGTTTTTGCTTATAGGTTGTTGGGTGCTTGAGATTCCAGAAGCGTTTTCCATCAACATGGGAATGTGCACCAGGTCCAAGACCCCACCAGTTTTTGTTCCGCCAATATGCAATATTGTGATGGCACTCATGTCCTGGCTTAGACCAGTTGGAAAGTTCATACCAAGTAAGTCCTGCTTCTTCACACATCTGATCTACCAACAAATACATATCTGCCATTAAGTCATCATTGGGCATGGTCAGATCACCACGTTTAATCTGAGCAGCAAGCTTTGTTCCAATTTCAACAATCAGGGCATAAGCACTTATGTGGTCGATGTCTAAAGCCAACGCTGCGCTAACAGTCTCTTGCCAATCATCTAGAGATTCACCCGGAGTTCCATAAATTAGATCAACGCTAATTGACTTAAAGCCTGCAACACGCGCCATTGAAATCGCTTTTTCAACATTGGCAGGGTTATGTGTGCGATCTAATGCTGCCAGCACATGAGGCTTAGCCGATTGCATGCCGAAAGAGATTCGATTGAATCCAACTTCGAGGTATCGAGAGAGTTTTTCTGCCGTAACTGAATCAGGGTTTGCCTCAAGTGTTATTTCACAATCAGGTGCTAATCCATTACGAGCTTTGATTGCACTGATTACTCGGCCCAGATCATCTGCTGGTAAAAGCGATGGTGTTCCGCCACCAAAGAAAATGGTTGGAACTTCATCTTTAGGCGCAGCCTCTAATTCACGCAATACAGCATCGATGTAGTCGTTGCTAACAATTTCTAGCGTTGCACCATCTTGGAGCTCTGTTGGTGTGTATGTGTTGAAGTCGCAGTAGCCACAGCGCTTTATGCAGTACGGGATATGTACATAATAAGAGAGCATCATTGCCCTGCTTTACGTGCAGCCTTGATCTGTTCGATATCGGCATCGGTTGCAAGAGCTGCAACGAAGGCTTCTTGTGGAACTTCAACACGGCCCACCATCTTCATGCGCTTCTTACCCTCTTTTTGCTTTTCCAAAAGCTTACGCTTACGTGAAATATCTCCACCATAACACTTAGCCAAAACATCTTTACGGATCGCTCGAATACTTTCGCGAGCAATGATGCGTGCGCCAATTGCTGCCTGAATAGGAACTTCAAACTGCTGACGAGGAATGAGTTCGCGCAGCTTGCCAGTCATCATCACGCCATAGGCGTATGCCTTATCGCGGTGAACAATTGCGCTAAATGCATCAACGGCTTCACCTTGTAACAAGATGTCGACCTTAACGAGGTTGCCCTCAGCCTCGCCCTTTTCTTCGTAATCGAGGGATGCGTAACCCTTTGTGCGGCTCTTTAACTGATCAAAGAAGTCGAAAACAATTTCAGCAAGTGGCAGGTCATATCGGATTTCAACTCGATCTTCAGAGATGTAATCCATACCTAGCAATACACCGCGGCGATCTTGGCATAGCTCCATGATGGTTCCGATGTAATCAGATGGAGCAAGAATTGTTGATTTAACAATTGGTTCAAATACAGCAGCTACCTTGCCATCGGGAAACTCAGATGGATTAGTTACTCGTACTGATTTTCCATCTTCCATGTTTACGTTATAAACAACGTTGGGTGCTGTAGAAATAAGGTTCAGTTTGTGTTCGCGCTCTAGTCGCTCGCGCACGATTTCCATGTGTAGTAGACCCAAGAAGCCACAACGGAAACCAAAGCCCAGGGCTGCTGAGCTCTCTGGCTCATAGACGAGTGCTGCATCATTTAACTGCAACTTATCTAACGCTTCACGAAGGATTGGAAAATCAGCACCATCTAATGGGAACAGACCTGAAAAAACCATAGGCTTTGGATCTTTATAGCCAGCAAGTGCGGTCTTTGTGGGGTTGTTATAGGTCGTAATGGTGTCACCCACACGAGATTGGCGCACATCTTTTACGCCTGTAATCAAATAACCTACCTCGCCAACGCCAAGACCCTTACCAGCTAGTGGTTCAGGTGAAATGACCCCAACTTCAAGAGCTTCATGTCTAACCCCAGTTGAAAACATTTGAATTTGTTCGCGCGGTGACAAGTGTCCATCGACAACTCGAACATAGGTAACAACGCCTCGATAAGCATCATAAACAGAGTCAAAGATCAATGCACGTGCCGGTGCATCAGGATCTCCAACAGGGGCTGGGATTTGAGCAACAATTTGGTCCAATAGTTCTGCAACACCATCGCCTGTTTTTCCTGAAACGCGCAAGCAATCTTCTGGTTGGCAACCAATTAAACGGGCAAGTTCTGCTGCGAACTTTTCTGGTTGAGCATTAGGAAGATCAATTTTATTTAAGACAGGAATAATTGTTAGATTGTTTTCCATTGCAAGATAAAGGTTTGCAAGTGTTTGTGCTTCAATTCCTTGCGCGCAGTCAACAAGAAGGACTGCGCCTTCGCATGCTGCTAGCGAGCGCGAAACCTCATAGGTAAAATCAACGTGACCAGGTGTGTCGATCATGTTCAAGATGTATTCACCGCCATCTAGAGATGATCTCCATGGCAAACGAACTGCTTGCGATTTAATGGTGATTCCGCGTTCGCGTTCGATATCCATGCGATCTAGATATTGGGCACGCATGTTGCGAGCTTCTACAACTTCGGTGATACCCAACATGCGATCTGCCAAGGTTGATTTACCGTGATCAATGTGGGCAATGATGCAGAAGTTACGAATCTGCGCCGGGTTAGTTGATGCTGGTTGCGGCGCCTTAGCAAGTGAAATTGCAGGCATGAACCTAGCCTCGCTTTAAAGTAGTAAAGGGATTAACGTGCGCCGGCTTTGGCAGCTGCCTTAGCCATTGAAGACTTCTTGTTTGCAGCAGAGTTCTTGTGAAGAACACCCTTTTGGACTGCAACATCTAGCGATTGTGATGCAGCGCGAAGTTCAGTTGTGATTGCTGCGGCATCGCCAGCAGCTACAGCGTCGCGGAACTTACGTACGGCTGTCTTGATAGATGAGCTCACAGACTTGTTACGAAGGCGTGCCTTCTCGTTGGTCTTGATGCGCTTGATCTGAGACTTGATATTTGCCACGTGCGTAGTTCTCCGAACTTTAGGTTTTTACGTTGAGGGGTAAGGGTACCGATTAGAGCCCTCAGGCTCAAATCGGGGTTGGATTTAGGCGGTGATAATGCCTGATGATGAGGCACGGCGGCGCTTTCGGCCACCTGCCTTCGCTTCGATCTTTGGAGTCTCTTCCACAGTTGGCTCATCAACTGAGCTTTCTTGGTTGAGAGATTCATGGAACTCATGCGCTGTTGCATCCTTTTCATCAGCATCTTCATGCTGAGAAGAAGGAGTATCGATTTGAGGCGCTGGGGCCTTCATCTTTACCGGCTCCATATGAATATGAATTCCGCGGCCGCTACATGAATCACAGGTAGTGGAGAACGCCTCGATTAGTCCCTGACCAACACGCTTGCGTGTCATCTGAACTAGACCAAGGGATGTAACTTCTGCCACCTGGTGCTTTGTGCGATCTCGACCAAGACATTCAACCAAACGACGCAGCACAGCTTCACGGTTTGATTCAAGAATCATATCGATGAAGTCGATGACAACAATTCCACCTAAGTCACGAAGACGAAGTTGGCGTGCAATCTCTTCTGCTGCTTCTAAGTTGTTCTTGGTAACTGTCTCTTCCAGGTTTCCACCCTTACCAATGAACTTACCGGTGTTAACGTCAATAACAATCATTGCTTCGGTGCGATCGATTACAAGTGATCCACCTGATGGAAGATAGACCTTGCGATCAAATGCCTTTGCAAGTTGTTCTTCAACGCGGAAGTCAGCAAACAAGTCACCGGTGCCGGTGTATTTCTCAATTTTCTGTGTGAGCTCTGGTGCGATAAAGCCAAGATAATTTGTAACTTCATCCCAAGCAGTTGAACCCTGAACAGTTAGCTTGCGGAAATCTTCATTGAAGATATCGCGAATAACACGAACGGCCAAGTCTGGCTCTTCATATAGAGCAGAAGGTGGATGAAAGTTAGAGTTCTGGCTCTTTGCATAAATGTCATCCCATTGTGCCTTCAGGCGAGCAACATCATTTGTTAAATCTTCTTCACTCACACCTTCAGCAGCAGTACGAACAATCACGCCAGCTTCTTCAGGAATAAGATTTTTTAGGATTGCCTTTAAGCGTGCTCGCTCTTCTTCAGGAAGGCGCTTTGAGATACCTGACATGCCGCCACCTGGGACATAGACAACGTAACGTCCTGGCAATGAAATCTGGCTAGTAAGTCGTGCACCCTTTTGACCAATGGGATCCTTAGTAACCTGTACAAGCACAGGCTGGCCTGTCTTTAGAACTGTTTCAATTTTGCGTGGTGCAGACTCTGAAATACCAGCAGCATCCCAATTAACTTCACCAGCATAGAGAACAGCGTTACGACCCTTGCCAATGTCAACGAATGCAGCTTCCATTGAAGGAAGAACATTTTGTACGCGACCCAAGTAAACGTTACCAACGTAAGACTGGTTGCTATTGCGATTGACATAGTGCTCAACCATGACGCCATCTTCGATAACTGCAATCTGTGTGCGATCTGCAATCTGGCGAACTAACATTTCACGATCAACATTTTCGCGACGGGCAAGAAATTCTCCGTCGGTAATGATTGTTCCGCGCTTGCGATATGGCTCGCGGTAATCACTGCGTCCACCACGATCATTTCGGTCATTGCGATCATTGCGATCACGACGGTTTCGACTACCGCGGTCATTGCGATCTGGGCGTGCAGGACGCTCTACTCGTTCGCGCTTTTCACGAACCTTAACAACTGTAATGACACCATCTTCTTCAATGGTCTCCCCTGGCGTTACACCTTCACCCGTTGCACGACGGCGACGGCGACGGCGGGTAGAAGTTGAACCTTCAGATGAATCTTCATCTGTTGATTCTTCACTTGAATTCTCATCGTTGTTGTCTGTAGTGGTTGCATCACCAGCACCTGGCTTGCGGCGACCACGGCCACCGCGACGGCGACGGCGATTACGGTTAGCGCGCTCTTCTGAATCAGAACTTTCTGAATCCGCAGCTACAGCTGGCTTTTCTGAAACATCAGAAGCATCACTTTTTACAACAGCCTTCTTACGTGGCTTGTTATCGGTGGTTTCTTTCTTGGCAGCAGGCTTTTCAGGTGCTGCTTGAAAGATAGGGACAGGGACAGCTGCGGCTTTCTTGCGAGTTGTCTTCTTTTCCTCAGTTACTTCAGTAACGGGGGTATCTGCTTTCGCAGATGCTTTCTTAACCGCACGCTTGCGCGGTGTTTTAGGCTCAATCGCCATGGCACCAAATCCTTTGTGTCTGCTTGTGCAGACTGTCTTCTTAAAAAATCCTGTTGGGTTTTCCGTACCGTTCGCGCTGGGCTTGTTTCGCGATTGATCGCGAGCCGCGCTGAACTAGTGCCCTAATTATGGCAGAGCAGGGCCGATTTGCCTATTTAACCTCGTAATCGAGCGTGAACGTTTTGCAACAAGCCAATTCCAATCAGGGTCGCAAACATCGATGAGCCGCCATAGGAAATGAAAGGCAAAGGCACCCCTGTCATCGGCATCAACCCCAAGGTCATTCCGATATTTTCAAATATCTGGAAGGCAAACCAGGCGATTACTCCTGTGCAGACTAATCTTCCGAAAGGATCGCTGGTTCGCCTAGCTATCGAAAAACCTCGCATCAATAAAATTAGGTACAAAATCAAAATTGCACCGCTGCCTATAAATCCAAGCTCTTCACCTGCAACTGTGAAAATAAAGTCAGTCTGTTGTTCTGGGACAAAGCGACCATTAGTTTGTGGGCCATTAAATAATCCAGTGCCAACTAATCCACCAGATCCCACAGTAATACGTGCTTGGCGAAGTTGATAGCCAGCACCTTGTGTATCAGCGGTCGGATCAACAAATGTTTGTAATCTGTTTACTTGGTACTCGCTAACAACACCGGCCTTAACTGCAACAAATCCACCTAGAACTGCAAGTAGTAGCAGCGCTGTAACCCAACGCGCTGGTGCTCCTGAGACTGCAATGATCGTTACAACCGCAGCTGAAATAATAAGAATTGTTCCCATGTCAGGCTGGAGAATAATCAGTAAAACCGGAATTGCGGCAATGACAAGTGATTGCAAAACATCAGCGCTACTTGGCCCATCGCTGTCATGGGTGCGCTCGGACAAAATCATGGACATTCCAATAATGATTGTTATTTTGGCTAGCTCTGCAGGTTGAATCTGAAATCCGCCAGGCAATGCGATCCACGCTTTTGCGCCATTTACTTCGCTGCCTAATCCAGGAATCAAGACGATGACTAATCCCAGAACTCCAGCGCCCCATAAAAATGGGGTGTATGCACGCAATAATCGGTAATCAATAACTGTCACGCCGTATGCCAGAACCAAGCCAATCAAAATGTTAATGATGTGACGCTTCAAGTAGTACTGACCATCTAAACCATTGCGGATATACCAATCGCGCGTTGCAGCCCACACAAGCAGGGTCCCCACAAACAAAAGTAAGCCAACGACAGTAGTTAAGACTGGGTCAAAACCATGCACCAAGGATTGGCGACTACGTCGATAGAGACGTTGGCGCGCTTGTATCTGACTCACTTGCCCGTCTCCTTTGGCTTAGTTGCTGGTGAAATCTTAGGCAATTGTGTTGGCGGTTTTCCTTCAGGGAATAACGCCGCGCCAGGAACAACTTTATTGCCTGTCACGCCATAAAGGGTTTCATAAATCTGTCGAACGCCAACTCCCGAAGTTGAAGCACCGAATCCTCCTTGGCCAACCATCATCACTACTGCATATCGTGGGTTGTCACTAGGTGCAAAAGAGGCAAACCAGGAAGTGTCATCTTTTAAGGATCCATTGGGATTTTTACCAAAGACCTGGCCCGTGCCTGTCTTACCGCTGACTTCAATTGGGAATCCAGCGAATGCGCCAGCACCAGTTCCGCTGACAACTACTTCCCGAAGTGAGTCTTGCAAGAACTTAATTGTCGAGGCATCAACATCTAATGTGCCAAGTTTTTGTGGTGTAAATGTTTTAATGACAGTTCCATCGGTTCCAACAACCGCCTTTGCAATATTTGCTTGCCAAATAGTTCCACCGTTTGCTATTGCTGCATACATCTGAGTCAGTTTCAGCGGTGTCACAACAGTGTCGCCCTGGCCAATTGAAAAGTTAACCGCATCTCCTGCGCGAATTTTGTCTCCATCTACGCAGTTTTCAGCAGCTAACTGCAACAAGAACGGAGTCTGCTGAGCCTTAGTTGCCCGCTCCTTATAGTTGCAATAGAAATCTTTGTTTTGCTGGTACCAACTCTTTTTGTATGCACGGTCAGCAAGACGAGAGCGAGACTCTGAGGGTAGATCGATTCCTACTTTTTCAGTGATTTGGAAGGCTTGGGCAGCTTTGAAGAAGTAATCATTCGGGTTAGATTTTGGCCTTAGGCCACCATCTCGAAGCCATTCATCAAAGGCTATTTGGTACCAAATAGTGTCACAAGAGACCGCAATAGCTTTCTTCATGTTCATGGTTCCTTGATTTTTGCTATCAAAGTTCTGAAATGCTCGTGTTCCAACCTGGACCTGTGATGGACACTTGTAGTTTGCATTGAGGTCATAGCCGGCAGATGCTGCAGCCACAACTGAAACAGTTTTAAATGTTGAGGCTGGTGCAAACAAACCTTGAAGGGCTCGGTTAAGTGCAGGTACTGATTTCTTTTCACTAAATAGATCTGATGCCTGTTGAACAGTCAATCCTTTTTCCCATGCATTGGGGTCATAGGTTGGATATGAAGCAAGAGCCAAAATCCGACCTGTCTTAACATCCATAACTATTGCTGCCCCTGAATCAGAGGTGTATCCATTGGCGCGACCACGCAAAACGGCATCCTTAAGTGCTTTTTCTGTTGCAGCCTGCAATCGAATATCTAAACTTGTAACTAGATGATCACCTGCCACTGGCTTTGTATTTTGGCTTTCGCTGGTAATTGATTCTTTGCGATCAACAATTACTGTGCGTATGCCGGGTTCTCCGCGCAAGAAAGAGTCGTATTGAATCTCAAGCCCAGTCTTACCAATACTCTCACTCCGGAAATACTGCTGACCATTTGCCCCAGATAAATCTGACTCTGTGAGCGGGCCAACATAACCCAACACATGGGCAGCATTAACACTTAGGTAACTTGGATAATTTCGAATTGCAACTGGTTGTGCATCAACACCAGGGAAAGCATCTGAGCGCTCAACTATTTGCAGTGCAGTATCCGGGTCAGCAGATTTTGTAATTGGAATTGGCTGGTATCTCGAGCCTTGCCAACATCCAGCTTTCTGTCCCTTGGGTAGTTCACCGCACAGTCGGGTGTTCTGATAAACATCTTCATACTTAAGGTCAAGTAACTCCGCCAAGCGCTTCATAACACCAACGCCTTTGTCATCTAACTTATCAATTGCAATGCGATCGATAGTGATTGCCAGGCCAGCCTTATTCATTGCCAATGGCACTCCATACCCATCAACAATTAAGCCGCGCGTGGCTGGTGTCACAACATCTCGGCTTTGAATACTAAGTGCGGCATCACGGTATTTTGGCCCTGCAGCAATCTGCAAATAAAACAAACGCCCTAACAATGCCATCATTAAAGAAACAATAAGAATCTGCACTACCAAAAGCGAAAGACGTGACTTATTGTTCATAACGAGGACCGTGAATCAAAAACCATTGCGTGCAATCGCGTAAAAGTCGGCAAGAGCATTGGTGAAACTAGTAACGCCCACACACTCATTCCTAACAAAGTAATTAGGATCTGGGTAAATGAACCTGAGGAAACTCCTAAGAGTGCCCCACTTGCCACATAGGCGATTTCAACGACGAGATTGGCAATAACAACAAAGAAGATAATGCCGAGTGCATTTGCTCGCACATTGTCATCGCCATAGCCCATATAAGAAATCGCATATCCCGCCATCAGCATGATCAAAGTCCACTGACCAAATGGGCCAGCTGCTGTCTGAGATAAGTCCATTAAGAAACCAGCTGAAAAGCCAATGACCGCTGCAACTTCAGTTTCGCTAAGAACTGCCCACGTGAGAGCGAAGATGAGCAAAATAGAAAAGCCGCCCCCAGGTAAGCGAAATTGCGTGATAACTGCTTCTTGAATGATGTAAATGATAAAGAAGATAGGAGCAGCGATTGAAATTTGACGAGTGAGCATGGTGGCTACTTAGTCGGTGATGGTGATGGTGTTACATAAACCGTCACTGTTGGAAGAGGTGTAACGCGGGGTTTTGCTGGAACTAAAGCATCTCCTGGATTAGATCCTGAGCCACTGACTACAACTGCAACAACTCCGAGTCCGGAAAAGTTTGTGTAGTAACGAATAGTTGCTGACTGCGCCACAGCTCCTGCTGAATTATCAACACTTGTCACATAACCCAATGGAACTCCTGGAACAAAAGGGCGATTAGCGATGCTTCCCCGAGAAAGCAGAATGTCACCCTCTTTTACTGTCGTTGAATTATCTAGCAATTGTAGGCTCGCAGAACTAGTTCCACGCCCTGTCAGGATGCCAATCTGTTGCGTGCCTGCAATGCGTGCACCAATTCTAAAACCTGGATCACTTGCTAGTTGAATCAATGCCGTTGTTGGATACACATCTTTCACAACACCAGCAATCCCATATTGAGACAAAACAGTCATATTTTTCTTGATTCCAGCGTTACTTCCTATATCAATTGTGACAGTCTGCGAAAAGGATTGACTGGATCCATGGCTAATTACTTTAGCGTTGACAATCTTGTAACCGCCAGTTCCTGCTAGATCTAAAATATCCTTGAGTTGTTCTAGTTGTGCATCTGCATTTTTGCGATTTATCAGTTCTGATTTTAAGTTTGCATTCTCAGCTTCAAGTTCTTCGATCTGATTGCGAGTGCGACCTAGATGCGTAACATCAGAGAAGAAGTTCTTAACTGGCGTTAAGACTGCACTACCCGCACGTTGAAACGGTGACATAATCGTTTGCGAGCCTTGTTTGAAGCTATCGATTACTTTTACACCTCGAAGATCCAAAGTAATGAGGAACAGCGAAGTGACCATTAAAATCACTAGCAACAAACGTGCGCGTCCTCCGTTACGCATTAACGAAAAACCTTATCGACGAGGCTCGGAGATTAGAACCTTTTCAAGAGCTTCAAACTCTTCGATGCATTTTCCGGAACCCTCTGCAACAGCATCCAATGGACGCTCTGCAATGTGAATTGGCATTCCAGTTTCTTTGCGAAGGCGCTCATCAAGTCCCTTGAGAAGTGCTCCTCCACCAGTTAGAACAATGCCGCGATCCATTAGATCTGAAGCAAGCTCAGGTGGTGTCTTATCAAGTGTGCTCTTAACAGCATTAATGATTTGATTAACTGGCTCTTCCAGTGCTTTGCGAATTTCTGCAGCTGAAACAACAATTGTCTTTGGAAGTCCTGTTGCTAAATCGCGACCGCGAATCTCAGCATCATTTTCTCCAGCTAGTGGATAAGCAGATCCAATCGCCATCTTGATCTCTTCTGCTGTGCGCTCACCTAGAAGTAGTGAGAATTCGCGCTTAACCCAGTTGATAATCGATTGATCAAGCTCGTCGCCACCCACGCGAATAGATAGTGAGGTAACAATTCCGCCCAATGAAATAACGGCGACTTCAGTTGTTCCGCCACCAATATCTACGACCATGTTACCTGTTGGCTCATGGATTGGCAGACCCGCACCAATTGCTGCAGCCATTGGCTCTTCAATGATGTAAACCTTACGTGCACCTGCTGCATAACCAGCATCCTTAACCGCGCGCTGTTCAACACCAGTAATACCTGAAGGAACACACACAACGATACGAGGCTTAGCCAAGTAACGACGACGGTGCACCTTTTGGATGAAGTAACGAAGCATGCGCTCTGTTGTATCAAAGTCTGCGATAACGCCATCTTTCAAAGGTCGAATTGCAACTATGTTACCTGGAGTACGACCAATCATCTTCTTGGCTTCAAGTCCAACGGCAAGAATGCCGCCAGTGTCTTGATTGACGGCAACTACCGAAGGTTCGTTCAGAACAATGCCACGTCCGCGCACATATACAAGTGTGTTTGCTGTGCCTAAGTCAACGGCCATATCACGACCGATAAAGGACATTCTGCTTCCTGCTGACATTTTTACTCCTTGTACTTTTTTGTGCGGGGAATTAACTCTTTGGGAAAAAAATCTGAATTTCACGAGCTGCAGATTCTGGTGAATCAGAGCCATGAACAATATTTTGCACAACTTTGGTTCCTTGATCACGAGCTAGATCTCCACGAATAGTTCCGGGAGCAGCAACTGTTGGATCTGTTACCCCAGCTAAAGAACGGAAGCCTTCGATGACGCGATTGCCAGATGCAACGATCGCAACAATTGGTCCTGACATCATGAACTCAACTAGTGGTTCATAAAATGGCTTACCAATATGTTCTGCATAATGTTGTTCTAATAATGCGCGATCAGCTTGAAGCATGCGTAGAGAATCAATTGCATATCCTTTACTTTCGATACGCGAAATAACCTCGCCAACTAAACCGCGGGCAACGCCATCGGGCTTAACGAGGATAAGTGTCTTTTCTGAACTCACCCGCTTAGTCTATTAGGGTTTTTTAGGCGCTGCAGCCAGCAAGGCAGCGCGAGCAGCCTCACCCTTACGGCCCACAATGATGGCTGCCACCCAAAGACCAATCAGGACCACCCCGATTATGAAGAAGGAGGGCTCGATGAAACCGAAGGCAATCATCGCAATTTGCATCAATGATCCAAATACAAATCCTCCAGGCCGGCGCACAAGAGCTGCAGCCACAAATAACAAGAATGAAACCACGCAGCCATAAATGATTGCGGCCTGGGATTGGTCTTTCATTGCAATAAGGATTGCAAAACCCATGGTCATGCTTTCAGCAATCAAAACTGATGCTCCGAGAATTTTCATTGAGAAAACTTCTTCCGCAGATATGTCCGTGCTTCGCCAACTGTGACGACAGAACCGGTAACAATTATTCCAACTGTGTCTTCACTCAACGGTCTCACAGCATCTCCAACCGCTCTATCTAAGGCTGTAGCTAAATCTGAAACTTCAAAGACACGATCAGCTCCAAAAATCTTTGAGGCAATCTTTTCCAATTCAGAAGATGGCATTGCTCTTGAAGACGAGCTTTGGGTGACAATGACATGGTCAACGATCTGTTCTAGTTCTTGAAATATTCCAGTGGCATCTTTATCCCCAAATACACCGACAACAGCAATAATTTCATCAAAGTTGAATTCATTGAGCAAGGTGTCAGCTAGCGCTTTTGCGCCATGTGGGTTGTGTGCGGCATCTAGAATGACAGTTGGTTCACGATGAACAATCTCGCATCGTCCAGGTGATGTGACAGCGGCAAAGCCAGCACGAACTGCGTCAATATCTAGGGGTTGATCTCCAAAGAAGGCTTCCACTGCAACCAGTGCTGATGCGGCATTTGCTGCTTGGTGACGACCATGTAGTGGCAGGAAGATTTCATCGTAAGTATCGTGAATACCTTGAATAGTTAGTAGTTGTCCTCCGACAGCAACTGCGCGTGAAGCAACTGAGTATTCAATGCCTTCTCGAACAACATCTGCGCCTACCTCAGCAGCCTTTCGGATTAACTCTTTTGCTGCCTCGTGCTCTTGCTGGGCTAGGACTACAAAACCGCCCTCTTTGATAATTCCTGCTTTAGTGGAGGCAATCTCATGCAAAGTGTTACCCAGGTACTCCATATGATCAAAACCGATAGGCATGATTACTGAAACATCAGCATCGACAACATTGGTTGCATCCCATTGTCCGCCCATACCAACTTCAATTACTCCCACATCAACTGGGTGCTCTGCGAACGCCGCAAAAGCTAATGCAGTGATTGCCTCAAAGAATGAAATGGGATGCTCGAATTTTGTGTCGACTAAATCTAGGTAGGCAGCAATATCGTTATAGGAAAAGATTAATTCCTTAGGATCAATTGGCTCACCGTTAATTGCAATGCGCTCCCGATAGGTTTCAAGGTGCGGACTCGTAAAGCGCCCTGTGCGAAGTCCATGTGCAAATAGCAAAGAATCAATCATTCGTGTTGTTGTTGTTTTGCCATTTGTTCCACCGATGTGAATCGTTGGATACGTCAATTGAGGAGATCCTAAAAGATCTACCAGTGCAGCAATGCGTTCTGTAGTTGGCGCAATACGTGTTTCAGGCCAACGTGCAAGTAATGCCTGCTCAATGGCATCAACTCTTTCTTGATCATCTGGTGAAATCATCATGATTGTGGCAATGCTGCTAATGCGGCAGATACACGTTCGATATCTGCAGTTGTCTTTTCAAGTCGCTCGCGAATTTCAACAACAACTTCCGCTGGTGCTTTAGCCATGAAACCTTGGTTATTCAACTTCACTTCAGCAGTTTGCTTGTCCTTTTGGGCAGTAGCAAGGTCCTTTTCAAGTCGAGCGCGCTCTGCTGCCACATCAATTGAACCTGTTAAATCAAATTCAATAGCGACTCCTGCTGCTTCACATTTTGCACTCGGCGTTATGTCCCCAAGCTCCATTCGAACTACAAATGCCACCGCTGATGCATATTGTGCAATTTCACCTGTTGCCAGAATACGGCCAGGAATCTTGAGTGAAGTTTTAATGCCTTGATCATTACGGAAGCGGCGCACCTCAGTGATGATCTCTTGCAGCTCAGAAACTAGCTTTTCTGCCTTTTTATCAATGTGAGCAGCATGGGCTTGTGGCCATTGCGCAATCACTAAGGACTCTCCCCCGGTCAGCGTGGTCCACATCTGCTCTGTAATAAAAGGCATAACTGGATGCATTAAACGGAATAGTTGATCGAGTACATATCCCAATACTCGCTTACTTGATTCAGCATTACCTGAAGCAAAGGCTTCTTTAGAAAGTTCTAGGTACCAGTCACACAGGTCATCCCATGCGAAGTGATACATCAACTCGCATGCCCGAGCGAATTCGTACTTTTCCAAGAGATCTGTTGCTTCTTGAACGGTTTCTGAAAGACGGCTAAGAATCCACTTGTCGATTGCATTCAAGGAATCAACAGGTGGGAGTTCACCAGCAACTGTTGCACCATTCATCATTGCAAAGCGAGTTGCATTCCATAACTTAGTTGCAAAGTTACGTGATCCACCGATCCAGTCTTCGGCAAGTGCTTGGTCTGTGCCTGGATTGGCACCGCGTGCCAAGGTAAAGCGCAGCGCATCTGCGCCGTACTTATCCATGAATTCAATTGGATCCACAACATTTCCACGACTCTTGGACATCTTCTTACCAAATTGATCGCGTACCAAACCGTGCAACATGATTGTCTTAAATGGTGCAACACCATCCATTGCAAATGTTGACATCATCATCATGCGCACAACCCAGAAGAACAAGATGTCATATCCTGTAACAAGGACAGATGTCGGATAGAACTTTGCAAGATCTGCTGACTTTTCTGGCCAACCAAATGTTGAAAATGCCCATTGACCAGAGGAGAACCAGGTATCTAATACATCTGGATCCTGTGTCCAACCAGCAGGTGCGGTCTCATCAGGACCTACAACTTGTACTTCACCATTTGGTCCATACCAAACAGGAATTCTGTGACCCCACCACAACTGACGCGAAATACACCAGTCGTGCATGTTGTCGACCCACTCAAAGTAACGAGGAGCGAGTGCTTCAGGTTCAATTGTTACCTCACCACTTCTAACAGCATCGGCAGCTGCCTTTGCCATAGGTGCGACATTTACAAACCACTGCTTTGATAAACGTGGCTCAACGGTTGTATCGCAACGAGAACAATGTCCAACTGCGTGCATGTATGGACGCTTTTCAGCAACAACTCGGCCCATTTCCTTTAACCTTGCAACTACGGCTACGCGAGCATCAAAACGATCCATGCCATCAAACTCTGTGCCAGTTCCATCCATTACGGCGTGTTCGTTCATGATCACAACAAACGGAACGTTGTGGCGCATCGCCATCTCAAAGTCATTTGGATCATGTGCTGCAGTCACTTTTACTGCGCCTGTTCCAAAGTCAGGATCAACTAATTCATCAGCAATAATCGGAATCATTCGGTTAACTAAAGGCAGTAAAACTTCAGAACCGATCATGTGTTTGTATCGAGGATCATCTGGGTGCACGGCAACTGCGCCGTCTCCCAACATTGTTTCAGCTCGGGTAGTTGCAATCACGATGCTTTGCTCACCCTCGCCATAGCGAATCTGAACGAATTCACCTGCATCATCTTGATGCTCAACTTCAATATCTGACAAGGCTGTCAAACACCTTGGGCACCAATTAATAATTCTTTCAGCACGATAAATAAGTCCTGCGTCATACATCCGCTTAAAGATCGCAACAACTGCCTTGGACATTCCTTCATCCATTGTAAAACGTTCACGAGACCAGTCAACAGATGATCCCAAACGCTTCATCTGTTCAAGAATCGCACCGCCTGATTCTTCTTTCCATTCCCAAACTTTCTTAACAAACTCTTCGCGACCAAGATCATGACGTGACTTTCCGCTGGCTGCTAATTGTTTTTCAACAACGTTTTGAGTTGCAATGCCTGCATGGTCCATGCCAGGTAACCACAAGACTTCAAAGCCTTGCATGCGCTTCATGCGCGTTAGACAATCTTGCAAAGTTTGATCTAGTGCGTGGCCAATATGTAAAACGCCGGTGACATTTGGTGGAGGTAAAACTATTGAAAAAGCTGGCTTGCTAGAAGATGCATCGGCTGTGAAATATCCGGACTTCATCCACTTTTGATACAGCGCAGCCTCAATCTCGTTTGGTGAGAAGGTTGAGGCTAGTTCGCGGCTTGAAGACATAGTGCGCAGTCTAGATTATGCGCTCTTCTCCTCAGTACCTTTTGGTGTTCGAGAGCGCTTTGGTCCTGTGTGATTTACCAAAGTTGGCGCTCCACCAGATGTGATGCATTCCTTGGTGATAATCACCTTTCCGATATCCGTCCGGCTTGGAACGTCATACATCACTGACAGCAGCACAGATTCCATAATTGCACGAAGTCCACGCGCACCTGTTCCGCGTTCCTGTGCAAGATCTGCAATTGCCAGTAAAGCTTCTTCATCAAATTCAAGTTCAACATGATCTAGATCAAATAGACGCTGGTACTGCTTAACGAGCGCATTCTTTGGCTCTGTCAGGATCTGCATCAAGGCAGGCTTATCAAGGTTTTCAACGCTAGTTAAAACCGGCAGACGGCCAATGAATTCAGGAATCATTCCAAACTTCAATAAATCTTCCGGCATTACATCAGCGAAGATATCTTTGCGGTTCTTATCTGATGCATCCTGCAAAGTTGCGTTAAAACCAACGCCTGATTTACCGATACGACTTTCAATAATCTTTTCAAGACCTGAGAACGCACCACCAACAATGAATAAAACGTTGGTTGTGTCGATTTGAATAAACTCTTGATGTGGATGCTTGCGACCACCCTGTGGTGGCACAGATGCAACTGTTCCTTCAAGAATTTTCAATAACGCTTGCTGGACACCTTCACCTGAAACATCTCGGGTGATTGATGGATTTTCAGATTTGCGTGCAACCTTATCGATCTCATCAATGTAGATGATTCCCGTTTCAGCTTTTTTGACATCATAATCTGCGGCTTGCAAAAGCTTAAGCAAGATGTTTTCAACATCTTCGCCGACATAGCCTGCCTCAGTCAATGCAGTTGCATCTGCAATTGCAAATGGAACGTTGAGCATGCGAGCTAAAGTTTGGGCCATAAGAGTCTTACCGCAACCAGTTGGTCCCAGCATCAAAATGTTTGACTTTGCTAACTCAATTGCGCCTTCACCTTTTGACTCACCGCTCTGCACGCGCTTGTAATGGTTATATACGGCGACAGATAAAGACTTCTTTGCTCGATCTTGGCCAATTACATACTGATCTAGAAATTCAAAGATTGCCTGTGGCTTTGGAAGCTCTGCCAAACCAAGGGATGTGGCTTCGCTGAGTTCTTCAACAATGATCTCGTTACATAGTGCAATACATTCATCGCAGATGTAAACACCAGGACCGGCAATGAGCTTTTTAACCTGCTTCTGAGTTTTACCGCAAAAGGAACACTTGAGCAGATCGCTTGTTTCACCGATTCTTGTCATGCCTGAATTTTACGTTCTTAAGCGCATCTACGCTGCGGTTTTTACGCTTACTTGTGTTCGCCGTGAGAATAATTGGCAGGCATTTTCATATCCTTTACCCCAGGCACCCGCAGAATCACAAAACTAATGAGCACATGAAAAATTGATGCACCGATGAGTAACTCTTTTTCACCAAAGAATGCAATAGCTGGGCCAATTAACGCCATACCAATTGGCATCAAACCTGCAGATCCCATGTGGTCAATTGAAAACACACGACCTTGTAGATGCTGTGGCACTTCTCGCTGCACCGCAGAAGACCACCATGCCTCCCATGGCCCAACGGAGAATCCTGCAAGTAGATAAGCGGCCACTAGAAAGGTTTCGGAAACAGGAAATGCCAAGGCAAGTGGAGCGATGACGATAAACATCCACACAAAGATTGATACATAGCCTTCATGTTTGACTTTTACTTTTACGCAGATCAGCGCCGAGATAATACTGCCGACTGAAAAAGCGACCGCTGCCATTGCAAATGGAGTAGTTGAGTCAAACTCACGACGGCTAATCACTGGCAACAGAACTGTTTCAGCTGCAATAACTACCATTAATTGAACTGAGACCATCAGGATCATGGCACCAATCCATGGAATATCTCTAACAGTTCGCAAACCTTCGCGGAGCTCCACAAAAAACGGCTCTTGCTCTCGCTTATCACCATTGATATCTTCTTGAATTTTGGATAGGAAATATGTTCCTAATGCAAAAGCAAAAGCAGTAAAGATGAAAGTAAATCTGGCACCAACTAAAAGGACAGATGCGCCACCAATTCCTGGGCCCACAATAGATGCCCCTTTAGTAACAATATTGCGTGCAACATTTGCTGCCGGAAGTTTTTCATCGGGAACAAGACTTGGGATTATTGCTCCAGCTGCTGCTGCACCAAATGCATCACCCACACCCATGAAGAAAACAGCTAAGCCTAAGAGAATATGTGGCATTGATGGAGCTGATACAAAAATCATTGTGACGACAAGTGCGGATCTAAACAAATCCGCACCAATCATGACATTTTTGCGTGGCAATCGATCGGCCCACACACCTGCAAATGGTGCAAAAACTACACCCGATAAAATTCGTGCTCCAAGAATCAATCCTAGAGAAGTTGCCGTTCCTCCAGCATCAAGAACTGTGACAGCAAGTGCAATAGGAAATGCCGATGCACCTAATACAAAAATGGTGTTTGAAAACCAAAAGAGCCGGTATCCCTTATATGACCAAAGGGAACCCGGCTCAAATAGTTTCAATTAGTTGTAAAGAAGAGTTACTTCTTTGCCTTTCGTGATGCAAGTACTTGATCAATGATTCCGTATTCAACAGCTTCAGCTGCTGTAAGAATCTTGTCGCGCTCGATGTCCTTGCGAATCTCCTCAGATGACTTCACCACATGGCGTGATAACAAGTCTTCTTGCATGCGGGTGATTCGATCTATTTCGCGTGCTTGAATCTCGATATCAGATGCCTGTCCACCACCTTCAGATGATGGTTGGTGGATCAAGATGCGTGAATGTTCTAGTGCGTAACGCTTTCCTTTTGCACCACCAGCAAGAATCACCGCTGCTGCAGATGCTGCTTGGCCCAAGCAAATTGTGCTGATATCTGGGCGAACAAACTGCATGGTGTCATAAATTGCTGTTAGTGCGGTAAAGGATCCACCAGGTGAGTTGATGTAGATCATGATGTCACGATCTGGATCCATAGATTCCAAAGTCAAAAGCTGTGCCATAACATCGTTTGCAACTGTGTCATCGATTGGCTGGCCTAAGAAAATAATGCGCTCTTCAAATAACTTTGTGTATGGATCTTGACGCTTGTATCCATAAGCAGTCTTTTCCTCAACAGTTGGAAGAACGTAGCGTGAATTAATCTCTTGAATAGTCATTACGCCTTTCCTCCAGTGATTTGTCCCAGTGAAGTTACTACATGATCAACAAAGCCATAATCTTTTGCATCACTTGCACTAAACCAATTGTCACGATCTGAGTCTGCCAGGATCTTTTCTAGAGATTGACCAGTGTGCAAAGCATTCAACTCTGAAAGAGTCTGCTTTGTAATAGCCATCTGTTCAGCCTGAATGCGAATGTCAATTGCAGTTCCACCAATTCCACCAAGTGGTTGGTGCATCAAAATACGAGAGCTCTTTGTTGCATAGCGCTTGCCTTTAGCACCTGATGTTAGAAGGAACTGACCCATTGATGCAGCCATTCCGAAGGTAACAGTCGCAACATCATTTGGGATTAACTGCATGGTGTCATAGATAGCCATACCTGCAGTTACAGATCCACCTGGTGAGTTCACGTACAAGAAAATATCTTTCTTGGCATCAAGTGATGAGAGAAGGAGTAACTGTGCGCACACCATGTTGGCCATGTCATCGCGGACTTCACCTGACAAGAAAACAATCCGCTCTTCAAGCAGGCGGTTGTAAATCTGGTCCTTCATCTTGCTATCTGTGTCCACGTCAATTGCCTCCTGTATTTTTACCTGTAGTGACCTTAACAATTAAGCAGGCTAAATGCTTCCCGATTATCGAAAATACATGCGTGAACAGACCTGTGTTCGCTGTAGGCAGAGCGCAGAGAGCGGAATTAAGCCTCTTCGACTAGATCTGCAGGGTTTGCCTTTGGGGCGAGCGCTTCGAGGTCAATGAGATTGCCTGAAGCATCCTTAACGGTGATTCGACCCAGAACTGATGCCAACGCCTTCGCGCGTGTTACCTCGGCTACCAACTGCTGAATCTGCCCAGCCTTTTGTAGCTCTTCGGCAAACTGCTGTGGTGCCATGCCATAGCGCTGAGATGTGCGAACTAGGTACTCAGTTAACTCAATCTCAGTTACCTGAACATCTTCGGCGGCAACGATTGCGTCTAATAGGAAATCAGATTTCAAAGATGAGCGAACCTGGCCATCAACTTCTGCGCGGTGCTCGGCATCTTCCAACCGCCCCTCGCCCTCTAGGTGGTCATTTACTTCTAGTTCAACCAGATTATCTGGGACCGGAATCTCATTATCAGCCAGCAATTTTTCTACTAGACGATCGCGTGCCTGTGCGCCTTGTTCCATCTTCTTCACGCGCTCAAGGCGTGCCACAAAATCTGTCTTTAACTCTGCAAGTGTGTCGAATTCAGATGCCAGCTTTGCAAATGCATCATCAACTGGTGGAAGCTCGCGTTCCTTAACTGCCTTAACAGTTACCTTCACTTCACCCTTTTCACCCTCTTGCTGACCAACAAGCTGAGTTTCAAAAGTTTTAACATCATCAGCCTTCATGCCGATCAAGACTTCATCAAGACCATCAATCATCTTGTCTGATCCAACTTCATATGAGATGTCGTTAGCTTGTCCGCCATCAACTTCAGCACCATCAATAAAGGCAGTCATATCAAGAGTAGTGAAATCACCATTCTTAACTTCGCGTTCAACAGTTGTGAGCGTTCCAAAACGTGTGCGCAATGATTCGATCTGTTCATCAACATCTGCATCGGCAACTGCCACATCATCAACTTCGATTGTGATCTTAGAAAAATCTGGCAAAACAACTTCTGGGCGAACATCTACTTCGACGGAGAAAACAAGCTTCTCGTTATCTACAAACTCTTTCACATCTACTTCTGGGCGACCGATTACGGCAACGGTGTGCTCACGCGCTGCTTGACCATAAAAAATTGGAAGAGCTGTGTTGATTGCTTCATCGATTACTGCCCCACGACCCACACGCTGATCGATCATTGCTGCAGGAATTTTTCCCTTACGGAATCCAGGAATGTTTACCTGCGCAGCAACCTTCTTATAAGCGTTAGCTACATGCGTTTCAAGCTCAGAGTAAGCAACTTCAACATCTAGACGTACGCGAGTTGGAGAAAGTACTTCGAGTGAACTTTTCACAAATTGCTCCTATAGGGATTGAAGAAGAACCGAGACGAACTGGTCGGGGCGGGGAGATTCGAACTCCCGATCTCCTGCTCCCAAAGCAGGCGCGCTAGCCACTACGCTACGCCCCGAGGCGCAAAGCGAGAGTCTAAACCAGATTTCGTACTCTGATTACCGACCCAGTACCTTTAGCCCCTAGACACCTGCGGGTGTAGCTCAATGGTAGAGCCCCAGCCTTCCAAGCTGGCCATGCCGGTTCGATCCCGGTCACCCGCTCCAGTTTGTTTACCCGATGGATCCGACCTCAATTTTCGTAAAGGTCCCACTCGCCGAAATGCTCGCTCCACCATTTGCACCCGAAGTTAGCGTGACCACCAATGAATATGGCTCCGCGTTAGAAGTTCCATTCAAAACTATGTCAGCAACAACGGAAATGTAAATTCGATTACCCGCTGAATATTGAGAGCCATTCATTACTAAATAACTGGTGCTCACGCTTGAAGTACCAGCGGTGGTAGCGATCGCAAAACCCAAACCGTAGTTGGAAATACTCTGGTTCATATCGTAAGTCGAAATCAATATTCGCAGGACATAGTTTTTCCCTGCCAGAAAAGTTCCAAATGCAGCGGATGATTTTGTACTACCCGCCGTTCCTGTAAGCGGACCGTCAAAAGTGATTGTGGACTGATTACCCACGCTAATCCCTGCAACACCCGCATTACCAACATCACCTTTAACCCCTTGCACCCCTTGTGCACCGACAGCTCCTGCAACACCTGCATCACCTTTTATTCCTTGTGCACCCTGTGCACCACTTGCACCTGCAGTTCCACTCGCACCTGCCGCACCTTGTGTACCAGCTGGACCTGTTGCACCACTCGATCCGTTTGCGCCATCATTTCCTTTAGCACCAGCTGCACCAGCAGCACCCGGTAATCCTGCAGAACCTGTTGCTCCAGTACTTCCAGTTGCGCCCTTATCTCCTTTTTCTCCTTGTGCACCTTTGTCACCAGCTGCGCCTACATCACCAGTAACTGTTGAAATTGACTTTGTGTCAGCTTGTTTGAGAGAAGTTCCTAACTTCCAAGCACCTTTGATCTTTGGTCCATACAAAGTTAAATTCTTTGTGTCGATATAGAAATCGCCATTGATACCTACGGTTTTAGATGGAACGCCAACACCATTTAGAATTGTGTTAACAATTGTTGTCACGCGGCCTGCTGCTTTTACTGTTGACTTTGGTGCAGCAATAGCTGACGGAAATATCACGAGTGATGCTGCGATAGTTATTGCTATTAGGGATTTGCTGCCTTTCATGGGACACCTTTTTCTCTTGGGGTTTCAAGTCTGAACCTGTGAAAATGGTGGGCGAATAGGGAGTTCCTAAGTGCTTTTGCGCGTGGGTGCGAGGGATCCCCTACGGGAAACGCCTTATTTCTCTGAGGGCATTTTCAGGTTCAATTGCTATCTTCCTCAGCATGAACCTGTTGATTACAGGTAGTGGTTGACGAGGGGTCAATGACATTCACGACTAACGAAGGGACATGCAAATGTCATCAAAGAAAAGAATGGCAGCCGTTGCAATAACTGTTGCAGCACTATCACTTGGTTCAATCGGAGTCGCTTCAGCACATGACAAGGGAGCTCCAAAGGGAGTTGCAAAGTCAGCCGAACATGATGCAAATCGCGCAGCTAATAAAGCAGCACATGATGCACGTCATGCGGCAATGGAAGCATTGGTTGCAACAACAATCGGTGTTGATGCAGCAACAATCAAGACACGTCTTGCAGCTGGAGAATCACTTGGTGCAATCGCAGGTGCAAAGAAAGATGCCTTAATCGCAGCAATGGTTGCTCTCAAGACTAAGGAAATTGATGCTCGCGTAAGCGCTGGCACAATGACTGCGGTTCAAGCAGCAGCAAAGAAGTCTGAACTAACTGCCCACGTTACAGAACATGTAAATGCTGTTGGCGGTAAGGCAATGGGTCCAAAGGGCGACAAAGGTCCTAAGGGTCACAAAGGTCCTAAGGGGCCACGTTCATAACGTAACTCTTTCTTCCTAAGGGACTGGAAAAACCCGCCACGTGAGCAATCACTTGGCGGGTTTTTCTTTGCTCATGGCAAGATGCTCACATGCGCATCCATATCGGTAGTGATCATGCAGGTCTAGAACTAAAGGCCGCACTTGTTGAGTATCTGCAAGGAAAAGGCCACGATGTAACAGATCACGGCCCCCATGAATATGACGCAGTTGATGATTACCCAGACTTTTGTATTCCCGCAGCCGTTGCAACTGCTGCAGATCCAGCATCCCTCGGTATTGTTTTAGGTGGTTCAGGAAATGGTGAGCAAATCGCTGCCAACAAAGTCAAAGGGGTGCGAGCAGCACTTGCCTGGAGCGTGGAAACAGCAAAGCTTGCACGAGATCACAACAATGCCAATGTTGTTGGAATCGGCGGGCGGATGCATTCCATTGAAGAATGCAAGGCAATCATTGATGCCTTCGTTGAGACACCATTTTCAGATGATGAGCGTCATGTGCGCAGAATTAGCAAGATATCTAAATATGAGGGTTCGCTTTAAGCCTTCTTATATAACATGTCTTTAACGGCATGATCTTTATCAATACCTTGTCCTTCAAAACGAGTTACAGGACGCCATTCTGGTTTATCAATTACTCCCCCAGCAAACAATGTGGAAGCCGCAAAAACTTCTTGGATGCTTTCAGCGTAGGGAACCCAATCAGTTGCAATGTGAATGAAGCCGCCATTTTTAATCTTCGGGTGAATTAGCTGTAAGAATCCCTCATTGACTATGCGGCGCTTATTATGTTTCTTCTTTGGCCAAGGATCTGGAAAGTACAAATGAATTCCATCAAGTGATTCATCAGGGATCATGTGCTGCAAAACAACATGCACATCATCTTCAATTACTTTTAGGTTAGTCAGATTGTTTTCAACTATGCGCGCCAATAACTTGCCGATGCCAGGTGGGTGGACATCAACGGCGATATAGCCATTGTTGGGATGATTCTTAGCGATGATGGCGGTTGCCTCACCCATTCCAAAACCAATCTCCATAATGATTGAGTGGCTGGTGGGGAATATCTGTTGAAGGTCAATTAACTCTTGCTTGAATTTAATTCCATGTATGGCCTGCAGGGCTGTCTTTGCCTGTCTTTGGGCATCGGTTATGCGAGATCCGCGAATGCTATAGCTGCGTACCGATGGGCGTTCCATGGGGTAACTCTGTCATGGTTGGATTGGAACCTACAAAACCCTCAAAGGAGTAACAAGTGCCAGGTCTAAATTTGAGCCGTGCGGAAGCAAAAGATCGTGCGGACCATCTGTATGTAAATAGCTATGTAGTAACCCTTGATGTCACAAAGGGCGAAGAGACCTTTTATTCAAAGTCTGAGGTTTCCTTTACATGCAATAAGCCTGGCTATTCAACATTTATTGATGCAGTTGGCCGTTCAGTAATCAGTGCCACTCTTAATGGTGCACCAGTTGATACAAGTAACTTTGATGGCGAATCTATTTTTATCACCAACCTTGCAGCAGAGAATCTTCTAGTTATTGAAATTGAAGCTGAGTACTCAAAATCTGGTGAAGGATTGCAACGCTCTGTTGATCCATCAGATGGTGAGATCTATCTGTACTCACAAGGTGAGACCGCGCATATTCGTAACATGTTCCCTTGCTTTGATCAGCCTTCACTCAAGGCAACATTCTCATTAACAGTCACAACACCTGGTCACTGGGAAGCTGTTTCAAACAACCCGGTTGAATCAAAGGTTGCCAAGGGCGATCTAGTGGAATGGAAGTTCTCAACCACTCCCCGCATCACCACATACTTGGATTGTCTTGTTGCAGGTCCATACTCACATGTTCATGATGTGTATAAGGGTCAAAAGGAGATTCCACTTGGTATTTACTGCCGCAAATCAATGATGCAGTACTTAGACCCTGAAGATATTTTCTTAATCACAAAGCAGGGCTTTGAATACTTTGAAAAGACTTTCGGCCTGGCATATCCATTTGAAAAGTATGATCAAATTGCTGTTGTTGACTTTAACTTTGGTGCGATGGAAAACGCGGGCGCAGTAACATTTCGCGAAGATGTTTTGGTATTCCGCAGCCACATGCCGGATAAGGCATACCTCTCACGTGCCAACACAATCCTGCACGAAATGGCACACATGTGGTTTGGTGACATGGTCACCATGTCCTGGTGGGATGATCTATGGCTCAATGAATCATTTGCTGAATGGTCTTCATATTTAGCGCTATCAGAGGCAACTCGTTTTAAAGGTGCGTGGTCAGAATTTAACTCTGCCCGCAAAAACTGGGCCTATCGCCAAGATCAACTCTCTTCAACCCACCCAATTATCGCTGACATGGTTGATATGGAGGCGGTTAATGCAAACTTTGATGGAATCACATATGCAAAGGGAGCATCGGTTCTGCACCAGTTAGTAGCTCACGTTGGACGCCCACAATTCATCACTGCCCTTCAGAAGTACTTTGCAAAGCATGCGTGGGGAAACACAACCTTGGATGACTTGCTGGTCGAGTTAGAAGCAGCAAGTGGCCGCAAGCTAGCCCCATGGGTAAACACATGGCTGCAAACAGCCGGTGTGAACACTTTGCGTCCTGTTTTAGAGATTGATGGTGACACCTATAAGGGCATCACTATCTCTCAAGAAACTCCATTGATTCCAGTTGGATCTAAAGAACTGCGCCCACATCGCTTAGCCGTTGGTCTCTATGACATCAGTGGGGATAGCTTAAAGCTTCGCAAGTCTGTTGAACTAGATGTTGTTGGTGCATCAACAGTTGTCGCCGAACTTGCCGGTGAAAAGGTTGCAGATCTTCTGCTTATCAACGATCGTGACCTTTCCTACGCAAAGTTGCGCTTTGATGATCGCTCAATTGCAACCTTAAAAACCCATCTTGGAAAATTTGATGACGCTCTTGCTCGCTCATTATGTTGGGCTGCAATCTGGGATATGCATCGTGATGCTGAAATTTCATCTGCAGATTTCATCGAAATCGCACTCAATGGTCTTGCCGGCGAAACTGATGATGCAATTGTCAATATTGTGCTTACGCAACTAGGCACATCTGTTGAGGCCTACACAAAGGAAGCAAACCGCAATGCCTACCGTGAAAAGTTAGCAGATGGCCTGTGGGCACTGACAAACAGTTGTGCCCCTGCTAGTGATCTACAACTTTTGATTTCTCGTGCCTTTGCAGTTAATGCGCATACCGAAGCCCAAACTGCAAACATCCGTGCTCTTCTCAATGGAAGTGCTCCAGGACTAAAGGTCGATGCAGATCTTCGCTGGTACTTCTTGATTGCTCTGACCGAGCGTGGTGCAACAACAAAGGCCGAACTAGATGCCGAACTTGCTAAGGACAACACAACTACAGGAAACCTTGCTTACGAGACGTGTTTAGCGGCGATGCCAAATAATGAGGCAAAGGCATATGCATTTAACAAGGTACTCAATGAAGAGGTTGCTACCTCTGTTAGAACAGCATTGGTGGCTGGCTTCCAGCGTCCAATCCAGGGCACACTGCTAGAACCATTTGTGAATCTTTACTTCGATAATCTCATTTCAGTCTGGGAATCAAAGTCCTATGAACCGGCAGCAAAGTATGTGACGGGCTTCTACCCATCATGGGTTATCAAGCAATCAACTGTTGATCTAACTAACGCATGGCTAGATGGTGCAGGAAAGGATTCTCCTGCGGTCTTGCGAAAGCTGGTTAAAGAGTCACAGGATGGATTAATCCGTGCCCTTAAAGTGCAGGTACTAGATAAGTAATTCTCCTTGAGAAATTACTCGATTGATGTAATGACAGATGCTGCCTTGCTCTTTTTTGGAGCAGTCAGCGCATAAGCAATTACTGAAATCACAATAAACATCGCTGTTGGAATTAGAAAAAAGGTAATCACGGTTTCTAGGACAGATAAACTTGGAGCCGAGGTTACTGGACCTTCAAATATAGTCATGGCGTAAGTCTAATTTACTTATGCAGTTGCCGCTGCCACGCCAAAAGGCTGCAAGTACGGCAACCACCTGTGATCTGTGCGACCTGTTCCTAAAATTCTCCATGCCGCCCCCACTGGTTCACGAGGCAAGGTGCGCAAACGCCAGCCCAGCTCTTTTAAGTGTTTGTCAGCTTTAACATGGTTGCACTTGTGACAGGCAGAAACAACGTTTTCCCAATTATGCCCACCACCACGACTGCGAGGAATCACATGGTCAATAGATGTTGCAGGCGCTGAGCAGTAAACACAACGACCACCATCTCGAGCAAAGATTGCACGGCGAGAGAGCGGAACTGAGTGGCGATAAGGAATTCGAACAAATTTTGTAAGCCGCACAACTGCTGGCAGTGAAACTTGGCCACCTGCAAATCGCAGAATTTCGCCAGAATCTTCAACCATCACAGCTCGGTGATTTAAGACAAGGATCAGCGCGCGACGTTCTGTTATGACACCCAATGGCTCATAGGTGGCATTTAAGACAAGTGTGCGCGACATATATCGCTCCCGATCTAGCGCCTGGCTGGCACCGATTGCATAATCTTGCACCAAAACACCCGACCGCGTGGGTATTTCATAGCGGTATTTAGGTAAAGATTTGGATAAAGTCTCGTCATTATGAGCGACTCCCTGCGTAACTTCCTCGAATGGATGGCTGGGACTCCCCTGCGCATCTTGATCATCCTTGTTGCAGCTGGATTGATTCAAACTTTCGGTTCACGTGCCATCAGCAAGGCAATGAATAAATTGGCCTCAGCCGATTTAGTCCCTGGACCGCGCAACATTGTTGCCAGGCAAAAAGAACGGGCAAGCACGATTGGCGGGGTCCTAACTGCCACTTTAAAGAGTGCAACCTGGATTGTTGCAGTTGCTATGGCCCTTGGAGAATTTGGTTTTGATCTTGGACCTCTGATTGCCTCAGCTGGAATCGTTGGAGTTGCCGTGGGTCTTGGTGCGCAAACTCTGGTGCGCGACATTCTGTCTGGAATCTTTATGTTAATTGAAGATCAATATGGTGTTGGTGACTCAGTTGATGTTTTAGAAATCGAAGGCGTAGTAGAAAAAGTTGGACTTCGTGTGACAACAGTTCGAGATGGCCAAGGAACTCTCTGGTATTTACGCAATGGTGAAATATTAAAGGTAGGAAATCAATCTCAATCTGGTTGATTCACCATTGAGTTAGCAGCCATCTCACAATAGCTCCACAACTGTGTCTTTAGCTCTTCATTAATTTCTACGCCATCAATTGCAGTGCGCATCGCTTGCAACCAGGCATCACGTGCCTTTGAATCAATCGGGAACTGTGCATGCCGCATACGAAGCCGTGGGTGACCTCTATTTTCTTGGTAAGTATCTGGTCCACCCCAATATTGTTCTAGAAACCACTGCAAGCGTTGTGCCGCGCCTTGTAAATCATTTTCTGGATACATCGGCCGCAAGATTGGATCAGTTGCAACGACAGCGTAAAACTGAGAGACCAAATCTGCAAAGAATTTTTCCCCACCAACTTGTTCATAGAAGTTACTCATGGCTGGAGGGTAATGTCATTACTTGTTTGTGGCATCGATTTAAATTTGAAAGACATCACACCTAATGCAAGGACTGGAATGGCTGCAGCAAAGCAGAGCCAGCCGTAACTGAGCGTGCCAATGATTACTCCGGCGATTGCTCCCCCGCCAGCACCCGAAAGGTTCATCACCAAGTCACTGGCACCTTGCGAGGATGCACGGAACTGCGTTTCAACGCTTTCAGAGAGATAAGCGGAACCAGCGATCAAGGTGCAGGACCAACCCAATCCAAGCAAGAACAAGCCAACTCCTAATGTGTAGGCATCTTCTGCTTTTGCCTTGCCTGAGATAATTGTTGAAAGCAAGAGAATAACTAATCCGATTTGGATGACGCGCACTCTTCCCAGGCGATCACTCACTAATCCCACTAATGGTGAAAATGCATACATACCCAAAACGTGCACACTAATAACAAAACCAATAATTTTCAGAGAGACATCAACATGTGCCATATGAACTGGTGTCATCACCATCACTGACACCATCGCTACATGGCCAATTGCAATGGAGAGAATTGCAAACAGCGCCTTCGGATTGTGGCGAATATGAGCCAGGGCCTTTTTGGTAGAACCCTTGTGCTTACTTGTAGTTGAATCTCTATTTGCTAGTAAATACGGATCTGGTCGCAAGAAGATGGTAATTACAACTCCAGCTAAAGCCAAGGTGGTTGCAGAAATCAAATATGGTCCAACAAGGGGCGGTAATTCAAAAAACTCTGCCAAGTTTCCAGCTGGCTCCATTAAGTTCGGTCCTGCTACAGCACCAATCGTGGAACCCCACACAACAAATGAGAGTTGTTTGGCTCTAGTTTCATTAGATGCAAGATCAATGGCTGCAAAGCGAGCTTGATATCCGGCAGCAGAAGCTGCTCCCACTAGAAATGTTCCCATCAACATTAAAACTATATTTCGATGGTATCCGCCAAGAATTGCCAATATCGATCCGACAACTCCAGAAAAATACCCAACTGATAACGCTAAGCGTCGTCCGCCCTTAGTTGTAAGCCGGGCAAGAGGAAGTGCTAACGCTGCAGCACCTAAGACCGCACTGGTTTGGGCAAGCCCAGCTAATGTCTCTGAATCAGTGATCGATGAGACAAGAAGTGAGCCTGCAGCAACAGTTCCGGCAACTCCAACGCCACTTAAAACCTGCGCTGCTGCCAGGGTCCTTACGACCCTGTGCTGCACCACTGTATTTGTCATTATGGAATTAAACGCACCCAAACAGCTGTATCTGTTGGCAATGTGTGACCTGTTACTGGACCACTTGCAATCAAGATTTGGCTATTACTTGGCAGTTGAATTGGTGCACCAAAGTTGATGTAGCAGGCAAAATCTCCAGGTCGCTCAAATGCAACAACGTTCTTGCCCGCTTCAATCCATTCCATTGGGCCATCGCCAAGACCTGCTTCGGCCTTACGGATAGCAAGTGCCTCGCGATACATCGTCAGTGTTGATCCTTCAACACCATCTTGGGTATCAACTGCGTACTTACCCATCCACGGTGATTGCGGCAACCATGTTTCATTTAATTGCAAAGCATCATTTGATGAAAAGCCAAATCCACCCTTTGGATCAGCTGACCAAGGTAGTGGAACGCGACAACCATCACGACCACGATCTAGGAACCCACTCATCTTCCACCGTGGATCAGTTAAACGATCTTCTGGAAGATCGCGAACTTCAGGTAGCGCTAACTCTTCGCCTTGATACAGATATGTTCCACCAGGCAATGCAAGGGTCATCAAAGTTGCACTACGAGCACGCAATGTTCCGCGAGCGATGTTGAGTTTCTTTGGATCTCCTTGACGAGAAAAAGTTGTGTCACCGTGATTTGTCAGTCCAAGATCTAAGCGATCAACTGAACGAACAACATCGTGGTTGTTGAACACCCACGAAGTAGGTGCGCCAACTTCAGCTAAGGCTTCAATTGAGTTATCAATCTTTGTACGAATCTGTTGTGCATCCCACAACGTTGTGAGCATTTCAAAGTTAAATGAGTTCTGTAGCTCATCTGGGCGCACGTATCGGGCAATGCGAGAGGCGGGGCTTACCCATGCTTCAGCAACTGCCATACGATCTCCTGGGTAGGAATCAAAAATCTTGCGCCATGAACGGTAAATATCATGCACGCCTTCTTGATCCCAGAATGGCTTGTGTTCTGTGCCAAGCATTGATGCTGTTGGATCAATCCGAATATCAGGTAGCCCTGCTTCTTTGATCATTCCATGCGCAACATCGATGCGGAATCCATCAACCCCACGGTCTAACCAAAACTTCAAAACATCTTCTAGATGATCTCTTACCTCTTGGTTTTCCCAATTCAGATCTGGCTGCTCAATTGCAAAAAGGTGCAAGTACCACTGCCCTGGTGTGCCATCAGCCTCGATGACTCTTTCCCAAGCCGGTCCACCAAAGACTGCCTCCCAGTTATTGGGTGGTAAATCTCCATTTGCACCTTTGCCATCACGGAACATGTAACGATCGCGCTCTGGTGAACCTGGCTTTGCAGCTAACGCCTGCTGAAACCACTTGTGATCACTTGATGTGTGGTTAGGAACAATGTCAACAATAAATTTAATTCCAAAGTCATGTGTTTCTTTAATCAATTGCTCTGCTTGAGCCAATGTTCCATAGGCAGGTTCGATATCCATGTAATCAGAGACGTCATAGCCATGATCGTGTTGTGGTGATGGATACCAAGGAGAAATCCAAATTGCATCAATTCCTAGAGACTTTAAATATGGAAGACGTGAACGAATGCCTTCAACATCGCCAATACCGTCACCATTTGCATCAGCAAATGAGCGTGGATAGATCTGGTAGGTAACTGCGTCTCTCCACCATGGGCGTTCTTCTCGTGATGCTAGCTGTGCCATCTTTAGCTCTCCAGATATTTGTTAAGGAAGTCGCGCTCCGCATCATTGAGGGGCCTCGACTTTTTAGTCTCCATAGAAACGGTAACTTGCACAGATTTAACAACTGCCACAAGCTCATCTCCATTTTTCATTTCATAGGTGACGCCAAATGATGATGTACCAATCTTATTTACCCAGATCTCGATATCAAGGTAAATATCGCCCTCATAGATCGGTGCAAGGAAATCCACCTCTGCGCGAGCAACAACCATTTCAATCATCTTGGACCAGGCAAAGCGAGCTTCTTGGGCATAGACCAAGTAGGTCGCGTTGTTGACATGACCAAAGGCATCAAGATCGCCCCAACGCACATACTGCTTGGATTGAAATCTCATTAGCGAGTGAGCTTTCGATAGGTCATGCGATGCGGGCGAGACGCTTCTGCGCCTAAACGTTCTAACTTATTTTCTTCATAACTTTCAAAGTTTCCTTCAAACCAGAACCACTTAGCATCACCTTCATAAGCCAAGATGTGAGTGGCAACGCGGTCAAGAAACCAACGATCGTGAGAGATCACTACGGCGCATCCTGGAAACTCTAACAACGCATTTTCAAGTGATCCCAATGTTTCAACATCTAAATCATTTGTTGGCTCATCCAGCAGCAATAGGTTTCCACCTTGCTTCAATGTTAACGCCAAGTTCAAACGGTTACGCTCACCACCAGATAATATCCCTGCAGCTTTTTGTTGATCTGGGCCTTTGAAACCAAAGCAGGAAACGTAAGCACGTGATGGCATTTCAACTTGGCCGACCTTTATAAAGTCCTGACCATCTGAAACAACTTCCCACAAAGACTTCTTAGGATCAATGCCGCCACGGCTCTGATCAACATATGAAATCTTTACAGTTTCACCAATTTTTACTGCGCCAGAATCTGGCTCTTCCATTCCCATTAAAGTCTTAAACAGCGTTGTTTTACCGGCACCGTTAGGTCCAATGATTCCAACGATTCCATTTCGTGGCAGAGTAAATGAGAGATCTTCAATAAGTACGCGATCCCCAAAGCCCTTAGTCAGATTATTAACTTCAATCACAACGTTTCCAAGACGTGGGCCAGGTGGAATCTGAATCTCCTCAAAGTCGAGTTTGCGCATCTTGTCAGCCTCAGCTGCCATTTCTTCATACCGTGCAAGGCGTGCCTTTGATTTTGCTTGGCGCCCCTTTGCGTTCTGTCGAACCCAATCAAGCTCTTCTGCCAAACGCTTTGCACGCTTTGCATCCTTTTGTCCTTCAACCTTTAAACGAGCAGCCTTAGTTTCTAGATAGGTCGAGTAGTTACCCTCATATGGATAGGCACGACCACGGTCGAGTTCGAGAATCCATTGTGCGACGTTGTCCAAGAAGTATCTATCGTGCGTAATCGCAACTACTGCGCCAACATACTTATTCAAATGCTGCTCAAGCCATAGAACAGATTCAGCATCTAGGTGGTTTGTTGGCTCATCAAGTAGAAGTAAATCTGGTGCTTGCAAAAGAAGTTTGCATAAAGCAACGCGACGCTTTTCTCCACCAGATAAAACAGAAACATCAGCATCAGGTGGTGGGCAACGAAGTGCATCCATTGCTTGTTCTAACTGTGAATCAAGCTCCCAGGCATTGCGGTGATCAAGCTGTTCTTGCAGATTACCCATCTCAGTTAACAAAGTGTCGTAATCAGCATCTGGGTTTGCCATCTCGGCACTAATCTCATCAAAACGTGCAAGCATTGCAACAGTTTCTGCCACGCCCTCTTTCACGTTATCAATTACATTTTTAGTCTCATCAAGTTGGGGCTCTTGTAGCAAGATGCCAACTGTGTAGCCAGGGGTTAAGTAAGCCTCACCATTTGATGGTTGCTGTAATCCAGCCATGATCTGTAGGACGGTGGACTTACCTGCACCGTTGGGACCAACAACACCGATCTTGGCGCCCGGATAAAACATGATCGTGACATCATCAAGGATGACCTTGTCACCGTGCGCTTTACGCGCCTTCTTCATCGTATAAATGAACTCAGCCATGGAATGAAACCTTAGTGGTAGTGGCGGGTAGACTATGCATTACGACCCTCCTACAAGCGCCTGTAGCTCAGTCGGATAGAGCACCCGCCTTCTAAGCGGGTTGTCGCAGGTTCGATTCCTGCCAGGCGCGCCGTGGCTTTTTTGGATCTCTACATCAGTCTCTTAATAAATGGGAAAAGAAAAACGGCCGGGATATACCCGGCCGTTTTCCACCCTCGATCTTTGAACTATTAACCAGTGATCTTTGCGATCTGCTTCTGGTTGATTGCAAGCAAGTCTCCACCGATTAGAGCGAAGTCTGGAAGAAGGCTTACACACTTTGAACTTAGTATGTAGTTAAGGAACTGCTTGATTGCTGCTGCGTTAGCGTTCTTTGTGTCAACTAGTGCGTAAGAAACAATACCTAGTGGGTAAGCACCGGCAACAGTTGTCTTGTAGTTGAAGTCGATGAAGCCATTTGAATTAACTTCACCTGCGGCTAGAAAAGCTGAAGTTCCTGCAGCATCTGGAGCCTGGAAGTTACCTGCAGCATTTTGGATATTTGCTAGCTGTAGCTTCTGTGCCTTTGCATAGCTTGGCTCTGCAAATGTGATTGAGTAAGGAGTCTTACCAGCTTGTACTGCAACACCAGCTGATCCTGATGCACCTGTGATGCGACCTAGGTTTGCTGTGTCATTGAGGTTTCCTGGGAATGTTGATGAGAACGCGTTGTTTCCAGCCTTTGTCCAAATTGAAGGTGCTGCTCCGTTTAGGAATGCAGTGAAGTTACCTTGTGTACCTGATGAATCTGAGCGGTATACAACCTTGATTGTCTGGCTTGGAAGTGTGTAGTAAACAGTACGAGTATCTGTGCGAAGAACAATTGGCTGACCCTTTGCATCGCGCTTTACAGTTCCGTCTGCGTTCTTACGGTAAATGATTGTCTTGATTGAACGGTTGTTATCAGCAACGATTGCTGGATCGTTCCACTTTGTGATTGTGCCAGCAAAGATTCCAGCCAATGTGTTTGCAGAAAGATTAAGTGTCTTTGACTTGTTTGGAAGGTTGTACAAAACAGCAATTGGTGCTGCAACAACTGGTACGTGGATTACTGTTGCAACCTTTGTTGTTGCCTTGTGTGCTGTATCTGAAAAGTTGATATCGCCAATACCCTTGTCAGAGTTTCCGCGACCTGTTCCTGAACCACCAGCACCATATGTAAATGAGTGACCTGTATCTGCTGCAAAGCCAGCCTTGCAAGCATCAAGTAGTGGCTGTGGGAATGTTGCACCTGCACCAGTTAGACCAACTGAAAACGCTGGCTGAACTGCAAAGATTGATAGCGCTAGAGCAGCAGCTGCAATCTTTAATGACTTTGAGATCTTCATTCGATTGTTTCCCCTTTATAGTGAATATGGTTGTTAAAGCTCGTGGAACGAATACAGGGCTAACTTAGGTTTGTGGCATTAACTATTGGCTTACAGCCGTCAAACAGATCGCAAAAACTAGGTGAATAGCAGGTTAAGTGATTATTAACCAAAACGACCTGTCACATAGTTTTCTGTGCGCTGGTCTCGTGGACGAGAGAAGATCTCAGAAGTTGGCCCGACCTCGATCATTGAGCCTGGTCCACCATCTGAGAGGAAGAAGGCTGTGTAATCAGATACTCGAGCTGCCTGCTGCATATTGTGAGTAACAATAATAATTGTCATCGATGATGACAGGTGAGAGATAGTCTCTTCGATTTTTAGAGTTGACCCTGGGTCAAGGGCAGAGCATGGCTCATCCATCAGCAAGACCTGAGGCTTTACGGCCAAAGAACGCGCAATACATAGGCGCTGCTGTTGTCCACCAGAGAGTGAACCACCGTGTGCGTTCAAGCGATCCTTAACCTCTGACCACAGTCCTGCGCGCTCTAAACAATCCTCTAGAAGCGCGTTTTTGTCTGCAACCTTTAGCTCTGCCAGTTTTAGGCCAGATAAAACGTTTTCAGCAATTGTCATCGATGGGAATGGGTTTGGCTTCTGAAAAACCATTCCGACCTTAAGGCGAATCTTGGTGACATCTGTGCCTGATTCATAAATATCTTTTCCATCAAGCAAAACTTCGCCAGCCATTTGTGCGCCAGGGATAAATTCGTGCATGCGGTTGAGCGTTCGAATAAATGTTGACTTACCGCAACCTGATGGACCAATCAGAGCAGTGACAGTGCCTGACCAGAAATCAAGTGAGATGCCATCAAGGACATGCTTGCCGCTAAACCATGCGTGAACACCACGCGCTTCAAGGCCAACCCCAAGTGATTGAGCGCCAGGGGCCTTCTTTTGCTTGGCTGCTGCAACATCACTCAGTGATGATGGCTTAGTTGCCGTCTTGTCCATGTTGTCCTCGTTTTCGTTAGTCGTCACTTTGTAACTTTCCTCTCACTCAAAAAGCGTGCTGCGGTAAATAGAGCAAGAACAATTACTAGTAGCACCAGAATTCCTGACCATGCACGAGTGATTGATTCTTCTGTTCCTTGGCCAAAACACTTCCAGATATACATTGGAAGTGATCCCATTGGTCCACTAAAGGGGTTCAAATTTACAGACTCTCCGCCACCTGTAAGCAAAACAAGTGGGGCGGTTTCACCAGCTACGCGAGCAATACCAAGAATAAGAGCAGTAACCAATCCACTCTTTGCTGCCGGAATAACAATCAACGCCACAGTACGCCACTGAGTTCCGCCAAGTGCAACACCTGCTTCACGTAAATCACTGGGAATGAGAAGCAGTACTTCTTCCGATGTACGAGCGATAGTTGGAATCATCAAAATCATTAACGCCAAAGAGCCGGCGAAACCAGATAATGCGCCAGTAATTGGATAGACAAAAGCAGAAAGAATAAAGAGACCTGCCACAATTGATGGCACACCAGACATTGCTTGGACTAAAAATTTGATGGGACGTGCAAACTTTCCTTTGATTTCAGTCAGATAGATAGCAGTCAGAATTCCGATTGGCATAGCAACTATCAATGCGATTGTAACCATGATGACTGTGCCGGTGATCGCGTGAAGTAATCCACCCTGACCAATTTCCGCGTCAACACTTGTTGCGCTCATGTCCTTTATGAACAAATTAAAATTCAAACCCTTGTAGCCACGCTTGCCTACCTCAAACAAAATGCTAAAGATTGGAAGAACGGCAAGAGTCATTCCGACGGTTACAAACCCCCGTGCAATCGCATCTTTAGCACTTGCTATTCCGCGCTGAAAATAGCTAGCGGTGAAATCGATAATGATTGATGCGAAGAAGAAAATTGCGAAGTAAGCCAATTTCCCCTTCAATGGCGTTTGAGCGACCACTAGTAAAGAAACTACTGCTGCAGCTATATATATGCCCACTGCGATTAAGCGTTGCTGAAAAGTTGCCTTCCATGGCTTTCCTGGCTTTGGTGGGTTTGGTGGTGCAATAACAGTACTCATCGACCCTTTGCTCCTGAACTCTTAACAATTAAATCTGCAATTGAGTTAACAAGCAATGTCAGAAGGAACAGGACTAACCCAGCAGCCATCAGTGCCTTGGTTTCACCCTCACCAGCTTCACCAAACTTAAGCAGGATCATTGATGCGACGTTTCCACCAGCACCAAGTAGTACTTGCCAGTTGATCTGATAGACAATGTTAAGAACTGTATAAACTGCAACGGTTTCGCCCATTGCGCGCCCTAGACCAAGCATCGCTCCACCGACAACACCGCTTCGTCCGTAAGGAATCACCACAGCCTTGATCATGGCCCAACGTGTTGCACCTAAGGCGTATGCAGCTTGAATTCGATCAAGTGGTGTTTGTCCAAAGATTTCGCGGGATATAGATGTAACGATCGGAATAATCATGATTGCAAGTACAACGCCTGCAACAAATGGTGACTTTGCATAAACCGGAACCTGCATATCAAAAAATGGCAAGAATCCTAAGTACTTATGGAGCAGTTTGGCCCAATATTCGGCACTTGGCATCAATACAAGGAAGCCCCAGAGGCCAAATAGAACCGATGGGAATGCAGCCATCAGATCGATGATTGCGACCAAAAATTTTCTCACAGCTGCTGGTGCGTAGAAAGATAGGTACAAGGCTGCCAAGACGGAAATCGGGACAGCGATGAGAACTGCAATTGTTGCGCAAAGAATTGTGCCGATAAGCATCGCCGCAATTCCAAATTTAGATTGCTTGTAGTTAATGTCTCCTAAATTATCCGTTACGAGTTCCCATACACTTCCGGTAATGAAGCCAAAACCTTGTGACTTTAAAACGTCATAACCTTGATAGGTAAGAAAAATCAAAATGAATCCGAGGATCAAGAGTGAAAACAGGCCGCCTGAAGTTACAACCCCACGAAAAATTTTGTCTGAAACGCGTGGTTTGGTGGTGATTTCCCGAGGGGCAGGGATATCTGCCGGCTTGTTTTCAAGCAATGTCATGCCCCGAATCTTGTACTTACGTGGGATTTTTTATGTGGACCAGAGGTGTCTAGCAGGTTAACAAAAGGTGAAATCACCCCTTTGCCCTTAAGGTTGCCCCCATGGCTAATGAACAACCGAACCTGATCTGGATTGACTGCGAAATGACGGGTCTTTCCCTAGAAAAGGATGTCCTAGTGGAAATAGCAGTCCTTGTGACCGACTCTGACTTAAATGTAATTGGCGAAGGTGTCGATGTTGTGATCAAGGCGAGCGCAGAGCAGCTTGCCGGCATGAATGAGTTCGTCACCCAGATGCACACCACCTCAGGACTAATCACCCAAATCCCTAATGGCATCTCCGTGCAAGAGGCCGAGGCCAAGGTGATTGCCTACCTAGAAAGTGCTTCAACACAGCCTGGCAAATCTCCTTTGGCGGGTAACTCGGTCAGCGTTGACAGATCTTTTATCGCACGGGATATGCCACTGTTAAATGACTACCTGCATTACCGAACCGTTGATGTCTCATCTATTAAGGAATTGACCCGCAGATGGTTTCCCAAGGCCTACTTCGCTGCCCCAGCAAAGACAGGCAATCACAGAGCCCTTGGAGATATTCAAGATTCAATCGCAGAGTTGGCTTACTACCGCCAAGCAGTCTTTATCTCCCCACACAACGAGGAGCCAACCACCGCATAACAGCGGGTAGACTTAGCACTTCATGGTGGACGTAGCTCAGCTGGTAGAGCACCCGGTTGTGGTCCGGGATGTCGCGGGTTCGAGCCCCGTCGTTCACCCCAAGTTTTTAAGATCGCGATTTACCCTTGCACCATCAAGTAGAGAGCCGGACTGAAATGATTTTCGACGTCGTTGTTGAAATCCCAGCGGGATCACGTAATAAGTACGAGATCGACCACATTACTGGTGAGGTCCGTCTAGATCGCATGCTCTTCACATCTACTCGCTATCCCTATGACTATGGCTTTGTTAAGAACACTCTCTCCCAAGATGGCGATCCATTAGATGCTCTCATCATGCTGGATGAACCAACATTTCCAGGCTGCGTTGTTTCATGTCGTGTAATCGGCATGTTAAACATGACAGATGAGGCTGGCGGAGATGACAAACTGCTCTGTGTTGCAGCAGGTGATGTGCGCAAGTCATATCTACAAGATCTCAACGATGTGCCTGCATATGAACTCTCAGAAATTAAGCACTTCTTTGAAGTCTATAAAACCCTAGAACCAGGAAAGTCTGTGCAAGGCGGAGAATGGGTTGGACATGTTGAAGCAGAGTTAGAAATCAACGCATCATATGAGCGTTATAAGGGTTCTCACTAACTAGTTGGTAACACTTTTTCTGGACAGGTTTTTAAAATTCTAATCATGGCCTCTTTTTCAGGTGCCGTAAACCACAACTTGTATTTGATCTTTACCGCAATCTGTCGTGCAACATAATCGCACCTATAACTTTTCAGTGGTGGTAACCAGGTAGCGGCATCACCATCGCCTTTTTGTGAATTCAACTTTCCTTTAACCGCCAATAAATTGAGTGGGTCATTGGCAAATGCTTTTCGCTGTTCTGGAGTTAATTTAAAGGCACCTGTTTGCCAGGCATTTGAGAGCGCCACAGAGTGATCTATTTGCACATCTGAGCTGGTCTTTGCTCCTTGCACAAAGTTGATGGTCTCCCCCGAAAATGGATCTACCAATGTGCCACTTAAAACAGTGCAGCCATTAGTTTTTTCTTTAAAAACTAAGTTGATCAAATCTCGCTTTAAAATATCGTTACGGGTATCGCACTTATTGCGATCAACATCTGCCCATTCCGGACCAAATTGCGCTCTGGTATAGCCAGTTTTTGGGGCACGGCCCTTTGTAACCTGGGCTTGAATAACAGATAGACCAGATTCAACGGCTTCAGCTTTTGCTGGTGTGATTCCAGGCAATAAGAGGCTTAGAACTAGGGCTAACCTGATTTCTATGTGACTCACACGCCCAGTATGCGGGAGTCGGGGATGTGCGACAAGGCGTAACTTCCTGATAGGTTTCCCCCTGCATTCAAGCGTTTCCCTCGCGTGAATGCCTCGGGTGGTTAGCTCAGTTGGTAGAGCAGGTGACTCTTAATCACCGGGTCGGGGGTTCGAGTCCCTCACCACCCACATATGTAGGTAAATCCGAGTTCTATGTCCAAACCTTGGATGTGGTTCAAAACCTTGAATAGTGGATATATCTGCCAAACCTTTATATCCAGTATTTGATCTCTTGACTCCTTTATTCATAAGGAGAAGAAGATGTTAGTTAGCGAATATGCAACTTGTCCTTGCGAATCTTACTAACATGAAGATCAAAGAACTTTAGGCTGTTCTGGGATTGGCACATACTTGTGAAGCAATTTGAGAGGTAAGGATTATGGATTTCAATTTATCCAACTGGTTGGTTCATTGAGAGGTAATAGGAAAGATAATCATTGCCCCCATACGAACCAAACCCATCAGCGCGAAATCCATTTGAAGCGGTCACTAGCACAATTATAATTCTAAGAGAATCTTCTGGAACAATTGTGTAACTGAGGCGATCTTTTCCAATTTGACGAAACAAACAACCTAAAAATGGTGAACGATTTTCGTAGGAAGTAGTAGTTGAATCTAAACGCTCCCCACTTACTTGGGGATTCTTGACCGCAGCGGCGTAACCGTTTGCATCACATGAATACCAGGCTGCAAATACTTCTGGTACTGGTGACCCTGCCCAAGTGCCTCTTGAAAGAGTTAAGACAGAACCCACTCTGTTGAGACCTTGAAGTTTAGGTATCTCAATATTGGAAACAGGGATTCCAACTAAGTGTGTGCCCGAACATTGAGTCGTAGTACCAACATCATTTGTCGCAGTTGCGCACACTCGGAGGTGTTTTCCTGAATCTTCAGCAGTTATTTCATAATGATCGGTTGTGGTGCTCCGTGGTGATAGAGTGCAATCAGAAGGCAGATTTTTCAGCATAGAATAATTCGCACTTGGGCATAGATACCAACTTCTTGTTGGATAAATTCTATTTTTCCCCTTAGGTTTTTGTGGATCAAACCACTGACCGACTTGTGAGTCAATTTTTTTGGGGTATCTATTACTTGAGTAGTACTGGCACGACTCTTTACAAACTCTGACTGTATCTAGAACATTTCCTCCGCTCTTATCCACTCGGACGTGCGGTGGTGACCCAATTAATCCATTTGTTGTGACGGAAACACCTTTTGCATAAGAGTAGTAACCAAAATAAGGTTCTCTTTCGGAGATGGAAAGATACTGCGAAACGGTGATGTAAACTGCCATTCCTAGATCCTGAGGCACTCTAAATGTTGTTCCAGTTGCGACTCCAGGTTGAATGCCGCAAAACAAGGTTGGCCGTATTTGGTACCGTGCAAATGATGCGGTAAAAGATAATCTTTGATCAATGTAAACTGGATTAGCCGAATACCCAGATGCAAAATCTTCTGGTTCGCCCATAACACAAAGGTGCCAGTAGTAGCGAGGTTTTGTTGTAGTTGGTCCAGTCCACTCACCACCTTCTACAGTCAATATTTGCCCTGGACTAGCAACTCCCTTAATCACCATTGGCGAAACCTGAGTCCACCTGGAAATTTTTGTAGCAGTAGGTGTTGGTGTTGGAGTTGGCTTTTTCACGGCCCCGCCTTTATTCCAAACCAATTTCTTCCCAGATTTAATGCATGTAAAAACCTTGTTTTGATTAGTTACTTTCTGTTTATAAACCTTGCAGGTAGATCCAGGAATTATCTTCTGGGCAGAGAAGGCCGTGATTGGAATCAGGGTAAGGATGAGGGCAACTACGAGTCCTTTGGTAAAACGCACCTTGAATCTCATTCCAAAAGAGTAATGGGCAAATCAAGCCATACGGCAATTAGGGCAGTCTTTTCTGCTCTTACCTCCCAAAATGGCTTACAAATCTTTCTACACCCTTGATTTGTCCCTGGCTATCCCTAATATTGGAGATGAGTCAAGAACGGATATATCCGCATAGTGGGTCAAAGGGAATGGTTTGAAGGTTTGATAACGAGTCCCTCACCACCCACTTACGACAGTAAGCCCGAGATCAGAACAATCTGCTAAATCTAGTAACCCTTAATTGTGATTACCTTGCTGTCCCCAAAAGGAATGACAGTATGGCGCGAGTCGAATCTAAGTTCGAGTACGGAGTTCCGACTAG
>JBIIKH010000028.1:0-6809 GCA_044233285.1 Candidatus Planktophila sp. | reverse complement strand
CGTTCACGAGTCCTACGTATTAGCCCCGGCTTAGTAGGCGGCAACCCTCCACCGCGGCGGGGTGCTCCGGGTGACGAACAGGTCGCTTTGGCGGCAAGTGCTGGTTAAGGATATTTTACGATGGCGACTACAGGTGCGTGGCTAGAAACTCATGAGCCAGGTGAACGAAAGTTCATCTCGATTGGATTTTTGCTTTTAGAAAATGGCGAAACGCTGCCCAATGTGACTATTGCATATCAAACATGGGGCACATTAAATGCAGCAAAAGATAATGCGATTTTAGTAAATCATGCAATGACCGGTTGGTCTGATGTTCCTGGTTGGTGGCCATCAATGGTGGGCCCGGGATTACCCTTTGATACAGACAAATACTTTGTTGTGTGCCCCAATGTTATTGGTGGATGCCAAGGTTCTACTGGCCCATCATCTATCGCACCTGATGGGAAGCGCTGGGGTTCACGCTTTCCCGCCGTAACTATTCGCGACATGGTTGCAGCCGAAGTTGCCTTTACCGATGCGATTGGAATCAAAAAGTATTTACTTGCAGTTGGGCCATCTCTTGGTGGAATGCGTGCCTTGGAATGGGCGGTTCAATTACCTGAACGTGTTGGTGCTATCTGCACCATTGGTTCATCTGCTGTTGCAACTGGTGATCAAATTGGAACTGCATCAATTCAGATCAGAGCAATAAAGTCTGATCCACATTTCAATGGTGGCGACTACTACGAGCAAGAAATTGGACCTGATGAAGGAATGGGAATTGCTCGACGCATCGCTCATCTGACCTATCGAACTGAAGCTGAAATGGACATTCGATTTGGCAGACAGCTACAAGGCGATGAGACGGGACGTTTTGCCGTTGAGTCTTATTTAGACCATCAGGCAGAGAAGTTGGCCAAGCGCTTTGATGCCAATACCTACATAGCCCTGACAGAGGCGATGAATAGCCATGACATTGGGCGAGATCGTGGGGGAGTTGGCGCAGCTTTGGCCACAATCCAGGTTCCAGTCGTTGCTGTCTCCATTGACACAGATCGACTCTTCCCGCCCCGCCTACAGGCTGAAATCGCCGATTTAGCCCCTGCAGCGGCCCCGTTAGTCACGATAAGTAGCCCATTTGGCCACGATGGCTTTCTTGTGGAGGTTGAAAGCGTTGGAAATGTGATCCGAGAGGCTTTAAATCTGGCCAAATAGGGGTTTTCGATGTGCATTTTGCCCTGTGGACAAATTATAATATACCTATCACTTCAGCGGACTCGCTGAAAAAATCAAAGGACAATTGTGGCTGTATTTAGTGCGCTCAAAAACAAGGTGAAGGCAAAAACTTCTGCAAAGAAGGTAGCCACACCAGTAAAAAAGGCTGTCGCAAAGAAGGCCGCACCAGTTAAAAAGGCTGCACCTGCAAAGAAAGCTGCAGCTAAAAAAGCCGCACCTGTTAAAAAGGCTGTTGCAAAGAAGTCAGCGCCCGTTAAGAAGGCGGTTGCAAAGAAAGCGGCACCCGTTAAGAAGATTGAACTTAAAAAAGTTCTAACTGCAAAAGATGTCCAACTGATTGTTGATGCCAAGAACGCAGTGCTTCGTCAAAATGAAGTATTAGCTGAACTTGATTCTCGTGGTGTCACATCAATAAATCGAATCCCTAAGAAGGTTGATAAAGATTTAGTTGATGAAGCACGTGCGCTCGCAACCGAAGTTCCCCTAATGGTTGAAAAGCTTCGTAAAGGTGGACTTGGTTCACCGTCACGAATCTTGAAGAAAGCAGAATATGAATTAATTGCACCTAAGCCAGAACCTGTCAAAGAGGTTGCACCAGCAAAGGTTGATGCAAAGACCGGTAAGACTGTTATTACTAAAATTGATGGCGAAGAAGTAGAGCTAGAAGAAGTTGAACTAGAAGATGTTGAGACTCTGATCAAGGAAGTTGTCGAGATTATCGACAGTGAAGAAGAAAAGGGTGCACAACCTCGTGTTGTGGATCTTGCTGATGAAGCAACACAGGGCAAGGAAGAGGATGCCTTTACATTAAAGGCATCTGAAGAAGATGATGCTCCGGCTCAGACTGTTATGACAGCTGGTGCTACAGCAGACCCAGTCAAGGATTACTTAAAACAGATTGGCCGCGTTGCCTTGCTTAACGCAGAGCTTGAAGTAGAGCTTGCTACACGCGTAGAAGTTGGCCTTTTTGCAGAAGAAAAATTGAAGCACGAGAAGAAGCTTGAAAAGAAGTACAAGCGCGAACTCGAATGGCTTGTTGAAGATGGAAAGCGCGCAAAGAACCACTTACTAGAGGCAAACCTACGTCTAGTTGTTTCTCTTGCTAAGCGCTACACCGGCCGCGGAATGCTGTTCCTGGACTTGATCCAGGAAGGTAACTTGGGCCTTATTCGCGCCGTTGAGAAGTTTGACTACACAAAGGGTTACAAGTTCTCAACCTATGCAACATGGTGGATCCGCCAGGCAATCACACGCGCGATGGCAGATCAGGCTCGAACAATCCGTATCCCTGTTCACATGGTTGAAGTTATTAATAAGTTGGCTCGTGTTCAGCGCCAGATGCTGCAAGATCTTGGTCGCGAACCGACCCCAGAAGAGCTAGCTAAAGAACTTGATATGACACCTGAAAAGGTTGTTGAAGTTCAAAAGTATGGCCGGGAACCAATCTCACTTCACACCCCACTTGGTGAAGAAGGAGATTCAGAGTTTGGTGATTTGATTGAAGACTCAGAAGCTGTAGTTCCAGCTGATGCGGTTTCCTTCACATTGCTACAAGAGCAGTTGCACTCAGTTCTAGACACCTTGTCAGAGCGTGAAGCAGGCGTTGTTGCAATGCGCTTTGGATTAACAGATGGACAACCAAAGACACTTGATGAGATTGGTAAAGTTTACGGAGTTACTCGTGAACGTATTCGCCAAATTGAATCAAAGACAATGTCAAAGCTTCGTCACCCATCGCGTAGCCAGGTTCTTCGCGATTACTTAGATTAAAAATTAATACAAAAAAGCCCTTATGCGATCAATCGCGTAAGGGCTTTTTTGATACCAAATCTAGTTTTTAGACTCAATCAACTTTTCTGATTCATCTTGAATCTTTGCAGCAATTGGCTTTAGCTTTTCAGCGTATTCCTTGCCATGATGAGCGCAGAACATGAGTTCTCCGCCGTTGAGAAGCACTGCGCGGACATAAGCCTGGGCACCGCAACGATCGCAACGATCTAGGGCGTTAAGAGGTACTGATTCAAGCAACATCTGTTCTGTCATATCTCTCTCCGTTTCCGTGTACTTCCTATGGAACAGGAAACCACATATATTTATTCCCCGCTCGTTTTATTTGAAGTTATTTGCTGAAATAACTCTGATTTAACGCTGAGAGTCGACAATTTCCACTATCTGAGATGTATGCGGCGCGCTTACGCTGGAAAATGGGGTGAGGAAGATAATCTTTCGCCCCATGGCCGAGAAAGATGTAATTGCGACCCCTTCGCAAGATAGTTATACCGCAAAAGATTTAGCGGTCCTCGAAGGTCTAGATGCAGTTCGCAAACGCCCAGGAATGTATATCGGATCAACCGACTCCCGTGGCCTTATGCACTGCCTATGGGAAATAATTGATAACTCTGTTGATGAGGCGTTAGCTGGACATTGCAAGAAAATTGAAATAAATCTCGAATCCGATGGATCCGTTGAAGTCCATGACGATGGTCGCGGTATTCCGGTAGATAAGGAACAAAAGACAGGACTCACTGGAGTCGAAGTTGTTCTTACGAAGTTGCACGCTGGAGGAAAATTTGGTGGCGGATCTTATGCAGCCTCCGGCGGTTTGCATGGTGTTGGTGCATCTGTTGTGAACGCACTTGCTTCACGTCTTGATGCTGAAGTTGATCGCGATGGCAAAATTTATTGGATGTCATTCCAACGCGGAACTGCAGGTATATTTGATGGCGATGGCCCAAAGGCTCCCTTCGAACCAAAATCAGGATTGCGTGTAATCGGAAAGATTTCATCAAAGGTAACGGGAACCCGTATTAAGTGGTGGAGTGATCGCCAGATTTTCTTGAAGGAAGCCGAACTTGATCTAGAGGATATCTACGCACGCGCCCGTCAAACCTCTTATTTGGTGCCTGGATTAACGCTGATTGTTAATGACAATCGCACCAAGACTAAAACAACTGAAACCTTTTTTCATAAGAGCGGTATTACTGAGTACTGTAATTATTTGCAGCCAGATGAGGCTGTTGGCGATGTCATTCGTATTTACGGTACTGGCCACTACCAGGAGACTGTTCCTGTTCTAGATGACAAGGGCCACATGGTTTCAACTGAGGTTGAGCGCGATATGGAAGTAGATATCGCGATGAAGTGGGGTAATGGTTTTGAGACCACCCAGCGCTCATTTGTAAACATCATTGCAACGCCTAAGGGTGGAACTCACGTCGTAGGTTTTGAAAAAGCATTAGTCAAGGTTGTTAACGAAGCTCTTCGCTCAACCAAGACTTTGTCAAATAAAGAAATCGATGTCATCAAAGACGATGTTCTCGAAGGATTAACCGCTGTTGTAACAGTTCGTATGTCAGAGCCCCAGTTTGAAGGACAGACAAAGGAAGTTCTAGGAACTGCAGCAGCCACACGAATTGTCTCTGCCGTTGTTGCAGACAAGATGAAGGAATACTTCAACACAACAAAGCGCATTGATAAGGCCAATGGACGCCTTGTTCTAGAAAAGATTGCAGCGGCATCTCGCACACGCATCAGCGCTCGTGCACACAAGGATCTGCAGCGTCGCAAGAACGCACTTGAGTCTTCATCGCTACCTACAAAGCTCTCAGATTGTCGCTCAGAGGATGTAACACGCACAGAATTGTTCATCGTAGAAGGTGACTCAGCCCTTGGCACAACCAAGGCTGCCCGCAATAGTGAGTTCCAAGCAATCCTTCCAATTCGAGGAAAGATTTTGAATGTCCAGAAAGCATCATTGTCACAGATGCTTGAAGATAAAGAGTGTGGATCCATTATTCAGGTAATCGGTGCAGGCTCTGGCAAGTCCTTTGAATTAGATGAAGCACGCTATGGCCGCATTATCTTGATGTCAGATGCTGACGTTGATGGCGCGCACATTCGTTGTTTGTTATTGACTCTGATGTATCGCTATATGCGCCCACTGATTGATTCAGGCCGGGTATTTGCTGCGATTCCACCTCTACACCGCATCGAAGTTATGGGCGGGGGAGGCAAGAAGGGTGAATACATCTACACATATAGTGATGATGAGATGAAGAAGGTAACTGCAGATCTTAAGAAGTCAGGCAAGCGCTGGAAGGAACCAATTCAGCGTTACAAAGGCCTTGGTGAAATGGATGCTGATCAGCTTCGTGAAACAACTATGGACCCAGATGCGCGTACTTTGCGCCGGATTACTGTTTCAGACGCAGCTGCCTCAGAGGCAATGTTTGAGCTATTGATGGGTAGTGATGTGGCACCGCGTAAAGAGTTTATTGCTAACGCTGAGATTGATCGCGAGCATATTGACGCTTAGTCAAGAACTTCCTTACTTGCTAAGTATGTCTCAAGATCGCTCTCACTATATTTATCAGGGCGAATGTCACCCATCCCACCGTATCCGCCCCAACCACCGCAAAAAGTCCATGCCTCGCTAACACGTGCGCTATTCAATGCGCTTTTGCCTGAGTTTGACCAAAGTTCGCCGCTGAGAGGGTCAGGAATTGTCAAAACTTTTGAATAACGTAGGAACTCCTCACTACGTCCTAGATCTAATTCACTCAGCTCTAAAAATGCTTCTCCAGCCAATGCGTACTTTGCTTTATCTGCAGGGTTATTAAATGTTGCAGCGATCTCATCGTGCACTGAACTAAAATCCGTTTTAGATTCATAGACGTCATCAATGTATGAGCAAGCGCTTATGGCCAACTGCTTCATTTCTTCCATCTCTAGAGCCAACTGCGCCTTTTCTTCCTTACTCGTTCCGGAGCATGCTGATAAAATTAGCCCGACGGAAATAAGGACAACTACTCTGGATGCTGCTTTTGAAAATCGTCTCATGCTGAAATAATACGATTTTTAATGAACTCCGTAAATACCTAATTCGAACTAATTAGCCGCCGTAAAGTTATTAGGTGACTAGTCAATAGAGAACGATTCGAAGGAACCCTCATCCTTCAAATTCGGCCATAGTTTTTAAGTGGTTGACCAGGACTACGCCAACCTTTTCCCATAAATCTAACTATCATTTAAGCATGCGCCAAAGAGCCTACCTAGCGATTTTTGTCTTAAGCGCTGGCTTTCTATTTGTCCCAACAAGCAACGCTGCAGCACCTGTTGCTGGAAAAGTATGTAGCAAGCTTGGGCAACAACAAACTTACAAGTCAAGCAAATTTACTTGCATAAAATCTGGCAAGAAACTTGTGTGGAGTAAACCTGTTGCTGTTAAGCCCAAGGTAACTCCGACTCCCACACCGACTCCCACACCGACTCCAACTCCAACTCCCACGCCCACTCCAACTCCCACACCGACTCCAACTCCAACTCCAACTCCAACTCCCACACCGACTCCAACTCCCACACCGACTGTTAGTGGGGCGATCCCGCCTCCTGTCAAAGGAATTACCGTTTACACAGGTGGCGCTGGCGGTAACCCCACAAAGGTTGAGCCAAGTTTTGATCTTCCTGTTTCAGTTCAAGCCGCACCAGCTGGAACAAATGTGAAGCTATGGATTTATAACCCGACCAGCAGGACAACAAAAGCTGGTTCGCCAGGTGTTTACCTTCAATTAACTGGTGGGGAGTGGAAGTTCTTT
>JBIIKH010000005.1:0-74598 GCA_044233285.1 Candidatus Planktophila sp. | reverse complement strand
TTGATTCAGCAGGCCTAGATCGCGTGTTTAGCGTATTGCGCCAGCCATACACAGAAGAGCCAACAAACTGGTCACGCCGTTACAAGGCAAATTTAGAAAAGCTTGCTTCAGGTGATGTTATTAAGGTCGCCGAAGTTGTTCGTGATCTTTACCGTCGCGATCTAGATCGTGGACTATCAGCTGGTGAAAAGCGCATGCTCGCCAAGGCGAAGCAGATCCTTGTATCAGAGCTCGCACTTGCTGAGCGCACTGATGAAGAAAAGGCTGCAGTAATCCTTGACGAGGTTCTAGCTTCCTAATTCAGTGAGCACACCTTCTCTGAAGGTTGTTGTGGCGATTACATCGCCAATTGCATTCCATGCATTAATTGATCAAAGCATTCTGCACACCTGCCTTGATGTCTCACGTACATTTGTTTTACAGTACGGAGCAAGCGCACACTTGGCTATTGCAGGCACCGAAGAAGCACTTCTTGAAGTTGCAAATCTAAATTGTGAAAAAATTCAATGCGATGCAAATTCAGCGCAAGAGCTAGCGAATTCATTGAAAAGTAGCCAATCCTTTGAACTGCTGATGATCCACGATTCACAAAGAGCGCTAACAAAGGTTGCCCAGTTTCACCGAGTATTGGAAGCCCTGACCACCAACATTGATGCGGTACGCCCCGTTTCAGCCTTTACTGAGACTCTGAAATCAATCTCTGCCGATCAATATATAGACGGCACAATTGATCGCAATTCAATGAAGAGAATTTCCACCCCAGAGTTAATTCGCCATAGGGCAATCGACTTTACTGGTGGAGCATCAACGTGGTTTGTTCCACTACACAAGGATGCAAAAACCACGACAGTGGATGCAGATCCAGAAAGTGCTCGGATTAACTCAGAATTAGAGATCAACCTGATGAAGCATTTATTGAATGGGAACTAACAGCTCTGCAATAGCTAAATCTTGCGGATAAGTAATCTTGAAATTCAATGCATCCCCAGGGACAGCAAAGATCTTTACTTCTGGAAAATACTTTTCCATACAGGCCGCAGTATCTGTTCCTACAAATCCTTCGTCAATTGATTTCTCATAGGCAGCTAGCAAAGGTTGTGCTCTAAAACCTTGTGGGGTTTGGACTCGGGCAACAGTTTCCTCGCGATCCAGATCCATTTCGCGTGAATCTATTGCGATTGTTGGAATTGCTCCTCCATGCTTTGCAGCTGCATCTGCAATAGCAGAGAACAACTCAGGTATTGCCAATGGCCTTGCTCCATCATGGATTAAAACAATCTCTATCTCCCCAGCAATAATCGCGGGCTTTAAATGCTGGAGCGCATTAAATTCGCTCTCATGTCGACTTGCTCCACCATAAACTATTTCAATATTTGTCGGCATTGCATCATCTGCCAGCGCTTTACGGGCAAACTCTTCATCATCGGGATTGATAACAAGAATTATCCGCGCGTCTTTAAAGTTTGCAGATGCATTTGCCAGAGATCTAGAAATTATGTGGCGTCCATTCAATGGCAACCAAACCTTGTTGATGTTGTGGCCAAATCGTGTTCCAGAGCCCGCGGCAAGAACAATAGATGCAACCGTGGACTGTGAACTCATAATTACTTCTGGCGTGGTGCGTAGGTGAGGCCTAATTCATCTTGCTTTTTGCGCAATCCAACAATAAATGAATCTTGATTGAGTTCAACATGATCATAGGTAAGCAATTCCCCTACGCCAATTGGCTTAATGATTTTTGCGCCAGCAATTAAGCCAATCGGAACTAAGTTATCGCGCTTGGCATCAAGGGCGTTATCGGCATAGCCGCGCACTGTGTAGCCGCCAATACCGTCAATAACATCACCTATTTCAAGGTTTTTCTTTGTCATTGTGACAACTTCAGCGTTGAGATGTGGTGCAAATAAAGAAGATTCACGATCCAAGATCGCACGGTAAACAGTAATTGGCGCTTCAATAGATGCTAAGTGAAATGGACGATATAGAGCAAAGTAAGGACCAGGTCCCATTGCAAGGTAGCTCATCTCGTGTGCGATGTATGGATCGTTGTGGCGAACAATGACAAAGACTCCGGGTGCGACATCACCTGTGCAGTAATCGACAACTCCTGGACGATCCAAAACTCCACCATCTACAGCTAAGGCAAATGTATCGTGCAAAGTTTTCACAGAAGAAGCGGGCCCATACATTCCACGTTTTGAGAGTTGCAAACCAGTTGTATTGGCCAGCGCAACCATCTCAGTCATTGTTTTGGATCCATCTGTAAATGAACATAACATCTTTGGGTTCATCTTCTTGTTAATCGCAGTTTCCCGGACTGTATCTGGCGTACTTAAAGGTTCGAATGGATTGTTCTTACCTTTACCGGCACAGATGATCTCAAAATTTAAATCACGCGCGTAATCAACTAATACCTTTGCCTCAATTGGCTCATCCCCATGACAGACCGCGTAGATCACGCCATTGTCTGTGGCAACCTTATGTAGCAGTGGCCCAATAGTTACATCCATTTCAACATTTAGAACCGCAACATCCTTCTTTGCAAGGAGAGAGGAATAAGTAATCTGTGCACCAATGTCTGGGACTCCTGTGCCTTCCACAACTAAATCAACTGGAAGCTCTGAAACTAAAAGTGCGTTGGTACTTCCGGTGTGCTTACCATCTAAAATTGCTCGTGAAAGTACATCTTTGTCATCACTAAAAACTACATCTGTAATTCCCAGATCTGCGTAAACGACCTTGACTCGCTCTAGGTCTGTATCTACAACTATGGAAAGCGAAATTCCTTCTTTACGACCTAGCTGATTTCCAAAGCCTCGGCCCATCTGCCCAGCACCTACCAATGCGATACGGGTATCTCGCCCTATTTTCAGTGCATGATCTCGTAGTCGAGATGTGTAGGTCACTAGTAACTCTTTTCCATGAATAAAGCCTGTATGCGTATTAAACACCACCATAGAAGCCGATACGCTTAGACAATGAACAACTCCAAGATTCGTACCGGTGTCGGTGTAGACGCCCACAAATTTGGGGAAAGCGGACCGTGTGCACTTGCTGGACTGCAATGGCCTGAAACTCCGCGTTTGCTTGGACACTCAGATGGCGATGCTGCTGTGCACGCATTGTGCGATGCGGTGTTATCTGCCTGCCAGTTAGGCGATATTGGAACTTTCTTTGGTGTTGATACGCCTGAAATGGCTGGCGCATCTGGTGTTGCGATGATTGAAAAGCTTCGTGACTTTGTGACTTCTAAGGGTTTTGTGATTAACAATGTTTCTTTACAAATAGTAGGAAATCAACCAAAGATCACGACCCGTCGTGATGAAGCACAGAAGGTTTTAAGTGCTGCATTAGGCGCACCTGTTTCAGTTGGTGCTACCACTTCAGATCAAATGGGTTTCACAGGTAGAGGCGAAGGCATATATGTCATCGCCAATGCATTGGTTCAGACCCCATGAGTTTGCGTTTATATGACACTGCAACCCGAGAAGTAAATGAATTCAAGCCCTTAGTTTCGGGTCATGCTTCAATTTATATTTGTGGTGCAACAGTGCAGTCAGCGCCACATATTGGGCATGTACGAAGCGGCGTTAATTTTGATATTTTGCGACGCTGGTTATTAAAAAATGGATACACCGTTACCTTTATTCGAAACGTTACCGATATTGATGACAAGATCCTTCAAAAAGCTATGGTTGAAAAGATGTCTTGGTGGGCTCTTGCGTTGAAGTATGAAAGAGCATTTACAGATGCATATTCATCCCTCAATGTTTTACCACCAACATATGAACCACGCGCAACTGGCCACATCACTCAGATGATTGAATTAATGGACCAGCTGATTGAAAGTGGCGCGGCATATGCACCAGGCAACGGTGATGTTTATCTAGAGGTACGTAAGTTAAAGCGTTACTTAACTTTGTCTCGCCAAAATCTTGATGATCTACAACCTGCAGCAGATGCCGATGAGACCTACAAAAAAGATGTTCGTGATTTTGCCCTATGGAAAGCTGCTAAGCCTGGAGAACCATCGTGGCCAACCCCATGGGGTGCTGGTCGACCTGGTTGGCACTTGGAATGTTCTGCAATGGCACACGCATATCTTGGCGAAGCTTTTGATATTCATGGTGGGGGACTAGATCTGGTTTTCCCGCATCATGAAAATGAAATTGCTCAATCTGAAGCTGCAGGATATGGATTTGCCCAGCGCTGGTTGCATAACGCTTGGGTTACGCAATCTGGTGAAAAAATGTCAAAGTCTTTAGGTAACACTTTGCAAGTGCAAGAAATTTTGAAAGATGTTCGTGGAGTCGAATTGCGTTGGTATTTAGGCGGTGCGCACTATCGTTCGATGTTGGAGTATTCGCCAGAAGCCTTGCAAGAAGCTGCGACCAATTACCGTCGGATAGAAAATTTCCTGACTCGCGCTACTGAATTAGTTGGCACACAACCAACACCACGTATTAACGCAGAATTTACCGCTGCGATGAATGATGATTTAGCTGTGCCAACTGCGCTTGCAACAATTAGTGAAAATCTGCGCTTAGGAAATCTAGCGATTACAAATAATGACACAGCCGGGATTTCAAAGAATGCTGATGAAATCCGTGGAGCGCTAGAAGTATTAGGATGCGATCCTTTTGATGCTGCTTTTGCCACATCTGGTGGCTCAGATCTAACTGAAGCACTAGATGGAGTCATCAAGCTTGCTCTTGCAGAGCGTGCATCTGCTCGTGAGCGTAAGGATTTCGCTGCATCAGATGCCATCCGTGATGGCTTGTCCGCTTTAGGAATTACAATTGAGGACACTGCTCAAGGACCTCGCTGGTCTATTAATTAATTACTGAAACGAGATCTGATCATGGCTGGCAATTCATCCCGCAAAGGCGCTATCCGCCAATCAAAAAAGGGACCATCTGCCGGTACTGGTGGAAACAACAAGCGACGCTTAGAAGGAAAAGGTCCAACTCCAAAGGCTGAAGATCGTCCCTATCACGCCGCTGCAAAGCGCAAGAAAGCTGCAGAAAAGAAGGAGACTCGTTCTCCTCGCGTAGCAAAGGGCGATCGCCCTCGTGGTGAAATCGTTGCAGGGCGTAACGCGGTACTTGAAGCACTTCGTGAAAACGTTCCATCCACAGAGTTATTGGTTGCACGTAGTATCGATGTTGATGATCGTGTTGCCGAAAGCTTAAAACTTGCCTTGCATTATGGCTTACCGATTCGTGAAGCACATCGTGCCGAAGTAGAAGGCATTTCACCTAATAGCCAAGGAATTATTCTTGCGATCAAGCCTTTCCAGTATTCAAGTTTTGAAGAAATCATGGAGCGCGCAAAGCACCCATCATTAATCGTTGCACTAGATGGCGTTACAGACCCACGTAATCTCGGTGCAATTATTCGATCTGCTGCAGCATTCGGGGCAGCAGGAGTAATCATGACTGAACGTCGTGCAGCAACCATGACAGCATCAGCCTGGAAAGCATCTTCTGGCGCTGCAGCTCGTTTGCCGATTGCACAGATAACAAATCTTGCACGAACCATTGATGCAGCTAAAAAGGCCGGAATGTTTGTTGTTGGTCTTGACGGCGAGTCAGAGGACATCATCAGCAACATGAAGGTAGCAACGGAGCCATTGATGATCATTGTTGGTTCAGAAGGAAAGGGTCTTGCGCGACTAACTAAAGAAAAGTGCGATTTAGTCGTTTCGATTCCTATCAGTGCCACGACTGAGTCACTTAATGCAAGTGTTGCAACTTCAATCGCTTTATTCCACGTAGATCAGCAACGTCGTACAAAGTAGGTAAAAACCTTGAAATACAATCGTTTTATCGCCATAGGTGACTCATTTACCGAAGGCATGTGTGATGAGAAAAAGTATGGTCAATATCGTGGATGGGCAGATCGTGTCGCCGATGTTATGGCTGCCAATCAAGAAGGATTTCAGTATGCCAATCTAGCTATACGTGGCAAATTGTTGAAGCAGGTCATCGATGAGCAGATCGAACCCGCTACCGCACAAGTAATTGACAAGACAACTTTGATTTCCTTCCACGCAGGTGCAAACGATGTAATTCGCCCCAAGTTCAATCCCAACGTAACCCTGCCCATGTATGCAGAAGCGGTACGAAAAATCGCAGCTTCTGGTGCCACGTTAATGCTGTTTACGGTTCTTGAAGATAGCGGCAGTACTGGCCGCCTTGCTGAGTCTTGGCAAGCTCGTTTTAAAGTATTCAACGAGAATGTACGTGCTATGGCAGATGAAGTTGGAGCAATTCTTTGTGATGCAAATGAAGAAGAAGCATTTAAAGATCCACGCTTCTTAGCTTTTGATCGTTTGCACTTAAATCCAATGGGGCATGATCGAGTTGCTCAAGCAGTTTTGGAAAGAATTGAACTGCCTTTTGACCCATCATGGCGCAGACCATTGGCACCTCAGGAGCCAACACCACAATTTGTTAAGTCGGCAATAACAATTGCTTGGTTCGTAACTTTCGCACTTCCTTGGATGTGGAGACGTGCACGCGGAAAATCATCTGGTGATGGGCGAACATGTAAGTATCCGACTGCAATTTATTGGCCGCTGACACATTTAGATTAAAATTTGTTAGTTTAAATCTGAGTTACAGTCCACTCCCAAGTGTGAACTCCGGTCTTGATGATGTATTTATCTAAAGTATCTGGACCGCAGGAAGCGGTTCCGACTCCACGATGGGCGGCATCAATATGGACAACTGTATTTCCACATGCTTTGACTTCCACATCATGAGTAGCATCGGCCAAATCTGCATCTCTGTTAGGCGTTACGGACACTTGAGCCGGCTTGCTCATAGCAAAGCGCAGACCATTTCCGGCTGAGTTTGTAACCTCAAACCAACGAACTGCAGCATGACCACCATTTTCTTGTGGTCGGACATAAGGAATGTATTGAGCTGCAACTGTTGAAACATAACGTGCGATGCGACCGATCTTGCGATCTGGATAAGACTCATGTGCACCGGTGCCGAAATAGACTAGATCACTTAAGGAACCATCTAGTTCAAACAAAGTTCCAACCCGCGCAAGATCAGAGAAAGCTTTTGGAATAGTTACAGATTCTTTAACTGTAAATCCATCAACAACTGGAGTTATTGACTGTGTGTGCTTGAAAGAAACACCGGTACTTGTCTGCCATGTGTTAATCACTTTGATTAAAGTAGGAGTTTGTTTGATCACACAATCAGTCCGTGAGATTTCGCGAACACCGTACTGTTCCCACTTACTTGATATATGTCCGATGCGGTCGTTATCTGTGGGTGCACGCCATAAAGAAATAGATGGTGCAACGATGCCGTAAGGCAAAATAATTTGTCCATGCTCATCGACGATATCGCCCAGCTCTTTTGCCTTTTTAGCAGGAGCTAATGCAGTTGATGGCAATGCGATCTGGCTCCAACCAACTTCTGACATAGGTAATGCCCAAGGAGTGCTTTCAACACAGAGGAGTGAGAAGGTAATGAAACGTTCCCCACGGTTTGTTCCCTTGGTTAACTTCTTGGATGAAACTTTGAAATTAGCGGTTTTACGAGGTGCAACCTTAGGTAATTTTACAACTCCACTATCTTGAACAATTCCGTCACAAGTAATTGACCACTGAAGTTGATATTCACTTAAATCCTTGAAAAAGTTCTTGTTAAAAATCTTGAATTGGCCAGCTGATCCTTTAACTCCTGTGACCACGGCCGGGGCTGCAATAGCCTTGAATTCGTGCATTGCAGGCTTAGCGGTACGGTCAGGAAAGACCATTCCATCGCAGCAGAAATTGCCATCATGTTTAGTCTCGCCGTAATCCCCGCCGTAGGCATTTCGCTTTGAACCATCTGGCAATGTCTGGACTGGTCCGTGATCCCACATCTCCCAAATAAATCCACCTTGTAAGCCATGTGTTGATTCAATTACTTCCCAATACTCTGCCAAAGTTCCATTGCTATTTCCCATCGCATGGGAGTACTCACACATAATTAATGGACGATCAGCTTTTGGAGATTTTGCATACTCCTTTATCGCAGTGATGTTTGGATACATGGGTGCGATCACATCTGTCAATGAATGACTACCAGACCAGTTGCCCCGAATTCCGCCCTCATAATGCAATGGACGTGATGGATCAAAGTTTCGCGCAAATGCTGCAGCTGCTTCGTGATTAGTTCCTGCGCCGGATTCATTGCCTAGTGACCACATCACAACAGATGCATGATGAATATCGCGCTGAACCATTCGGCCAACACGATCAACGAATGCACTTAAGTACCTAGTGTCATCGCAAATTGATGAAATAAAGGCATGAGATTCAATATTTGCTTCCCCGATTACATAAAAACCTAGTTCATCACACAAATCTAAGAATGCTGCATCATTTGGATAATGCGATGTGCGCACGGCATTAAAGTTCCAGCGCTTTAGTTCCAGCAAGTCTTGACGCATATCATCACGAGTTAATGCGCGACCCGTAAATCGATTGAAGTCATGCCGGTTGATTCCATAGAAAATGATTGGTTGGCCATTAATAAGGAAATGTTGGCCCTTAATTTGAATGGATCTGAAACCAATACGTTGCTGTGAAACTTCAATCACAACTCCTTGCGGGTCAATCAGTTCAATGTGCAGGGTGTAAAGGTTTGGGGCCTCAGCAGACCAAGGATTTACCTTTGAAATTCGGGTTTCTAGACGGACTTTTCCATGTGGCCAAGGTTCGTTTTCCATGATGGCAGCTTTTGCATCTGCTGGCAGATTTCCATGCCAATACTTTCCGTGGAAGTAATCATCACTCCGCTTTTTCAGATCAGCATCTCTTTCAGTCCACTTCGGTGATGTGAAGTTTTTGACAGTTTTAGAGAGATTGGCACTCTTTACCTTGGGCAGCTCTGTAATTGAGGTACGAAGTGTGTATCCATCTGTTGAGAGATTATCTAGCGAACCCAAATCAGCTTCAATATCTAGGGTTCCGGTCGAACCATCTTTTTCTAAACCAGCAGTTGCCTTAAATCGTTCAATAAAAACTTTGTTTGTTGCGTAAAGCTTGATTGAACGCGTGATGCCACCATGCCACCATTGATCTTGATCTTCAATAAATGTTGCATCTGACCACTTAGTGACATCAATGCGCAATACATTGTTTCCGCTTTGAACAAATTGCGTGACATCAAATTCTGCTGCAAGTCGAGAATCTTTTGAAAGACCCACTTCCTCGCCATTAATATAAACAAGCGCGACAGATTCATATCCACCAACTTGTAAGACAATTCTCTTGCCATTCCAACTCTTTGGGATTTCAAAATCACGTTCGTAAACACCAGTTGGATTTTCTACAGGAACAAAAGGAGGATGTTCTTCGAAAGGCATCTGCGTATTTGTGTAAATTGGTTTATCAAAGAAAACTTCAGAGGGTTCCTGCATTGTCCATAAACCAGGGACGGGTATTGATGCCCAACGCTTGCCGATTTTTTCTGTGGGACTATGCAACAACTGAAAACGCCAAGTCCCATCCAGCGAAATCTGCTCAAAATGTTCGATGTTGAGCATTGGCAGACGATTCACAGAGGTGGTCTCTGGGCTCATCCAATAGTTGTTAATCACGGAGGGAAGTCTCTCAGGAAATGAGGGGAAGCACACCTTCGCTGAGCGTGAAATCAGGGGTTGGTTTAGCCCCTGTCCTTACTCCGATTACCTGTTGTTCACCCAGCCGCGAGAGAATTTGGTCATGAAAATCGAGCACCTGACCGATCGAGAGATCAGCTGGCTCTCCTTTGACCAGCGGGTTCTTGAACTGGCAGAAGACTCAACAGTTCCGCTTCTGGAAAGGCTTCGCTTTTTAGCAATTTCATCTTCTAATTTGGATGAATTCTTTATGGTCCGCGTTGCGACCTTAATGAGCAAAATCGAAAATGATGTTACAGCAGCAAATGTGGCTGGGCATAAACCGAAAGAACTGTTGGCCTTGATTAGCACAAAGGTCAATGAGTTAGTTGCTCGTCAATCTAAGACCTTACATGATGAGATTTTACCTGAACTTAAAAAGCAGGGAATTGAGTTTGTAAAATGGGATCAGTTAGATGAAACTGAAAGAAATTATGTCGCAAAATTGTTTGAAGATCGCATTTTTCCCGTCCTAACACCATTAGCTGTTGATCCGACTCATCCCTTCCCATATATTTCAGGACTATCTCTAAATCTTGCAGTCATGGTCAAGAATCCAGCAACGCAGGAAGAGTTTTTTGCGCGAGTCAAAGTTCCTGAAGTTTTGCCCAGATTTATTGCAACTGCAAAGTTTGGATCTACCCGGTTTTTGCCGCTAGAGGATTTAATCTCAATACACTTGCAAGAATTGTTTCCTGGTATGTCCATTGAAGATCACTACACATTTCGTGTAACACGTAATCAAGATATTGAACTTGATGAGGATGAGGCAGAAGACTTACTCGTGTCACTTGAGCAAGAGTTGTTGCGTCGCAGATTTGGGCCACCAGTGCGACTTGAGGTTGAGGATGGTGTTCATGAGGCACTGGTTTCAAAACTTGGATCAGAGTTAGGGATAGGTGCAGAAAACATTTTCCATGTAAGTGCGCCTCTAAATCTGACCTCCCTTCACAAAATCGCAGATCTTGATTTCTCTGAACTCAAGTTCGAACCCTTTAGGTCTCGTACGGCAAAAGCCCTGTCAGAGGTGGATCCTGAAGATAGCGACCTGTTTTTCTCTGCAATTCGCCAAGGTGAAATTCTCCTTCATCACCCTTATGAATCCTTTACTTCCTCCGTTGTGCACTTCCTAGAAAATGCAGCAACAGACCCACATGTTCTAGCAATCAAGCAAACGTTGTATCGCACATCGGGCGACTCACCCATTATCGAAGCTTTGATTGAAGCAGCAGAAGCGGGTAAGCAAGTTGTTGCAGTGATTGAAATTCGTGCGCGATTTGATGAACAGGCGAATGTTCGTTGGGCACGCAAGCTTGAAGCTGCGGGAGTGCATGTTGTCTATGGTTTGATGGGACTAAAGACCCACGCAAAGCTTTCATTGGTCGTGCGTGATGAACCACAAGGGATTCGCCAGTACTGTCACATAGGAACCGGTAATTACAATCCAAAAACTGCCCGTATGTACGAAGACTTAGGAATACTCAGCGCTGACATCGAATTAACAGATGATTTAACGCGTCTGTTTAATCAATTGTCAGGTTTTGGGCCCCAGTCAACATATTCACGTTTACTCGTAGCGCCTCGAACATTGCGTTCAGGATTAACAGAACGTATCGATCGTGAGATTGACCATGCAAAGAATGGACGCCCGGCTGGAATTCAATTCAAACTTAATTCAATTTTGGATGAACACTTTGTCGCAAAATTATATGAAGCATCACAAGCAGGAGTAAAGATTGAATTATTGATTCGCGGCATTTGCGCAGTACAACCTGGTATCAAAGGCGTTTCAGAAAACATTAGTGTTAAATCTATTTTGGGTCGCTTCCTTGAGCACTCACGCATCTATCACTTCATTAATGGTGGGGATGATGAGTATTGGATCGGTAGCGCAGATTTGATGGGTAGAAACCTTGATCGTCGAGTTGAAAGCCTTGTTCTCATTCAGAGAAAAGAGCATCAGGCACGTTTACAGGGATTACTCGATCTTGGTCTTTCTGAGGAAACCTCTTCATGGCAGCTAAAGGAAACAACCTGGACTCGTCCCAATAAAAAGGGATTAACTGATGTTCATGCTGAACTCATTGATCATTATTCAAAGGATCGGTAAGTGGAGAGCCAAGTAATTCAGGCAGCAGGTGCAGTTTTATGGCGCAGACTAAGTGATGAACTAATTCAAGTCGCTTTGATTCATAGACCTCGTTATGACGATTGGTCTTTTCCAAAAGGTAAAGTTGAAAATGGGGAATCCGAAATAAGTTGTGCCTTCCGCGAGGTTCTGGAAGAAACTGGATATGAAACAGTCTTTGGCCCTGAGCTTTGCAAAATCGAATACATGGTTGGCGAAGCAACCAAGACAGTTAGATATTGGTCTGCCCAAGCAATTGGTGAAGCAAAAAGTGTTATGGATTTGCAAGAGGTAGACCAAATAATTTGGGTAACTATTCCTGATGCTTATGACAAAGTCTCACGTGAAGGCGACAAAGAAGTTTTAAAGAACTTTGAAAAATTTGGAACTGACACAATTCCGCTAGTTTTATTACGTCACGGAAAAGCAGTTGCTCGAGAAGAATGGGAAGGCGATGATGGTGATCGTCCACTTGCCCAACTAGGACAAATTCAATCTATGCGAATGTTGTCCCGCTACCTTCCCTTTGCAATCACTGAAATCCACACATCAGATGCAGTACGTTGCTACGAAACTGTTGCCCCAATGGCCCGTTCATTGTCACTAGACATGATTTATTGGACTGAACTGAGTGAATATGCATACGAGAAGGATAAGAAAGCTGCGATTAATGTTGTTAACGACATCATTGAAAGTGAATCTCATGCGATTGTTTGTGGCCATAACCCAGTAATTCCTGGAATAGTTGCAAAATTCATGGGAAAGAAGAATTTTAAAGAGTTAGATCATGGATTAATGCCGGGAGAAGCATTCATTTTGCATCACCGTGATGGTGAAATTATTGCAATTGACTGGATGTCAGCGCCGGAGGCTTAGTCGCTCAACCAGTCTAATCGCCGTAAAACAATGCCTTCACGCAGCGCCCAAGGGCAAATTTCTACCTCATCCACATCTAATCTATCCATTACTGCAAGTGCAACCACTCCACCCGCAACAATTTGTTGAGCACGGCTTGCTGATACTCCAGGTAATTCTGCGCGGGATTTATTTGTCATTTCAATAAGCCTTGGCAGAGCCGATTTTAGAGATGATCGTTCAAGAAACTTTGAGTTGTCGCCATACCACTGGGCGCAAATGCGTGCCAGAGTTCTAAATGTTTTACTTGTTGCAACGAAATGATCTGCATCATGTGACTTGAGAGCATTTGGCAATGAATCTTTAAGAGCTTCTTCAACATGCTTTTCTAAACTCTTTATTCCTTTAGAGTTATATGGATCACCTGATAAAAATTCTCGAGTCAAACGTGCAGCGCCAAGTGGGATAGAAAATGTTGCATCTGGATTTTCATCAATTCCACTTGCGATTTCTAAAGAACCACCACCGATGTCGAGCACGAGTAAATTTCCTGCTGACCAGCCCAACCAACGACGCACTGCTAAAAATGTCATAGATGCTTCATCTTCACCCGACAAAACTTGAAGATCAATTTCATACTGCTTGTTGATATCGGCAATAATTTGCGCTCCATTGCTTGCATCACGAACTGCAGAGGTGGCAAAAGCCAATATCTCATCGGTTTCATTAACGCGCGCATGGGCAATGGCTTCCTCAATGGCATCATTAAGTAGCTTTATTCCCCCTGCCGAGATTGCCCCAGAGATATCCAAATATTCTGTGAGACGCAGATCAACTTTGTAATTAGTTGTCGGCGTTGGTCTGGCTCCTGGATGGGCATCCATTACTTGAAGGTGGATGGTGTTTGAACCCACATCAAGAACACCCAATCTCATGGCGTAAACCTATCGTTGGGCGTGACATAAGGCGTGGATTTTAAGATTTGGGACATCACTGCCATAATTGTGGCTGCTGTATTCGGGGTAACTTGAAGAGCAGGCCTCTCTAGCTCAGTGGTAGAGCAGCGCACTTGTAATGCGCAGGTCGTCAGTTCAATCCTGACGGGGGGCTCCGGAAATTCCGGAGGGGAGTGGATATGTCAGATAACTCTTTTCCGCATGAATCATTTAGGGATGCACTTACTGCAAATGATGAGTACATCAAAAATTTCAAGTATTCAGGTCTAACAGGAACCGCCCAACAGGGGTTAGCAATTGTTACCTGCATGGATTCGCGTATCAATCCCCTCTCTGTAGTTGGAATGAAGTCTGGCGATGCCAAAATTCTGCGTAATGCTGGGGCCCGAGTAACTGACGACGTTTTACGTACTTTGGTGCTGGCTACCTACTTGCTAGGCGTCGAACGCATTTTGATCATGCCGCATACAAACTGCCGAATGGCCCAAGTTGATGATGTAGAGATTCACCGTGAAATTGATGCTAAGTACGGCATTGATACCTCTGAAATTGAATTTAAGACTGTTCCAGATCAACGCCAAGCTTTGATTGAAGATGTGCAAAAAATTAGAGGTTATCGTTTAATAAATAAGAATGTTGTTGTTGGTGGTGCAATTTATGATGTTGCGACAGGAAAAATTACTCCAGTTGATTGTTGATTCGTCTAATCGGTTGTCGAGTTTCTGGGAAAGTTAGGTCTTCTAAGAATTGCATGATGTTAGCCAACATCAACGCAGGCTTTTCTTTTACTAATCCATGTGAAGTCCCAGGGATGATTGCTAATTGTCCCAATGGGAGAGTTTCATACAGAGAAATTGTGTGATCATGCGCGATGACATCGTCATCTCCTGCCATAACGAGTACTGGACACTGAATCGATGCTAAATCAGAGATACTTATGTCTGGCTCCGTTTTCCAAATCTCGTTCATTCGAATTGTTTTTTCAAGAAGTGTATGTGGCGCATCAGGGCTAATTAAGTTGTACTCAGCCTGGTCCTCTTCACTGACATGTGCTTCCTCAAAATCACTCAGTGGTGCGCTGTAATGATAATTAGCACCAATAGCAACAATTGATTTGACTAGGTCTGGACGCTGTATTGCAACCATCAAAGCAATGTTTCCGCCATCGCTATATCCGATTAAATGTGCTGGCTCTTTAACGATTGCCTCAAGATATGCAATCGCTTCTTGAGTTTGAAATTCAAAGTGCAGGCTACCGGTGCGATCTCCGGTAAAGCCATGTCCAGTTCTGTCATATCCAAAAACATGAAAATCATCTTCGAGCGCAGGTACTAGTAAATAATCCCAACTAGAAGTTTTGCTTAAGCCACCATGAAGTAAAACAACAGCTTCGCCATCGTTTTCCCATTCGTAACAATAAAGATCGTGACCATCGACCTTTAGATACTCTGGCATTACTGCGAATCCATGATGTGACGGTTGCCGCGATCAAATGTTAAATAGTTATAGGTCCAGTCAGCCATAGTGCCGATCTTATTGCGCCCACCTAATAGATAAAACAGGTGAAGCCACAACCAGGCATACCAAGCAAGAACTCCAGTCATTCGAAGGTTTTTTACTTCAACGATTGCTTTATGGCGACCGATTGTTGCCATAGAACCCTTATCTAGATACTTAAATGGTTTGAGATCTTGACCAGCTGCAATTCTCTTGATTTGTTGAGCAACGTGTCGACCTTGCTGCAGTGCGACAGGTGCCACCATAGGCAACATACGCCCGTTTTCTCCAACGAAACCCGCAATATCACCGATAGCAAAGATGTGCGGATAATGCTTAACCTGCAATGTATTTGCAACATCAATGCGGGTATTGATTAATGGCAAATTCAACTTCGCACCCGTTGGTTCACCTTTAACGCCTGCAGCCCAAATTGTTACCTCTGATGGAATCTGACTTCCATTGCTAATTTCAATCATGCGAGACTTGATCTCTTTTACGGCTGTATTCAAATGCACATTCACGCCAAGTTTTTCTAGATCTGTTTTTCCACGAGCAGATAGCTTTTCAGAAAACATTGGCAGGATTCGGGGTCCTGCTTCGATTAAATTAATTTTGATGTGCGCAGCTGCATGCTTTTGGTCATTCTTTAGTGGTCCCCGTACTAACTCTGCGAAAGCGCCAGCCATTTCGACTCCGGTAGGTCCGCCGCCAACAACAGAAATTGAGAAAATAGTTTCATCTTCAAAACGGCACAAATCTTCAAAACGCCGCAAGACTTCTGCGCGAATGGTCAACGCTTCATGAACACTCTTCATACCCAGCGCATGTTCATTGACACCTGGTACTCCAAAGTCAGCTGTTGCCGAACCAAGTGCAACAACAAGATAATCGAACTCCAAAACTTCACTGCTATCTAATTTCACACTCTTATTTTTGTGATCAACGGATATTGGAGTGCCCATTCGAAATTGAACTCCGGTTTTTCGCAGTGCGCCTCGAACTGGATGGGCAACATGGTCGGCAGCTAGCCCAGCCGTTGATACCTGATACAAAAGAGGTAGAAAAGTTTGAAAGTTATGGCGATCAACCACTGTCACATCGGCAAACCCAGCCATCTTGCGGGCTGCTGTTAGTCCGCCAAAACCGGCACCCAAGATCACTACCCGAGGTTTTTGGAGTGTCTTTTGCATGGGTTAAGTCTAGGCTTGCCAGCATGAACACGCACATTGGGAATCGCACATACCTCGTTACAGGGGCATCTGGATATGTGGGCGGTCGGTTAGTCCGTGCATTAATTGAAGATAAAGAAAATGTTCGAATTTTGGTGCGCGATAAGAACAAAATCATGGGTCAGCCATGGGCAACTCAGGTCGACATCTGCGAAGGTAGCGCAGAAAACTTTAGTGATTTGCAAATGGCGCTAGAAGGAATTCATACAGCCTTTTACTTATTGCACTCAATTAACCTAGGTCCACACTTTGATGAGATTGAAAGCGAAATGGCCCGCAACTTTGCCAAGGCTGCTGAGCAAGCCGGTGTCTCTCAAATAATTTACTTGGGTGGAATTGCAAATGATGTGAATATTAGTAAGCACCTTGCATCGCGTGCGATGACAGGGAGCTCGCTTGCGACCACATCCGTCGCGGTCCTTGAACTACGGGCAGGAATCATTATTGGATCAGGCTCTGCCAGCTTTGAAATGCTACGCCACTTAACACATCGACTTCCAATTATGACTACGCCTAAATGGGTGATGAACAAAACTCACCCAATCGCAATCCGAGATGTTTTGTATTACTTAAAAGGCGCAGCACATCTAGAAAAGCCAGTAAACAAAGTTTTTGATATTGGTGGACCCGAAGTGTTGTCCTATGCAGACATGATGCAAAAGTTTGCAAAATTATCAGGCTTAAAAAAGCGTTGGATCATCAGAGTTCCCGTTCTAACACCTGGGCTATCTAGTTTGTGGATTGGTTTAGTAACGCCAGTTCCGACAGCTTTAGCCCGGCCTCTAGTTGGATCGCTCATTAGTGAAGTTGTTGCAGATCCTGCCAAATCAATCGACGGACTAATTCCAAAACCTTCTGAAGGCTTGATTGATGTTGAAACTGCGATTGCACTGGCGCTATCAAAGATCACGACTCATAACGTGGAAACACGTTGGTCTGATGCGACGATGCCAACTGCTCCATGGCAAAAGGCACAAGGAGACCCAGATTGGGCTGGTGAAATGGTTTTGCGCGATCGTCGGGAAAAAATCACCGATGTCCCTGCCGAAAATGTCTGGCGACAAGTTGAACGCATTGGCGGAGACAATGGATGGTTTGGTTCAGATTTCTTGTGGTGGGCCCGCGGAGTTTTAGATCGCTTCTTAGTCGGTGGCGTCGGTTTGCGTCGTGGTCGTCGTGATCCAGATTTCTTGCGCGTCGGTGAGAGTTTAGATTTTTGGCGGGTAGAAGAATTAGAACCAGGTCGCAGATTAAAGTTATATGCCGAAATGGTTTTGCCTGGCAAGGCATGGCTGGAATTTACAGTCACACGCGAATACGGAAAGACCAAGATTGTGCAAGAGGCAACATTTATTCCTCGAGGTTTAGGTGGCCAGTTGTATTGGTATGCAATCTCCCCGCTGCACCTATTTATTTTTCCAACCATGATCAGAAATATTGTGAAAAAGGCAAAAATTAATGCATGAGTTCACCCCTGCGGTAGAAGAACTTGCCGCAGAGATTTTGAAGTACAGTCTTGAACGTTTGAAAGATGATCCACCTCTTGACGGTCCTCGCTCTGCCGAAGATTTGTTTAAGGAAGTAGGCAACACAATTACCGCCAAAGGACTAGGTGGACATGAAGCGCTTGAAGTTTTTACAAATGTTTTAGCTAAAGCTTGTATTTCTACGGATCACCCACGCAACCTTGCATTTATTCCATCGGCACCAAGTGAATATGCAAACCTTTTTGATTTAGTTGTTGGCGCTAGTGCTCTCTATGGCGGATCATGGCAAGAGGGCGCTGGGGCAGTCTTTGCTGAAAACCAAGCCATTCAATGGCTCATTGATTTAGCGGGATTACCTGCATCTGCTGGTGGCGTTTTTGTGCAAGGTGGAACAATTGGAAATCTTTCCGCACTTGTAGTTGCACGCGCTGAGGCACGCAAGAAGCAAGGTAATCCAGAGCGTTGGGTTATTGCCTGCAGCGAAGAAGCGCATTCATCAATTGTTTCTGCTGCCAATGTCATGGATGTAGATGTTCTAACAGTGGCAGTAGATAAAGATGGCCGTTTACAAGGTGCGGCAGTTGCGCAAGCCATTGATCACTTACATGCAACTACAAAGACCCGCATATTTGCAGTTGTTGCAACATCTGGCACAACAAACCTGGGCATCATCGATGACCTTAAGGGAATTGGAAAAGCCGCACATGATCGCGGGATCTGGTTCCATGTCGATGGCGCATATGGATTGGCAGCGTTGTGTGCACCATCTGTGCGACACATGTTTGATGGCATAGAAGCGGCGGATTCATTTATTGTCGATCCTCACAAATGGCTCTTTGCTCCTTATGATGCCTGCGCACTTGTCTATCGAAATCCTGATCTTGCCAAGCAAGTACATTCACAGCACGCTTCATATTTAGATACATTAAAAGATGACAACTGGTCTCCCTCAGATTATGCAATTCACTTAACCAGACGAACACGCGGCTTGCCTTTTTGGTTTTCACTTGCAGCGCACGGAACAGATGCATACGCAGAAGCTATGGAACAAACTCTTACAGTTGCACAACAAGCAGCTCAGTTAGTGCGCAACCATCCAAACCTAGAACTGTTATGCGAACCAGAACTTTCTATTGTTGCATTCACTCGAAAAGGGTGGACCGCAGCTGATTATCAAAAGTGGAGCGATCAACTTTTGGAAGACCAAATTGGATTTATTCCACCTTCATCACATCATGGGCACCCGATATTGAGATTTGCGATCGTCAATCCTTGGACCAAAATTTCAGATATTTCAATGATTCTGGAACGGCTGTAAATCCCACACTTTTTGCGCTCCCTGACCTAAGATTTAACCCATGTCCGCGCAAGAAGAGTCTGCAATCAATACTGGGCTCAGCGACCTCGAAGTTCGCATCCTTGATTTTGAGGGCAACTGGTGGCGCTATGCAGGGGCAAAAGAGGCGGCAATCAAGGATCTTTTCGACCTGAGCGCTCCTCGTTATTACCAACTTCTAAACGATCTGATCGACCGCGACGACGCTCTAGCTGCCTCACCGATGCTAGTTAAGCGCCTGCGCCGCCTACGCGAGGCCCGCATGGCTACTCGCGTGGCCCGCTAGACCCCTCGTTTTGCACCTACCAAATAAAGGCTCTAGATTTGGCGTTAGCACTCTCGGGGTGCGAGTGATAAAGCGCCCCGCCTAACGAAGTACTAACACAAGGAGCGAAACTCATGGCAAAGCAGATTGCCTTTAATGAAGAAGCACGTCGCGGATTAGAGCGCGGCATGAATATCTTGGCCGATGCGGTCAAGGTAACCCTTGGGCCTCGCGGACGAAATGTTGTTCTCGAGAAGAAGTGGGGCGCCCCAACAATTACCAATGATGGCGTTTCCATTGCAAAGGAAATTGAACTAGATGACCCATGGGAAAAGATTGGCGCAGAGCTAGTTAAGGAAGTTGCTAAAAAGACTGATGATGTTGCCGGTGACGGAACAACAACTGCAACTGTTTTGGCACAAGCTCTAGTACGCGAAGGTCTGCGTAACGTTGCTGCCGGATCTAACCCAATGGCGCTAAAGCGAGGCATTGAAAAGGCTGTTGCTGAAATTGTTGCCGAACTTCTTTCAATGGCAAAGGCTGTTGACTCAAAGGAACAAATCGCAGCGACTGCATCTATCTCTGCAGCAGATGCAACTATCGGCGAAATGATCGCTGAAGCCATGGACAAGGTTGGCAAAGAAGGCGTTATCACTGTTGAAGAGTCAAATACATTTGGTTTAGAGCTAGAGCTCACAGAAGGTATGCGCTTTGATAAGGGTTACATCTCTCCTTACTTTGTAACAGATCAAGATCGCATGGAAGTTGTTCTTGAAGATGCATACGTATTAATTGCAAACTCAAAGATCACAAACATTAAGGATCTAGTGCCAGTACTAGAAAAGGTTATGCAATCAGGTAAGCCACTTTTGATCATCTCTGAAGATGTTGAAGGAGAAGCGCTCGCAACATTAGTTGTGAACAAGATCCGCGGAACATTCCGTTCAGCAGCAGTGAAGGCACCAGGCTTTGGAGATCGTCGCAAGGCGATGCTGCAAGACATTGCAATCCTTACAGGTGCAACTGTTATTTCTGAAGAAGTTGGCCTTCGTCTTGATGCAGCAGAACTTGATCTACTAGGTCGCGCTCGCAAGGTTGTCATCAGCAAAGAAGAGACAACAATTGTTGAAGGTGCTGGAGATGACGCTCAGATTAAGGGCCGTGTTCAGCAGATTCGCAATGAGATTGAGGCATCAGATTCAGATTATGACCGCGAGAAGTTGCAAGAGCGTCTGGCAAAGCTTGCTGGTGGCGTTGCAGTTATCAAGGCAGGTGCAGCAACTGAGGTTGAACTCAAGGAGCGCAAGCACCGTATTGAAGATGCAGTTCGCAATGCAAAGGCTGCAGTGGAAGAAGGAATCGTTGCCGGTGGTGGCGTTGCACTTCTACAAGCAGGTGCTGCAGTGTTCAAGCGTCTAACTGGTTTAACTGGCGATGAAGCAACTGGTGCAAAGATTGTTGAATATGCAATCGAGGCCCCAATTAAGCAGATCGCAATTAACGCAGGACTTGAAGGCGGAGTTGTCGTAGAAAAAGTTCGCCATCTTCCAGCAGGACAAGGATTAAACGCTGCAACTGGAGAATATGTAGACATGATCAAGTCTGGAATTATTGATCCAGCAAAGGTGACACGTTCTGCACTTCAAAATGCTGCATCAATTGCTGCTCTGTTTATTACAACAGAAGCAGTTATTGCAGATAAGCCTGAAAAGGCTGCTGCTGCCCCACAAGGTGGCGGAGATATGGACTTCTAAGTCCCTCGTATTACGCGTAACGCCGTCCTCGATTAACGCGAGGGCGGCGTTCTGCTTTACCCTTAGACCATGGCAAAGAAATCTCTCATCTCCAAAAAGGAGAAAGCTCCTGCACAGGAGAAGACATCAACAAGCACAACCGTTGCTTTTGATGCAAAGGATCTTGCCCGAAATGCTGCACTAGAAGTTGCAGAACAACGCGATCAAGTTGGCGGCTTTGTTTCAGTTGAGTTTGATGATGACAATCGTGTTGCCACATATTTATTTGAAGCAAAACTCGCAGGGTATAGAGGATGGCGTTGGTGCATCACCATTGCAAAGGTTGATCAAGAAGCAACTCCAACAATCTGTGATGTTGTAGTTCTGCCGGGACCAGATGCATTACGTGCACCAGAGTGGATTCCGTATCGCGACAGAATTTTGCCGGGCGATGTTGGTGTTGGCGATATTGTTCCAAGCTCATTAGATGATGCACGTTTAGTCGCAGGCGAACAAGCGTTGCCACAGGATGAAGATTTAGATACTGCAATGGCAATCGAACTTGGTTTAGGTCGTGCGCGTGTGATGTCTATTGAAGGTCGCGATCAAGCAGCAAAGCGTTGGTATGACGGAGAGCGTGGACCGAATGCTCCAGTTGCTCAGTCAGCGCCGAAACCCTGCCATAGCTGCGGATTCTTTATTCCTATTGCGGGTTCATTACGATCAACTTTTGGCGTGTGCGCTAACGCGATTTCACCCGATGATGCACGCGTAGTGAGCGTGGATCATGGCTGCGGAGCACATTCGGAAGCGACCTTCACGGAGCCAGTGTTAAACTAAGCACCTGCTATCGCACCCGCGATATCGATTAATACCAGTAAAGAAAACTAGCAAGGAGCCCCCCATGCCTACAGGACGCGTTAAATGGTTCTCATTAGAAAAAGGTTTTGGTTTCATTGCAAATGATGAAGGCGAAGATGTTTATCTAGCTGCTACTTCACTTCCTGAAGGTGTTGCAACAGTTAAGCCTGGAACAAAGCTTGAGTTTTCTATTGCTGACAGCCGCAAAGGCCCACAAGCATTATCAGTGCACATCATTGATGCACCACCATCATTAGTTGAAAATTCACGTGTTAATAGTGATGATCTTGCAGCGATGATTGAAGACACAATCAAGATGTTGGATAAAGTCGGAAATGGTTTGCGTCATGGACGTCACCCGAATGCACAAGAGGCTGATCGTCTTGGTCGTGTGCTACGCGGTATTGCTACAGCACTCGGCGCTTAATCTTCTTCTAACTTGTTTTAGTTTAGAGGCCGCTTCGTCGTTCGCGACGAATTGTGTAACGAATACCTACCAAGCCAAGCATGGCTCCACTGATGCATGTCCAAATAATTTTGGCATCTGCATTAGCTGCTAGCGCAATTACGCCGGCAATCACCCAGCAGATTGTTCCAATAGCCACTAGAGTTACTGCATTGCGTAGTCGAGTAGTCATGGAAGTAGAGTAATGGGATTTCAGGTTAAAGAGGATGGTAATTGGCGTTCATTTCGCCACCGTAATTACCGAATTCTTTTTCCCGCCAACACAGTGTCCAATATCGGCAGTTGGGCCCAGCGCGTTGCTCAAGATTGGCTCGTACTAGAACTTACAAATAACAACGGAACCTACCTAGGTTTAGTTACAGCCGTTCAATTCGCACCAGTACTTCTCTTCTCTTTGCACGGCGGAAAATTAGCTGACAAATTTAACAAGCGTAAGGTTTTGATTCTCACCAACATCGTTGGTGGAGCTGCATCACTTGGTCTAGGCGCACTTGTCATCACAGAACATGTTCAGCTATGGCACGTCTTTGCTTTAGCTGCAGTCCTTGGAATTTCAACGGCAATTGATGCTCCTGTTCGCCAATCATTTACGACTGAAGTTGTCGGTCAAACCGATCTTCCCAACGCTGTTTCGCTTAACTCGGCAAACTTTAATGCTGGGCGTTTAGTTGGCCCAGCAGTGTCCGGAGGCTTGATTGCAGCTTTTGGCACCGGACCTTCCTTTATCGTTAATGGGCTTTCATATTTCTTTGTGATTGCGGCCTTGCTCAACCTCAACGAAAAAGCATTTTTTGATCTGGATCGTCCAAAATCTGATGGCAACATCCGTGAAGGAATTGCTTATGCAAAAGCACGCCCAGATATTTATGTTGTTATGTTGATGGTCTTTTTCCTAGCAACCTTTGGACTTAACTTTCAGATATTTAATGCTCTTATGGCAACACAAGAGTTTGGATTAGGGCCAGCCAGCTTTGGATTGATGGGAACATGTATTGCTATTGGCTCGCTATCTGGTGCTATTGGATCTGCCAGACTTGAACGATTTAGAAATACAAAGTTTGTTATTAAGGGTGGAATCATATTTTCTATTTCTATTATAGCTTTTTCAATCATTCCCACCTACTCACTTTATATTCTCTGGCTTCCAATTTGTGGCTTTACAGCTTTGACAACCTTGGTCTCTGCAAATTCAATTGTTCAAACCAGTACTGACCCAGCAATTAGAGGTCGAGTAATGGGACTTTATCTTTTGATTTTCATGGGTGGCACACCATTTGGATCACCACTTATTGGAACATCAGCTGAACTGATTGGAATACGATACACAATCGCAGCGTGCGGTGGAATTTCTTTGGCGGCATCATTATTTATTTGGTTTAAATATAAAGATCGAGTGGCATTGCCAGCAGATATCTCAGTTGCAGCGGTTCTTAAAGACCGTTAATTGCAATCACGATTAATATCCCAATCAACACAAGCAAGGTAATAACTCTTCTAATTTTGTAACTCATCAGGCGGCCTCGGCAACCTTAGATGGAACAACTTTAACAATCACAAAAGCTATTGCGATCAATACAAAAACCATGATGTATGCGCGTGAAATACCAAATTTGTCGCCCAAAATACCTAACAAGAATGGTGCTCCAGCGATTGCTGTGCCGGCAGCTAAAGAGGCCCGGCCAATAGCTAAATCGGGCCGTCCATCGCTCAAGCCAATCAAGCGAATGGAAGATAATGCGAACTGCATTGAAATTCCTAACCCAACCGCGAATAAACATACGAGCGAAAACACCATGTTATGTGAAAGCCAGAATCCAAGGAAGCCAACGAACTGCATTGCAATTACTGACAGAAGTTGAGTGTCTAACTTTAAATTCTTCAGTAGTAATCCACCATACCAACGACCTATACCCATGCCAGTTCCAAGTGCAACTATGGCAACAGTTGAGATCGCAGCCTTTGATCCAACACGTTCTTCTAAAAGGGCCGCGGCCCAGAATGAAGTGGCGAATTCACTTGAGATACAAGCAACAAAACCACACCATGCAATCCAAAAGCTAAGTGAAAGTTTTCCTCCTTGTGGTCCCTCTTCATCCGGCACATGGTCTTCTTCATCTCTTTCTCTGCCAAGCAGAAAGAGAATTATTGTTACAGGAAGAGCTAGTAAGAGACCTAAACGCCATAGATCTGGAAATGCAATCGCAATTGTTCCAATTAATGCTGTTCCAATAACAAACCCGACCGATGCCACACCATTTGCTTGCGGAATCGCAACTTCAGCAGATTTTCCATAATGCGCAGACATCTTGGTGAGCATTGAGTTGATCACTACAGAAACTCCGAAACCTGTTATGAGAGTGGCAGGAATTGTGATGTATACAGGGGGAGAGATAACAAAGAGAGTTAAACCTGCAATAAATATTGACAATCCAATCCAACTAGATTTTGAGCGACCAAAACGGTGGGCAATACGTGGATTGGCCCAACCAGCAAAGATGGAGGCAACACCCATTGCTGTTCCATGCAAACCTGCAATTGTTAGGGAAGTTCCTTGATCTTCTCGCAGCAATGATTGCGCAGGACCGAAGCCACCAAGGTAGAAATTAACAATTGCAGTTTGAACCGCTACGACCCAGAAGAAGCGATCGCGCTGAAAACTTTTGGGCATTAAAGAGCTGCTACAACGTGATCGATGCACTTAGTAAGTGCTTCAACATCACTTGGATCAACAGCAGGGAACATGCCGATGCGAAGCTGGTTCTTACCAAGCTTGCGGTATGGCTCTGTGTCAACGATTCCATTGGCACGAAGTGCTGCAGAAATCTTTGTTGCATCTATTGCATCATCAAAGTTAATTGTTCCAACGACTTTTGAACGCATCGCAGGGTCTGTGACAAATGGAGTTGTGTAGCTGGTCTTTTCAGCCCATGAATACAAAATGTCAGAAGACTGTGTGCTGCGCCCTGCGGCAAATGACAATCCACCATTTGAGTTCATCCACTCGATTTGTTCTGCAAGCAACATTAGAGTCACAAGAGCTGGAGTGTTGTAGGTCTGATCTAAGCGTGAGTTTTCAATAGCGATTCCGAGATCAAAGAATGCTGGAACCCAACGACCGCTAGCCTTAATCTGCTCTGCACGCGCGATAGCAGCAGGGGACATGATTGCAATCCATAACCCGCCATCAGATGCAAAAGATTTCTGAGGTGCAAAGTAGTAAGTATCAAACTCTTTAGCATTAACCATCAGACCACCCGCTGCAGATGTTGCATCCACCAAAACAAGTGCTCCATCGGTACCTGCTGGACGGATGATTGGCATTGCAACACCGGTGCTGGTCTCGTTGTGAGTCATTGCGTAAACATCGATGCCAGCTTCAGCAATAGAAACAGGGTGTGAACCAGGCTCGGTCTTTATAACAGTTGGTTCTCCAAGAAATGGTGCTTCCTTGGCAGCAGATGCAAATTTTGAAGAGAACTCACCAAAAACTAAGTGCTGTGAACGATCTTGAATTAATCCAAATGTAGCGATATCCCAGAACGCTGTTGATCCACCATTGCCAAGTACAACTTCGTAACCTTCTGGAAGGTCAAATAAAGAGGTAAGACCTTCTCGAACGCGCTTTACAACATTCTTCACCGGCTTTTGTCGGTGTGATGTTCCAAGAATTGAATTGCCACTAGCTGATAAAGCAGCAAGTGCCTCTGGACGAATCTTTGATGGCCCGCAACCAAAACGACCATCTACCGGCTTAATATTTGAGGGAATAATTATCTCTGCGCTCATGGGGTAAGACTAAGGGTAGTACCTATTGAGTTCCCAATCGGCGGAGGTGTTAGTCCGCTCATACCTCAGACGGTCATGTAAACGTGAGTATCGACCTTGCCAGAACTCAATAGTTAATGGCATCACGCGATATCCGCCCCAATGTTCAGGTCGTGGGACGTTGGTTCCCTCAGGCCACTTTTGCGAAGCACCTTCCACGCGTTGTTCCAATTCGGCACGTGATGACAGTGGTGAAGATTGATGACTTGCCCAAGCACCAATCTGGGATCCCCATGGACGAGTTGCAAAGTACTGATCTGATTCTTGTTCTGAAACTTTTTCAGCAATTCCGCTGATTGCAATCTGTCGTTCCATTGCATACCAAGGAAATAGCAATGAAACATGTGGATTCAGATTAATCGCATGTGCTTTACGTGATTCGTAATTTGTAAAAAACGTAAATCCACCATCGGAAATATCTTTTAGTAAAACTGTTCGAGTTTCTATGTGCGAATCACTTGATAATGTTGAAAGAACCATGGCGTTTGCTTCAACAATTACTGTGTTTTCATGGGCCTGCTTTAACCACATTCCAAAAGCGTCAAATGGGTCGTGCGGCAAACTCTCTATCCCTGCTTCGCCATAAGAGCGACGCATAGCCCTGATCTCTTCTTGCGTAATGATCTCTTCGGCCATTGCCCTATCGAACCCCAGAATGCCTATGGATGCACCTCTAAACGGTGTAACTGCAAACCCCTATGCAAGCCTGTCTCTTTATAACAATTCAATAAAAGTACGCCTAAAACCCCTTAATTTTGTTGCAGTTTGTTGCATTTGAGGGTGAAAAGGAGTGGGATGGACTTACTAGGAAGCCTGCACCCCCAAGAAGAGGCTTCCGGATCTTAAAGGAGAACAATTAGTGAAGAACAGACTACTTAAGGGTCTTGCTCTTGCTGCAACAATGTCATTTGCCGCTGGCTTGACACTTGTTCCTGCGCAAGCCGCAAGTGAAATTGTTATTTGGGCTGATGAAACACGCGGACCAAACCTAACAAAAGTATTTGCAAAGAAAGGTGACTGGGTTCCAGGAAGCACAATCAAGGTCGTATCTTTCTCAAGTTACGATGCGTTGAAAGATGCACTTGATAAGGCATCTGGCACAACTGGTCCAGATATTTTCGTTGCAGGTAACGACTGGGTTCCAGCGTTAGCTAAGAGCGGAAAGCTTGCTCCTGTAGTTCTAACTGCAGCGCAGAAGGCACAGTTCACTCCAAGCCAATTCTTTGATCTCTCATACGGTGGAAAGCTTTACGGCGTTCCTGTAGATGTGAACAACGTTGGAATGGTTTACAACACAAAGCTCGTAAAGACAGCACCAAAGACATACGGTGACATGGTTAAGTTCTACTTAGCTAACAAGTCAAAGCTAGGCCTTAAGGCTGGACTTTGCGTTGCTGGCGGCGGAATGTCATGGGGCGCTCTTTCAGGATTCTCAGCACTTGGTGCAGAGCCATACCTAATGAACGCTGATGGAACTGTTAACTTCAATAAGAGCTTTGATCCAACAGTATTTGCTAAGAATGTAAGCACATTACTTCTTGACAAGAACGGTAAGAGCAATGGCTTCTGGCCAGCAACTGACACTGGTTGCCAGGATAACTACCTAGCAGGCAAGGTTCCATTTGCAATTATTGGTAACTGGCACTGGCGCACATTTGCAGAAGCTGGCTTCGATATGAACATCCAACCTGTTCCAGGTGTAAAGGCCGGAACTTACGGCAAGATGTTCGGATCTGTTAGCGGTGCATTCCTTACTACATATGCAGAAGCACACGGAGTAGCTGTTCCAGCTAAGTCACTTCTAACTAGCTTCTTTGCATCAACTAAGGGTCAAGTTGCATACCAGGCAGAAGAAGGTCGTCCACCTGCCGAGAAGGGCGCTCAGAAGAGCCAGCTCGTACTCGGTGGCCAGAAGGCTATGGGAGCGGCAGCTAGCCTCTCTTCAATCCCACAGATTGGTGCTTTCTTGAACACCAACGCTGGTGGAGCTAACTACTGGGATTCAGCTCCAGCTTATTGGACTGCAGTCTTGGTAGACGGAAAGAATCCACTTGTAGAAGCTAAGAAGCTTGCTGCAATTTGGAAGGCTAACGTCGCAGCAGGAAAGGCTGATCTCTAAGAGATTTTTCTTAGGGAATGAAAGTTAGTAGTTAAAACTTTCACAGTCTAAAAGTTCAATAGCGTGGGCGGGATTAATTCCCGCCCACGCTAGTACTTTCACAATCTGCAGAATTAAAGATTAAGGAAGCGGTCAAAGAGTGAGCAGTATTCTTCGATGATAGAAGTCAATGGGAAGCATAAAAAATGATAACTAGCGTCTTACTAGTTTATTTGGCCATGGCTATTGCAATTTCGTTTGTAGCGATTCAAGAAGATCGTATGCAGAAAACGCAAACTGAGCCAGCAGTTATTGGCAGAATCTCTGATCCGAAGTATACGAATACGCAGAAAAATAAAGTTCCTATCAGAGTCAAGGTTCCATTTTTCCTTAAGATTGTCATTCTTGCAGGGGTAACAGCGATCCTGACCTTGTTAGCACAGAGCGCGGTAGCTACGGGTGAAATTGCCATCGGAGCATTCCTGGTTATCGCAATTCTGGCTCTTAACATTACTTATCTCACAAAAATATCAATCCCCCTCAAATTTTTTGTGCCTGGAATTCTCTTTTTTATTGCTTTTGTAATTGCACCAATTGTTTTTACAGTTTTAATGTCCACCTTCAATTATCAAACCGGTAACTACATTTCCAAAGATGCTGCAATCGAACAAGTTTTGATTCGTGGCGTTGAACCTGATGCGAATCAAACTACTTTTGACCTTGTTTCTGGAAAAGTTACAGACGGATCTGAGGCCATCTTGGTTTCAGACATTGCGAATCAAAAATTCTTTATTTCAACTCAAGATGAACTGACCACTTTGGATGCAAGCCAACTCACAATTAATGAGTATGGCGTTGCAACAACAGCTCCAGGATTTACTGAGATCTCTGCTGATGAATTAGCAACGAGTGATGCATACACAAAAATTAGATACAAATACTTAGATGGTTATTACATCGCCATCGAAGCACAAGGAGTAGGCGCAGTCTTTAGACAAGCACTGGCTTATGATGAAAAAACTGACACGATGAAGAATCTTCAAACCGGAGAAATCTACGTCGACAACAATAGAGGTAACTTTGTTCTCGAGGGATCACCAGAGGAGATGCTAACTCCAGGCTGGCGAGCACCTGTGTGGTTTGAAAACTATGCAAAGCTGGTTACTGATTCACGCGTTCGAACTCCATTGATAAAGGTTTTCATTTGGACAGTGATATTCGCATCATTAACGGTTTTAAGTACTTTCGCCTTTGGCCTGTTACTGGCTCTGGCGCTTAATCGAAAGATGCGTGGACGTCGTGTTTATCGCTCTATTTTGATTTTGCCCTATGCAATGCCTAGCGTCATGAGTATTTTAATTTGGGCAGGTATGTTTAATACAGAGTTTGGCGCAATAAATAATATTTTAAACACGGATATTGCTTGGTTCTCAAGCCCTAACTTCGCACGTGCTGCTGTATTACTTGTGAATCTCTGGCTAGGTTTCCCATACTTCTATTTGATCTGTTCTGGATCTCTGCAAGCAATTCCATCTGAGCTCCTAGAAGCAGCAGCAATCGATGGCGCAAATCCACGTCAAATCTTTAGAAGTATTACCCTCCCATTGCTACTGCAGATTCTCTCGCCGCTGTTAATCGCATCCTTTGCGTTTAATTTTAATAATTTCAATTTGATTTATCTCCTTACGGGAGGTGGTCCGAGAAACACCTTGGATGGTGAAATTGCGGGAGCCACGGATATTTTGATCAGTTATACCTACCAAATTGCATTCGGGCGAAATATTCTTGACTTCGGACTTGCTAGTGCAATTTCAGTCTTGATTTTCTTCCTAGTCGCTTCGATTTCTTTCTATGGCTTGCGTAAATCAAAAGTGATGGAGACATTCAATTGACAAAATGGCTGAGAGAAAATCTATGGCGTCACTCATTCGCAATAATCATGTGCGTCTTTTCTTTGTTTCCTCTTTATTTAGTTGTTCTCTCCTCGTTTAACCCAAGTGGAAGCCTTAACCTGACTTCATTTGTGCCGCGCGAGATATCTTTTGAAAACTACCAGATGCTCTTCTCCTCACCTAAGATTCCATTCTTATCGTGGGTGAAGAACTCATTAATCATCTCCTCGCTTGTTGCAATTAGTTCTGTTGTAATTGGAGCTGCTTCGGCATTCGCATTTAGTCGCTTAAAGTTCAAGGGCAAGAAGTTCGGTATTCAATTACTCCTTCTTGTGCAGATGTTTCCAGCAATCTTGGCACTTTCAGCTGTCTACGTAATCATGGAGCGTGTTTACTCTTTCGCACCAAGCATTGGTCTTGGTAGTCAAGCGGGCTTGATTCTTGTCTATTTGGGCGGATCGATGGGCGTCAATATCTGGCTGTTAAAGGGTTTCGTAGATTCAATCCCTGCAGAACTAGATGAAGCAGCAAAGATCGATGGGGCAAGCCCAGTGCAGACCTATTGGTTGATTTTCATCCCGTTAGCTACGCCGGTACTCGCAGTTGTGTGCTTACTAAGTTTTATTGGCACATTCAATGAGTTTATTGTCGCTCGCTTATTCTTAGTAGAAATGAGCGGACGAACTGTTGCTGTTGGTCTGCAACAGTTCGTTGGTGGTCAATATGCAAGTAACTGGGGTGCATTTGCTGCAGGTTCAATCCTTGCTTCAATTCCTATCGTCATAATTTTCTTGTCACTCCAGAAGTACATCGTTAATGGCTTAACTGCTGGTTCTGTTAAAGGATAACCATGATACGCAAGGGCTTACTGGCTCTAGTTGTTTCGGTGCTGCTTTCATTCTCTCCAATTTCAGTTGGCGCAGCGCCTACCACAACAAAGGTGGGTCTGTCCCAAGACCTAATTTATTTTGTGATGCCTGATAGATATAAAGATGGCGACAAGAAGAACAACGACAACGGTGGTTTCAACACATCGTTGACCGCTTTTTACCATGGCGGTGATTTAAAGGGTTTAACTGGAACCTGTGAACCAGGTGATGATGGATTGGCACGAATAAAATCCTTGGGTTTCACCGCCGTCTGGTTAACGCCAGTAGTAACGCAACAGGAAGCAATTGGTGCGGGATCTGGATACCACGGATACTGGGGAGTTGATTTTCTAAATGTCGATCCACACTTGGGAACCAATGCCGACATGCTTGAATTTTCTAAGTGCGCCAAGAAACTGGGTCTGAAAATAATCTTGGATGTTGTAACAAACCATACAGGTGATGTTATTAAGTACCTTGGAAATGAAGCGTATCTTCCAGCGGAATCCAAGAAGCTAAAGAATCCAGCATGGCTCAATGATCTAAATAATTATCACAATGTTGGAGATATGGGGAGCTGCTGGGGAGTCGGAAATTGCACCAAACTCGGTGATTTTTATGGCCTTGATGATCTAGCAACGGAAAAACCCGTTGTTTACAAAGGCTGGGCTGATGTTTACGGAAAGTGGATATCTCAATACGGAATTTCTGGATTTAGAGTAGATACTGCCCGTCACGTAGACGATAAATTCTTCAAGAATTGGTCTCCATTAATACAAGCCACAGCCAAGAAATCCAACATTAATGACTTTACTATTTTTGGTGAGGTATTTGATTACAGTACTTTTAATTTAATGACATATGTAAGGCAAAACAAGATTCAGACCATTTTAGATTTTCCATTTCAAGCAAAAGCAACTGAATATGCTTCCGGATATTCCAATGCGGCAGCGTTGACTGCTCTATTTGAAAATGATGACTACTACACTAGCGCGCAATCCTCGGCTAGCAATCTTGTTACCTTTCTTGGTAATCACGATGTTGGGAGAGTGGGATATACGATTGCAAACAAACGTGTTCAGCCCGCAAGCCAATTACTTCCAAGAACTAATTTGGCTAATGCCCTGATGTATTTCTCTCGTGGCATTCCAGTTGTCTATTATGGCGATGAAGTTGGCATGACCGGTACAAATTCCGGTAAGGATCAATTTGCTCGACAAGACATGTTTGCAACTGATATCGAGATCTGGAAGAACGAGGTTCGAATTGGTGGCTCTCCAATTGGGGATGGAAATGCTTTTGCAGCCACCAGTCAGAGCCCAGTTGCCCAGTATTTGATCAAGTTAGCACAGATTCGGAAAGAGAATCCTGCTCTAGCAAATGGCCCCATGCTTGAAAGATTCTCGAAATATGCTTTGTATGTAATTTCCAAGAAAGATGTTGTGGACAATAGAGAGTACTTAGTCGCATTTAACAACTCAGACACAGATGAGGTTGTTGAAGTTACTACAGCAACTTCAACTGGTGGATGGAGCCAGGTTCTTGGTACAACCGATGTAACAACAAATCAGAACAAAGTGACTTTCACGGTTCCTGCACTATCCACGATTGTCTTAAAGGCCAATAGCCCTATCGACCAATTTGCTACTAAATTTACAAAGCTGAGTACTTCCATGGATGACTTAACTGGCTTTTATAAGGTGAAAGCTGGGCTAAGTTCAAAGGACTTTTTGTCAGTGGAGTTTTTTGCCAGAAATGTCGGAAGCACGAAGTGGATCAGCCAGGGTGTAGATACGGGTTCTCCGTACTCAATATTTATCGACCCCCTTGATTTTCCAAAAAAGAAGATCGAAATAAGAGCTACTGCACGAAATTCGAAGGGAGAGAACTTTGTCTTACCAATCGCCAAACTCACTATTGCCTCACCATGATGGCAGCGAACTTTATGTAAGTAATGCTGCACCGAAAGTGGGGGACAAAGTTGTCTTGCGTGTACGTGTTCCTAAGACATATACCTTCGCAAAGTCGTTCGTGCGCCTGTATCACGATGGTGAACCTCGTAGCTTTGAATTGAACCTTGAAAAGAGTGGCGCTACCGAGAGTTGGTGGGCGGTAAAGGTAAAGATTGAGAATCTTTCAACCCAATACAGGTTTGTTTTTGTTGATGTTGATAAGTACGAGTGGCTCAATGCATCAGGATTTCATGATCATGATGTTCACACAAATAATGATTTTCAGATTATTGCCATACCTGCTTACCCAGAGTGGATTAGGTCATCTGTTTTCTATCAGATATTTCCAGATAGATTTGCCAAGTCGTCTGTAAAGCGACCTATTCCGGAATGGGCACAAGCTCGAGAGTGGAATGAACTTCCTACAGTGGGGAGCAAAGTAACTGGTACTGAGTTATTCGGTGGCGATCTAACAGGAGTCGAAGAACACTTAGATTATGTAACAGAGCTTGGTGTAAATGGAATCTACTTCACACCCTTTTTTCCTGCGCGCTCTAACCATCGATATGACGCAAGTAGCTTTACTGAGGTAGATCCCGTGTTGGGCGGGGACAAAGCAATGTTTAAACTGGTCACTGCTGCAAAGAAGCGAAAGATTCGGTTATTAGGGGATCTAACCTCAAATCATTGTGGTGCTGGGCATCCATGGCTTGCTAAAGCGCAGCGAAATAAGAAGTCCAAAGAACGTGAGTATTTTTATTGGGATAAATCTGTAAAGCATGGATACGTCGGTTGGTGGGGTTTGGCATCTTTGCCAAAACTAAATTTTCACTCAAAAGCCCTGCGTAAGGAGATGTATGAAGGAAAGAATTCGATAGTTAAGCAATGGTTGTCGCCTAAATACGGCATGGCCGGATGGCGAATAGATGTTGGCAATATGACAGGTCGCTTAGGCGCAGATGACATGCACGATGAAGTGATGCATGGGATTCGTAAAGCTATGGACCAAGTCAAACCTGATGCCTGGTTAGTGGCAGAAAATGGCGATTTCATTGCGAGCGACTTAAATGGATTTGGTTGGCACGGTGCTATGAACTACCAAGGCTTTATGCGACCTGTCTGGAACTGGATAAATTTAAACACAACAATAGGTGGCGGCTTTCAGGGGTTGCCATTTTCAATGCCAAAAATTAATGGAAAACAACTAGTAGAGAGCATGAAATCATTTAACGGATCAATACCTTGGAGATCTCTTGTGGCAAGCATGGTTCTTCTAGATTCTCATGACACAGCCAGAATGCGAACCGTTGTATTGGGTGACAAGAAGCTGCATCTAACAGCGATGACTTTGCTACTTACATACCCTGGCGTACCGTCAATCTTTGCAGGAGATGAGATTGGATTAGAGGGATCTTCAGGCGAAGACTCCCGTAGAACTATGAATTGGGAAGATCAAAGCTCTTGGGATTTAGATTTTCTGAGTGAAGTTAAAGAGTTAATCTCAATCCGAAAGAAGCATGATGCTCTTATTAATGGCGGATTACGTTGGGTATTAGTCGAAGATGATTGTCTAGCCTTTTTACGTGAATCAAAGAAAGAAACAATTTTGGTTTTTATCTCTAGAGGAGCTGTCAACACCAAAATTGATGTAAGCAAGCTTGGTTACATTGTTAAAAAAAGTCTGTATGGAGTTTTAGGTGATGGCTCTATAATTTCGGTAAACACAGACAAACCAACTCAAGGTTTGTGGGTTTTGGAATCAAGCCAAAAACTAAGTGGTTGATCTAAGTACTTAGCCCATGATCTTTCATTGTGTCCGGTGCGTGGGTAAACACGAGAGACAAAATTGTTAGAGCGATAGCCACGTTCATGCATTAGTCGATCTGCATATATTTGATATGGCCCATAGTCAGAATCCAAACCTTTTGTTCCGTGGCTCATCCAAACTTTATGTGTTCCCGGAAGCGGCAAAGAATTTATCGATTTTTCCACTAAACCATTAGCGCCAAATGGCCAATGGGGCGAAAGAGCTAGTGCTGTTGAGAATCTTTCAGGCATTTGTGCAACTGCATATAAAGTCGCAAGGGCACCCATTGATGAACCGATCATGGCAGTGTTCTTCGGGTCAATTTCACTTTCTAGCGAAGGCACGATTGTTTCAAAGATTTCCTTAAAATAACTATCACTTTGCAAGAGTGATTTGTCTTCTATTATTTTTGCATAATCATTATGGACTTCAAGGCCTTCACGGAAGTATTTCTCAGGGACAAGATCTTTTCCGCGCCCCCATGGGTTTTCCTTTGTAGAGCTGTGCCAAACACCAATTATCGAAGGTGTTGCAATACCGAGTTCCCGACTAACGCGGATAGCAGATTGAGCCATTTCCCACGTTTGACCACGGTGCGTAGAGGACTTTCCGTCAAAAACATTTTGTCCATCATGAGCGATCAATAACTTATCTGATCCTTTTGGGGGCTTCCAATAATCAACGATGCGGGCTCCAAACTTGAGACGGACAACCTCGCCAGGCACCCCACGGACTTGAAAACGCTTAATCTCTTGCATCATGATTGAATTATCCCATGTCTTTGACGAAAACTTCAATTATCTGGTTTCGTCGCGACCTTCGAATCAACGATCACCCAGCTTTATTGGCTGCGATTGAATCAGCTGATCAAGTCATCCCACTTTTTATTTTAGATAAGAAACAAATAGATGAAGCTGGCGATAAGTTGCTTGCCTATATGGGGCAATCCCTAAGGGCTCTAGATGAGTCACTCAGAAACTGCTTGCACATTATTGAAGGCGATCAAGTGGAAGTATTAAAAGGACTGATTGCACAATACGGTGTCGAAGAGGTTCATATTTCAGCCGAATACGAGCGATACGGCGCAGAACGGGATGCTCGTGTTGAAGCGGCAGGAATTAAGTTAATTCGCACGGGAAGTCCTTATGCGGTGACCCCTGGTCGAGTTTTAAAGCCAAGTGATGCAACCCCTTACAAGGTATACACACCGTTCTATCGGGGGTGGCGAACACATGGTTATAGAGCACCTGCCGTAACACCTAAGAAATTTTCGCTCGTTGAACCAACAGAAAAGTTTCGTAACTTTCCGGATTTTCCTACCCCCGAAGGAGTGCAAATAATTGCCGCTGGTGAAAAAGCTGCGCTTGCGCGTTTTAATGCGTTTACCAAAAGTGGCTTAGATACTTACGACGAAAACCGTAATTTAGCAGCAATTGATGGCACTTCTAAGATGAGTACATATTTGAAGTTTGGTGAGATACATCCTCGTACTTTGCTTGAAAATCTTGGGGAAAGTAAGGCGCATGACACTTTTCGGAAAGAGATTGCCTGGCGAGAGTTTTATGCTGATGTTCTTTACAACAATCCGATGACTGATGTTGATTACTACGCACCTAAATTTGCAGAGATGCGATATGACAAGCCTGGTAAACAGTTCAAGGCTTGGTGTGAAGGAAAAACAGGGTATCCATTTGTGGATGCTGCAATGCGTCAGTTGATTAAAGAGGGATGGATGCATAACCGAACCCGCATGGTTGTTGCTTCATTTTTAGTCAAAGATCTACACCTTGAATGGCAAGTTGGAGAGCGCTTCTTTGCTGATCATTTGGTTGATTACGATGTTGCATCTAACGCTCATGGTTGGCAATGGACGGCAGGGTGTGGCACTGATGCTTCGCCGTATTACCGAATATTTAATCCGATTGAGCAAGGTAAGCGTTTTGATGAAAATGGCGATTACATTCGTAAGTATGTGCCAGAACTAGCACACCTTTCTGCATCTGAAATTCATGAACCTTGGCTGTTCTTAGATGGATACAGCAAGGGGTATCCAGAGCGGGTAGTTGATCATGCAATCGAGCGTCTTGAATCCTTGGCACGTTTGCAAGAGATTAAAGCTGATAAACCCCTAGACCCTCGCGCTTAGCTTTATACATCGCATTATCTGCACGGACCAGTAAATCCTTTTCGCCAGTGTTCTTTGCAACTCCAATGCTCACCCCTAGTTGTATTTCTTGGTTATTTATGTGAAATGGATATGACAACGTCGCACGCAAAGCTAAGGCGACTTCTACTGCACTTTCATGTCCGCCTTCATATAAAACTCCAAACTCATCTCCACCAAGACGTGCCAACAATGCACCATGTGGCAAGGAGCGCTCAAAGCGTAGGGCTACTTGCTGCAAGATCTTGTCTCCAGTTTCATGTCCATGTGAATCATTGATCGGTTTAAATCCATCCAAATCAAGCAGTAATAGAGCACCTTCCTTTTCAGCAAAGGCATCAATCTCAGTGACTAAGCGGCGACGGTTAGGTAATCCAGTCAATTCATCCGTCCTTGCTAGCAATCTTTCTTGGCCTATGTTTTTAGCTTGAGTCAGCGCAAGTGCCATTCGCGCGAATGCAAGTGCCAAGGTTGCAATCGCAGGAACTAGAATAAATCGAGGAAAGTAATCTGGACGAATAGCGATGAGCGCGAGCAATGTTGCGCTCAGTGACACTGATATTGAAATCAAGATCGGGCTAATCCCATCGCGGGCCTTGCTATCGATTCCAGGTTGCCAAAAACTTTCAGCAATAAGCAAAAGGCCTATGACCCACCCAATATCGGTCAATGAGCCAAGCAGGTAACTGCCATTTATGTTGTGCCACAGATAAACAATGTCGGCAACAGCAAAAACTGTTACCCCAATTGAGAGTACTAGTCCACGACGTGAATAACCCTGCATGGCAACCGTCACAATAACAACGCAGACAAGGATTAGATCTGCCGTTGGGTACATAACTGCAAAAAAGGTTTCGCTGATGTTGCCATCAAAATGTGGAAGAACTGGCTTTATTACCAGCGCAGAGCCCAGTGTGCTTAAACCTAAGCCAAAGATTGAAGAATCTACGAGCTCAATAACAGAGAGTTTTCGTTGTGCAGAAAGTAGTCGCGGTAGTCCAATGATTGCAAAGGGGTAAAAAAGTAAGTACAAAACATTTGAGATGGTGTTTGAGACAGTGAATAGAGAGAAGAAGATTGCTGAGCTAGCAACAGCCGAACCAAGTGCCCAAAAAGCAACCGCCAAACCAAAACTTGGCTTGGCAATTTTGTCACTAATGTGTGGCGCGAAAGTGATCGCCACTATTGCAGCTATTGAAATGATGTTATAAACAAATAATTCAGACCAATCTGTGGGTGCAATTAGATGAAGAGTGATGTAAGTAGCCAGTAAAAAGACCCCTAGAAATCTGACTACTCGCATGTTTTGAGGATAGGAACATCGCATTGATTACTAAATAGGGGAAGCCATAGGTAAGAAAAAACCCGCTACCTTGAAGGTAGCGGGTTTTTAACTTAGATCCAGAGTGTTATAAACCCTTAGTGCAAATTAACTTTGCACTTTCGCGAGTACCTGCAACATTACTTGCCAATTCTGCAGGCTTGTTTACTGCGACAAGCTTTGCCGCATCAAGCTTCTTAATTGTCAGATCAATACTGCGAATCTTGCTTTCGTAAGCCCGTATCGCAGAAGTCCAAGATGTAACAGCCGTTGTCAGAACTTTCTTGTCTGCAGCCGCTGTGGCAGCAGCAAGTTTTCCTTGAGCCGCTAGAAGGCGAGCCTTAGCTTCATCTAATTTAGTTTGAATCTCGGCTCGATTTGCTATCTCAGTTGTTATTCCAAGCTCAATAATTGGAAGTTGTGCTGCGAAACTAGCAGCTGTAACAACAGCATCCTTCTGTGCCTTAACAGCAGAATTTGCACTGTTGATGCAGTCAATCGATAGCCAGGTTAATTTAGTGCTTGATACGAGAGGGTTCTTTGAGCACTTATATGTTCCAAAACTGGTTTTGGTGGTTTGTCCCGATTTCTTGCACGCAACACCATTTGAAATCTTGGCCGCTGCCTCGGCTGGAACAGCCACCATGATTCCACCGGCGACAATTAGTGCTACTGAGACTGATGCGATTTTACGAAACATGGAAGAACCTCTCGTTGTCATGTTGGCAATTCTAGCGACCAAGTGCTTAAAGAACTCTGATAACCCGCCGAGAGTTCTCAGGTATAACTGTTACGTACGCTGTTTTCTCCGCACATTCATGCCAACTCTTCTGACAATAGGTCGTGGCAATCTTTGGATAAGAAAGACCAGGAGTTTGTATTGCCATCCAGGAATCGATATCGCCTTACCTTTGATCGCATCACTCCAGGACTTCGCAACTAATGTGTCGGAATCAAGCCACATGAAGTTAGGCAAACCCCTCATGGACATGCGACCACGTTGATGAAATTCTGTTCGAGTAAATCCAGGACAAAGAGCACTGATCTTCACATTGGTTCCAGCAAGTTCTGTGTGAAGTGATTCAGACAAAACAGTCAGATAAGACTTTGATGCGCTGTATGTACCGCCGGCAATAAAACTGGCTACTGATGAAACATTTATCACAACACCTTTATTGCGCTTTTTCATCTGGGGCAGTGCCACGTGCATGAGTCTTACTGGTGTACGAACTAAGACGTCTAAGAGCTGTTGTTCAGCATCTAATGCTGACATCGTAAATGCCTTGTTGATCCCAAAACCAGCGTTGTTAATCAGTACATCAATCTGGTTGTTTGCGATGTATTTCTCAACTGTTAAGCAGCCTGCATCTGTAGAAAGATCTGCCTGAATAACGTGGGTTGAAACCTTGAACTTAGATTCCAGATCACGTGCACGCTCTTGCAAGCGCGGCAAGTCTCTAGCAACTAACACAATGTTGTAATTGTTTTTAGCAAGTAAACGAGTAAAGCTTTCGCCGATTCCAGCTGTTGCGCCGGTGACTAATGCCCACGATGTCACTTATGCCCCGATTCCAGCGGGATCCTCATCCCGAATGTGCCAGCTACTTCCGTATGACTCGATCAAGTCCAAGAATGGTTTTGGTTCAAGCCATTCAGGGCCAACAACACCAGTAGGTTTCCATGTTCCATTGGCAATGAGTTCCATTGCAATTACGGGATTGATAGCTGTCTGCCATACGACTGCTTGATCACCGTAATTGTCCATAGACCATTTATTGTCGACGACGTTGTAGATGTAGCAGGCATAAGGTTTACCTTCTTTATCTAAACCTTTCACATGTGCACCTGCACAGGTCTTGCCGTGCATTAATGGACCAATTTTTGCCGGATCAGGCAAGAGTGAGGCTAAGAAATCACGAGGTGCAATTTCCATACCTCGATAGTTCACCTTTTCCTTTTTTGATAAACCAAGAATGTGAATGGTCTTTAAGGTATTGATGAAATCTGCCCCAAGTCCGTATTTGAAAGAAACATGATTCGCCTTAACCTTTTTCGGGATAAGCACTACCTCTTCATGTTCAACATCTACACATTCAACAGGACCGATACCTTCAGGAAAATCAAAAACCACCCCGCCTGAAAACGGCTCAGATGTATGCCACTTGCCGTTGTCCCAGAGCAAAGGTGCATTTAAGCACTCTTCAATAGTTGTCCAGATTGAAAAAGATGGAGCAAACTCATAACCATCAACAGTTAAGTTAGAACCATCTAAGATTGTTACTGCATCAATTTCACTGAACAAATAATCTTGGGCATAGCGAGCAAAAATATCGCTCATACCTGGTTCGATTCCGATACCAATCAGTGCGTATTTTCCATTCTTTTCCCAAGCTTCAGCCTGGGCAAATTGCTCATCACCCAACATGACCCCAGTTTTTGTGAATGGTTCAGTTGGATGTGCCTTTGAGAGCGACATCGCCATATCCATGTAGTTGACGCCGGTATTTTGTGCAGCTGTAAAGATCTGCATCACAAAGCGTGGGTCTACGGCATTGATCACAACATCAGGATTGACCTTTCGGATCAATCCTTCGAGCGCAACCAGATCGCCGGCATCCACCTCCACTGACGTAAATCGTGGGTCTTGGATTTTCTGGGTGACAGCGTGCGCCTTTGAAGCATCGTAATCAGCGATAACTAACTCAGTGATAAATGACTTACGGGATGCGATATTTGCGATTGCACTGCCAACTCCGCCTGCGCCGATAACGAGCGCTCTCATGGTTGGCCTTTCGGGTAGTTTTCGAACCCACTATGGATTCAGGGGAAGGTTATCTATACCGCTAACCTTTGCCAAGCACCATTGGTGTTAGGTCCCCGTAGCTCAGTGGATAGAGCAACCGCCTCCTAAGCGGTAGGTCGCAGGTTCAACTCCCGCCGGGGACACCATTCAAAACTGCCTTTAACTACCGTGCATAAAATCAGTTAGTTTTTACGGTATGTGTAAAAAGGAAGGATTTAACCATGAAAAGAATCTTTAGTGTTTTATCAGCGATACTAGTTTGTACTTCGCTATTGACTACCCCTGCCTCAGCTGCAACAGAACTGCACCCAGGCTCTTATCTCAAAGAGGCATCTTTTGTCGCTACCCGTAGTGGGAAAGATGTGCTTACGCAATGGACCAAGCAGCCAAAGGACCAAAACTATCGTTTGATCGTAGGTTATCTTGCAACTCCTAAAGAGCCGCTTGATCCAAAATTAATCAAGAATTATACAGAGAGAATTGACCTTCTGAACAATCTTGGACAAGTCGTTTATTCCGTCCATTACAACACTTCGACCCAAACTAATCTTTCTGCTCAAGGTAAGTGGCTTTTTTCCCAGAAAATCACAGGCGTTAAAGATGAGGATTTTGTTTCTCTACTCATCACAAATTCCGCATCCATCCAGACTTACTCATTAAGTTTTTTTGTCACACGTGATGGCGGATTTAAACAGTTTGGCTTGAAAGCCCTCTGCTCAATTTCAGCTTGGGGGGAACCAATCGCTCAGGGTGTTGTAAGTGCCTCAAATTTAAGTCTCTCAGCTCTCTCATTTTTGCCGGGCCCGGCAGGGAAGGCAGCAACGGCTGGTTCTCTCATTATGAGTAAGGTCTCGTTGGCAACCAATACAACGTTTTTAAATTCTGAGGAGGTCGTACGAGGAGAGATCAATTATCAGATCGATGCTTCAAAGTCTGATTCGAGCAAAATGAAGCCTGGTAACACCATTCAAATTCAATTGAAAAATGGGCAAAAGAGAACTGCCACGATTAAGGCTATCTCGGGTGCTGGAAAGGCTACAAATCTAGTTCTTGATGTTTACGTCAACGTTCTAGAAGCCCGTTCACTGTTTGAGACCATAAAAACGGCAAAAGGTAGTGCAGCAGCAACAAAAGACCTATGTCGCCAATTGAATTAAAAAGTTAATCGGTCGGGAGGCGTTCAGATTCTCTGAGCGCCTCCTAAACGATAGCTCGCAGGCTCAACTCCCGTCCCAGATTACGTAATGATTGTTAAGAAAAAACCACAGTCCGCTTGCCGACAATAAACACTTTGTCATCTGCATAAAACTTCACAGCCTTTGCTAAAACCCTACGTTCAACATCGCGACCAATTGCGATTAACTCTTCGGGTGTAGCGATGTGGGTTACATGAGCAACATCCTGCTCGATGATTGGTCCTTCATCAAGATCACTGGTTACAAAGTGAGCAGATGCGCCGATGATCTTAACTCCGCGCTCGTGCGCCTGGTGATAGGGCTTTGCACCCTTAAATCCGGGTAGGAATGAGTGGTGAATATTGATTATTTTTCCTGGCAGTTTGTTGCAGAATTCTTTGGACATAATCTGCATATACCGAGCAAGAACTACGAAATCTATCTTAAGGTCATCGATCTGCTTCAAAATCTCAGCTTCTTGAGTCACTTTAGTTTCAGGGGTCACGGGTAAGTATAAAAATTTTATTCCATGGGATTCAACCAAGGTACGTAATTCTTCTTGGTTGGATATAACCAGTGGAATTTGAATGTTTAGTTCGCCAAGATCTTCTAAATACAAAAGATCTCGCAAGCAGTGGCTCTCTTTGGTGACCATAACTAATGCCCGAGGCTTTTGAGCAGTTGGGCGTATATGCAACGTAGGGTTAAATCTAGACAAACCGTCACTCAAACTTGTAGTTGCACCATCTAGACCCTGTGAAGTTTCAAATCGTGTGCGCATCACAAAGGCATTTGTTGTGGGATCAGTGAATTGTTGATTCTCAATGATGTTTCCATCACAGGCAAGCACAGCAGAAGTCATCGCATGAACGATGCCAGGTTGATCAGCACATTGCAGGGAAGCGATTAGATCCATGTCAGTAGGGTACGCGACCTTAGTGATGAAGAGTAAATCGTTGCATCCACTTAGGAGCCCACCAGTTGCGCTCTCCGAACAAGCGCATAAGTGCTGGAACTAAGAGACCTCGAACAATGGTGGCATCCAAGAGCACGGCAAGTGCAACACCAAATCCCATGGATTTAATTGATGTGACACCACTAGTGATGAATGAGGCGAATACAACTGCAAGTAATAGCGCCGCTGCTGTAATGATTCGAGCTGATCTTTGTAGTCCAACAGCCACAGATTCCACGTTAGTTTTTCCAGCCAGGTGCTCCTCACGAATACGAGAAAGTAAGAAGAGTTCATAGTCCATGGATAATCCAAAGACCACCACAGCAATCAAGATAACAATGGAGGTATCAAGTGTTCCTGTTAACGTAAATGAGCCGATAAGCCACTGAAGATTTCCATCAATAAACACCCACGTAAGTACTCCCATGGTCGCTCCGAGGGAAAGAAAATTAAGAAGGACTGCCTTGATAGGCAAAATAATCGATCCAGTGAAAATAAATATCAAGACAAGAACCGAAAGAATGACCCAAGCCAATGCCCATGGCAAGGTGCGTGAAATACCATCCTGTGAATCTGTGTAATCGGCAGCAACACCTCCCACCAAAGTGTCAGCAGGTGCTTCAACGCTACGAACATCGTGAATTAATGCTTGTGCTTCTGGTGTTCGTGGCAACATTTCTTGGTAGGCAACAATTCTCACATCTTTGCCAATTGTTGCCGGTGGCAATACAGCAACAATGCCCGGAACCTTCCTTACCTTGGCTGCATAGACATTAATTTCCTCAAGTTTGTCTGAACCGCCTCTGATGATGATCTCAATTGGATTTCCTGTTTGACCCAGAAATCTCTCGTTTTGAAGCGCCGTTGCAACAGCAGCCTTGTTATCTGCAGGCAACATCCGTGAGTCACCTTGTGAAAACTTAATATTAGTAATTGGCGCAGCCATGATTCCTAGAATTACTAAAGAAAGAACCACTGCTGCTACCGGACGCTTCATCACTAGGCGCGCTGTTTGTGCCCAGCGCCCATCTTCTTTTGGTGTAATTGCAGAACGGCGAACTACACCTTTATCAATTCTGGATCCCATGAGAGCAAGAATTGGTGGTAATCCAATGAGTGCACCAACGACCGCGAGTGCGACCACCGAAACTCCGGCGTATCCAAAAGATTTCAAGAAAGGTAGCGGGAAGAAGGTTAGAGAAAATAGAGTTACAAGCACAGTCATACCGGAATAAAAGACAGTCTTTCCAGCACTACCCATAGTCGCGACTATCGCATCTTCAACGCTCTTTCCACGGTGTAGTTCTTCTCGGAATCTATTCACCATTAATAATGCGTAATCAATGCCAAGCCCAAGGCCCATACCTGTTGTGAGGTTTAGAGCATAGATACTTACATCAGTGAATAGAGTAAATAAGAAGAGAATGAAAAAGGCACCTAAAATCGCTGCAACACCAACAATGAGTGGCATTGCCGATGCAGCTAATGCACCAAAGACAAATGCCAACAAGATGAAGGTAAGTGGAATAGAAATTAACTCTGCGATCTTTAGATCATCTGAAATCTTTTCTGTTATCGCATGCCCAACTACTGAAGCACCGCCGGCATATAAAGTCAGGCCGTCATATGAACCATCGTATTTTTCTTGGAAAAGTTTGCCAAGTTTTTGACCCTCGGCTGAGAATGGATCGTTGTCACCATAAACAATAATGTATGCAGCTTTTCCATCAGTTGATCTTAAAGTCGCTTCGCCGCCACTAGTCCAGTAGGAGAGAGTCCTTGAGACTCCTTCTTCTTGACCAATTCTCTTTTCTAAAGCTAAACCTTTTTGAGTGATAACTGCATCGTCCACATCAGTTGAACCTGAATCAACAACAATTACGACGGAAGGGTCAGGTCGGTTCAAGTCTTCTGTCAGATACTGGTAAACCTTGTAAGAATCACTATTGGGATCTGAATAGCCAGAGGAATCAAGGCGATTAAAGGCCATCGATCCGAATCCGCCTGCCACAAGTATGCCAATCACAAAAAGCACCACAGCGCTTTTACGGCGCTTGACTAAAAAGTGACCAAGTTTCTCGAACATGTTTTTCCCATTCCTTTAACGATGTAGAATCAATTCCATGAGTGACCTCTTTCCTAACGTGACTTCAGATGAGATCGACCCTGAAGCAGCTGCCGAGCAATCTCGACGCGAAGCAGAAATTAAGTCAGACAAACCACCACATCACGAGGATTAATCAGCCGTTGGCGCTGGCGCGGGTTTTGGCGCTTCAGCAACCGTGGACTTTTTAGCTGAATCGGTTTTATAGAAACCCGATCCTTTAAATACAACACCGACCGCGGTATAGACCTTGCGGATCTCACCCTGGCACTCTGGGCACACGGTCAATGAATCATCTGAAAAGGATTGGATAGCCTCAAATTGATGGTCACATGCGGTGCATGCATATTGATATGTAGGCATCACAGGCTCCAATCGGTAAATAAGGCTAGGCAGTAAGTGTAAAGAAGTGAGACGATAGGCGCGAATTGAGGTGCTTCCCAAGCCCCTTTGGAAGGAAATCGTGAGCCGCTTTCGCATCACAGCGATTCTGCTACTTTTATTTGTAGGGGTATCTAGCGCTTCTGCCAATACATTAGTAAGTACTAGTCCCATTAGCGGCTCAACGCTTTCAATCTCGCCTACAAATGTGACGATAACAGGCCAAGTTCCTTTATTAGCCGATGCACCAGATGCGAATTCAATCACTGTGACAGATCCAAATGGCGCTCGCGTAGATGATGGCACCATCTCCATTTCGGACTTGAGTGCAATTGTTGGGATTAAGCCACTTACTGAATCTGGAATGTACACAGTTACATACTCTTTAGCCTCAGAAGGTGAAGTAGCCCTAGAAGGTAGCTTTACTTTTAGTTTTAAAGCACCAAGTGTTATCTCAACTACCGACCCAAATCCAGAGCCAAGTAAATCGCAGACTCCTGCTAGTAGCAGTTGGGGAACAAATGTTTTTGTGATTGTCTTGTTAATTCTTGCCTTGTTAGTAACTATCGGACTTTCTATGTATGCACGTAAATTATTTAACAATCGATGAACTTTTTTAACACAGCCTTTAAGTGTTTAAACTTACTTGGTGGATTCGCAACTATTGGTGTCCTGTTGGCAATGGCATTTTTGCTGCTCGATGTTGAAGGTAAACTCTCAACATCAGCTGAAAAACTCCGTAATCTTCTGAAAATTTCTGCGCTCACCTGGTTCATTGGCGTATTAGGTTCAATAATCTTCACCCTAGCTTCATTGTTTTTAGGCTCATCTGTCTTTGAGGTACTAGATCCAACAGCTATTCGATCCTTTCTTACTCTTGATTTGGGTTCGTATTTAGCTTTCGAAGCGATAGTTGCTTTTATCGTTTTCATTTGTGCTTTCCAGGTCAAAAAAATTCTAACTCTTATCTTTCTAGTAATAATCTCCTTGGCTGGATTGGTAGCTCCTGTGTTTCTGAGTCATGCAGCATCTGGTGGCTCTCACTCTTTGGTCGTTGGATCACTTGTAATTCACGTTATCGGATTATCACTATGGGTTGGCGGAATTCTTGCTATCGCAATGCTTTCGGAACCAGATAGGGCAATTGCCGTTCCACGCTTTAGCCAGTTGGCCTTGTGGGCTGCTATAGCTGTTGTAATTAGCGGAGTCGTGAACGCTTGGGCTCGACTCAATTTTGTAAGTGCATGGAATTCGACATATGCCTACATTGTGATTGCAAAGACCGTAGCAACTATCTCATTAATAGGAATGGGGTATCTACACCGAAAGAATCTTGCTGGAAAAGAAAGAATCAATTGGGCTGGCTTTGCAAAATTACTCACAATAGAAGCAGTCATAATGGTTGTGACAGTTGCGCTGGGATCCTGGCTTTCAAATACCGGTTCACCAGATAGACCAGGAGAGTTTGTGTTTGATCCAGCTCTTTCTATCGTTGGAATTGCGACACCACCTAAACCAACATGGTCGAGTGTTTTATTTAGCTATGAACCAAATGCTTTGATCATAGGAATCTTGGTAGTGATGGTTGCCTTGTATGTAAAAGGGGTAATGGTTTTGACCAAGCGTGGTGATAAGTGGCCAGTTGGTCGGACAATCTCATTTGCTCTTGGTATTGCAGCTATAGATTTTGCAACTAGTGGTGGCCTGGGTTTGTATGCGCACTTCTCCTTTTCCTATCACATGATTGCGCATATGCTCTTGGCCATGATTGCTCCAATTGGATTAGTTCTGGGAGCTCCAATGACTTTGGCACTTCGAACACTGCCACAAGGACGGACACCTTCAGAGCGAGGCGTGAGAGGTACGCTTTTAGCAGCTCTTCATTCCAAGATTGGCACTTTTTATACAAACCCAATCGTTGCATTGTTGATTTTTGATGGCTCATTATTTGCTTTGTACTTCACAGATTTATTTGCCAACCTGATGCAGAGTCATATTGGTCACTTATTTATGACTCTTCACTTCTTGGCAGCGGGATTCCTGTTCTTCTTTGTTGTGATTGGCGTTGACCCTAATCCTCGGCGAATTCCGCATTTAGTCAAGATCGTCATTTTGTTTGCCGCGATGAGCATTCATGCATTCTTCTCGGTTGCGTTAATGTCCACATCAACTTTGATAGATAAGGGATACTTTGCCTATCTTCAAACACCATGGCTGACTGACCTTCTTGCAGACCAAAAGCTTGGTGGTTCCATTGGTTGGGCAATGGGAGAAATCCCAATTTTGATCGCTTTAGTGGCAACATTTATAAATTGGCTCCGAGATGACACTCGTGAAGCTAACCGAATTGACCGAAATATTGCTCGGCAAGCAGCAATGGGTCAACCAGATGATTTGGCAAACTATAATCAGTATCTACAAAAGCTGGCACAACGCGATAAGAATGAGTCCTAATGGAAAACGTATTTGATCTACCTTCTGAGTACAAAGATCTTCGGGCAAGTGTTCGTGCGTTGTCTGAAAAAGAGATTGCACCTTTTGCTCAGGCTGTTGATGAGGATCATCGCTTCCCGGAAGAAGCAAAAAATGCTCTAATTAAGAATGGTTTATATGCAGCCCATGTGCCAACTGAATTTGGTGGCGATGGCGCAGATGCACTTGCCACGGTATTGATCATTGAAGAGGTTGCCCGTGCATGTGGCTCCTCATCTTTAATTCCAGCGGTTAACAAGTTGGGTTCTATGCCGCTAATTTTGGGAGGCAATGAGGAACAAAAGAAGCGTTGGCTACCTCGTTTAGTAAAAGGTGAAGGTTTTTCATATTGTCTATCTGAATCAGAGGCAGGTTCAGATGCATCTGCAATGCGCACCAAAGTTGAACGTTCAGGTGATGGATGGGTTCTAAACGGTAGCAAGAAGTGGATAACTAATGCTGGAGAATCTGAACTTTATTCAGTAATTGCGCAGGGCGATCCTTCAAGCGGTTCAAAGGGAATTACCGCTTTCGTAGTTGAAAAATCAGATCCCGGTGTTTCTTTTGGAGCACCAGAGAAGAAAATGGGAATGCGCGGATCTCCAACTCGCGAAGTTTATTTCGACAATGTTCAGCTAAGCGATGATCGTCGTATCAGCGAAGTCGGACAAGGCTTTGCCTTGGCGATGAACACGCTGGATCACACACGCATCACAATTGCTGCTCAAGCTATTGGGTTGGCACAAGGTGCATTCGATGTTGCAACGAAGTATGCCCATGAACGCCATCAATTTGGAAAGCCAATTTTTGATTTTCAGGCAGTTCAATTCATGCTTGCTGATATGGCTATGAATATAGAGGCAGCTCGTTTACTTACTTATTCCGCTGCAGTTAAAAGCGAAAACAATGAAAAAGACCTTCGCTTCTTCTCAGCAGCAAGCAAGTGTTTTGCAAGCGATATGGCAATGAAGGTTACAGAAGATGCAATACAAGTACTTGGTGGTTATGGATATGTCACTGATTATCCTGTGGAGCGCATGATGCGTGATGCAAAGTTAACTCAGATTTACGAAGGAACAAATCAGATTCAGCGCATCGTCATGGCGCGCAACTTACCTAACGGTTAAAGCGCACAATTATCGAAGGTGAAGCTGCCGCATCCATCGGGATGTCATGATCTTCATGTGGCAGAGTTTCACTGTTTAATTCACCGGCATATACCAATCCAATTTTCCAGGCCGTGAGGTGCGGAAGTGCACGATCGTAATAACCTCCACCCTGCCCTAATCGAAATCCAGATTGGTCAATTCGAAGTGCAGGCACAACTACAACGGAAATTTGGGAAAGATCTTTTACTGCCTCACCGGTTGGCTCCAAAATTTTCTTTCTTGAGATCAATTGATTGGGGTCACCATTCCAAGGAACCCATTCCAACTGGTCACCATTAATGCGGGGCAGAACTAGAGTTTTTCCATCCCGCAGAAATGCTTCGTTGATTTCAAGAGTGCTTGGCTCTAACTCATAGGAAATGTATGAGGCGATAGTTGAGGCTGAAACGATTTCTGGTGCTTTTAAGATGACATTGAAGGCGCAGGGGATGTATTTTTGAGAACGCTCACGCCGGGCGCGATCACGTAATGCAACTTTCTGATCTGTCATTTAAATCTCCCGTTAAATCCCAAAGATCAAACTGTTCAACAAGTAGGGTGTGATTATGTCAGAACACACCCGAGTCGATGAGTTTCTTACCTCCTTACTCGCCATCTGCAAACCGCTTGAACCTTTTGAGATGCCATTGCTTGACGCGCATGGTGCGACCCTTGCCGATGATATTTACGCTGGAGATCGTTTAGTTCTTCGCTCCGGAACTCGTATTCGCTCAACTCAAATTGGATTGGCCGCATCTATTGGCCGTGATCATCTTCCAACGCGGCCGCACCCACGAGTTGTAGTTCTCTCAGCTGGTCCTGATTTAGTTGAACCAGGTCAGCCTCTCAACAATGCCAGCGACGAGTACGAAACAAACTCTTGGTTACTAACTACTGCCGTCCGTGAAGTAGGCGCAGTTGCTTATCGAGTTCACTCAATTCCAGATGATGAAGAGCAATTACAAAAGGTAATTGAAGATCAATTGGTGCGAGCCGACTTAATTATTATTAGCGGTGAACGCAGGGATGACTCATTCGATTTGATTTCTCGCACGCTTGCAAGAGTTGGGAATATAACAACTGTTGACCTGGCAATTGAAGCTAGCGGACGTCACAATTTTGGAACAATAGGCCCAGACAACACACCAGTTGTCACACTTCCTGGTGATCCGATCACTGCATATATTTCATTTGAGCTTTTCGTTCGACCAATGATCCGCACAATGTTGGGGGCTGCAACAATCCACCGCCCTTCAGTAAAAGCGGCACTTGAAAAGCCAGTTGAATCTACAGCCGGAATGCGCTCATATATTCGCGCAATCTTGGCTGATGACGGAAAGTCTGTAACACCTTTGGCCGATCAGGATGAACAATCAACTTTGTCTGATGCAAATGCATTTATTGCAATTTCAGAAAATGAAACAGCCCTAAAAACAGGAGATCAGGTCACAGTTGTAGTTCTTGAGCGCCGATATATCTAATCTCATGAGCAAAGGCTGGCCTATAGTTTTAGAAAACGAAGAGATATTTTTAAGGCCACTACGAGTTCGAGATCGTAAAATTTGGAATCGTGTGCGAGCTGAAAATCGTGAATGGCTTTCTCCCTGGGAAGCCACAATCCCTGCGATTAGTGAAGATAGCTATAAAGAGCTCCCTTCCTACTTTGAAATGGTGAAAATACTTAATTTTGAAGCGCGCAATGGCCGCTCATTTTCCTTTGCAATCTGGCATGGCAAGAATTTGATTGGCCAGATATCCCTAGGTGGAGTTATTTATGGCGCTATGCGTGGGGGGCACATCGGATATTGGATAGATCGCAACTTCGCCAATCGTGGCTATACAACAGCAGCGGTTCAAATGCTTACTGGGTACGCCTTCGAGGTACTAAAACTGCATCGCGTTGAGATTAATCTTCGGCCAGAAAATGCCTCAAGTCGGCGAGTAGCTGAAAAAGCTGGCTATATTTTCGAAGGCGATCGACCTAGATACCTGCACATCGATGGCCAATGGCGTGATCACATCTGTTTTGTTAAAGAAAATTCTGCACTTAAGTAGCACTCAAATCCCATAAAAGTATCACCCCTTCCTTTAGATTTGACCATCATGACTTCCGGACTTATCTATATTGCGATCATCGGTATGTGGGTCGCTTATTTCGCACCTCGATGGATTCATGACCGCAATGAATTTTCCGGCAAATCTGTTGAACGCTTTAAGAGCGCACTGCGTGTAGTTGCAAATCAATTACCACAAAATTCTTCAGGCACTGGAGCAATTCACATTGACCTCGACCGTGAAGCTAAAATTCGACAAACTCTTTTGCGCCGCAGGATCATGTTTACGCTAATTTCTTTTTCACTCGTCACAACAGTTATAGGTGGAATTATGAATACGATGCCATTCATTTACGCAGCTGTTCCAGTATCTGCAATGTTAATTTATATTGCAAATGTTCGACGACATGCAATTGCCGCGCAGTTACACAAGCGCCGAGTCACGCAATCAAATCGTCGCACCTCAGGAATCTCTGCAACAAACTTGGTAGAGGTAGTTCAACCAAAACCATCCACAGAGCATTGGATTCCTTTGTCAGAGCGTGAACTTAAAGGTGTCGTTATTTTGCCTAAAGGTTCTGCAGCAGTTCGAAATGCTTGGGAACCAAATGAAGTTCCGCTTCCAACCTACGTGAATGCACCCAAAGCCGTTACTGCTAAACGTGTTCTAGATTTGACTACTCCTGGTCAGTGGAGTGAAGAGCAAGAACGTCTTGAGCGCGAAGCACTTGCGGCGGCATCACCATCTCGTGATGAAATCTTTGATCAACAACTGGCAGATGAAGCAGTTGAACGCCTCAATCAATCTCGCGCAGCTAACGAATAACTAGATCCACGAGTCAAACCACATACGAAGATTCCAATCTTCGTATGTAATGACCTGTCCCGTGAAAAGTGGAATGAAAAACAAGAAACACAGGATGATTAGGGCAAGTATGCCGCCCACAATAGATTGTGAGACGACTGGCTTTAAACCACTAGCCAGCAATAACTTGGCACAGTAGACAATTGCTAGGATTAAAAACGGCTCGATAATGATTGCATAAAAGGTGAAAACTGTGCGCTGCTGCATTGCAAACCACGGTAAGTAGCCGGCTGCTAGTCCTAGAACAACAATGTTTGCGGCCATATCAATTCGATGACTAATTAATGATTTAATCCAATAACCAACAACTACTGCAATTGCAATAGTTCCGACCCACCACAAAAGTGGAGTGCCTAAAGCGAGCACTTCTTGTGCGCAATTTTCTGCAGAACAACCTTTCGGCGAGTCATAGAAAAATGAAGTAGGCCTCCCCATTATTAGCCAGCTCCAAGGATTTGCTTCATAAGGATGGCTGTCTGTTAGTCCGGTGTGAAAGTTAAGCATCTCTGAGTGATAGTGAATCCAAGAGGACAATGGATTGTTTGACCATCCACGACTCCAACCTCGGTCAGACAAAAACCAACCAGTCCATGTAAGCGTGTATACAAACACCGGTATCAAGCCATACTGTGCAAACTTTGCTGCAATAGGTTTTAGAGTTTTTCTAATGTCATGTGCGATCAAGACACGATAGACAGCGATTAATCCAATTATTGCCACAAAATAGATAGCACTCCATTTACATCCAATTGCTAATCCAAATGCAATACCTGCCCAAATATGTCTATTCCGATGCCACAGAAAAACCCCTAGCAGTGTGAAAAATGTTAAGAATAAATCTAGTAGCGCTGTGCGTGAATGGACGAGCAATAAACCATCTAGCGCCATCAAAACCGCACCAAGAGCTGTGAGCAATGGTGAATAAAACAGAACATGCACTAGCCGAGCAAAGAGCAAAATTAACAGGGTTCCAAAAACAGCCGAAGCAAATCTCCATCCAAATTCATTGTCGCCAAATAACTTGATTCCACTTGCGATAAGCCACTTACCAACAGGGGGATGCACAATAAATTCTGGATCTGAGCCACTGACTTCAACGCCATACTTCAAGAGGTCACGTGCGCCATCGACGTAATAGACCTCATCAAACACAAGGCCCTTAGGAGAGCCAAGATTAATAATCCGCACGAGAAATGCTGCAATCGCAATCAGGATCGGAGCAATGGCAGCCATGGGACAAGAGTATGCGCGATTGCTCACAAATACTGAGAGGATTAGCCCATGACGCTTATCTTGGCAGCTACCCCATTAGGAAATCCGGGGGATGCTAGCCCACGTTTGAAAAGCGCAATCGAAAGCGCCTCGATAATCGCAGCAGAGGACTCACGTCGTTTTCACCGCTTATGTACCGATATCGAAGTCTCATTTACGGGCAGGGTCTGTTCCTTTTTTGAAGGCAATGAGGAAGAGCGCACACGCGAATTGATAGCAGAGCTAAAGAGTGGTGCAACAGTCTTGGTGGTATCAGATGCCGGAATGCCAACGATTAGCGATCCTGGTTTCCGACTCATGAGAGAGGCAATTGCTGAAGGGATTGAAGTCTCGGTGATACCGGGACCAAGTGCAGTCACGATGTCAGTTGCATTGTCCGGACTACCGACAGATCGTTTTTCCTTTGAAGGTTTTCCACCACGAACAGCAGGTGCACGATTGACAACTTTTGAAAAACTTAGATTTGAAGAGCGCACAATGGTTTTCTTTGAAGCACCACATCGTTTAGTAGATTCACTCGCTGATGCAGTCAATGTATTTGGTACTGATCGTAGAGGTGCAATTTGTCGTGAAATGACGAAACGATATGAAGAAACTATTCGTGGCAATCTTGCTGAACTTTCTACATGGGCATCGAGCAACGAAGTCCTTGGTGAAATCACTCTCGTGATTGCTGGTGCTGTCACAGATTCAGCAGCATTGACCGCGGCGGACATGGTCGGCCGAGTTCGAGAGTTTGAGCAGGCCGGAATGGATCGAAAATCTGCCATTGCAACCGTTGCCGAAGAGTTTGGCATCGCAAAGCGCCTTGTTTATGCCGCAGTCGTTGATGCCAATAAGATGAGCCAGTGACTAAGTCTTTCTACCTAACGACGCCGATTTATTACGTCAACGATGCTCCTCATATCGGGCATGCCTACACAACTGTTGCCGGCGACGTTCTAACACGATGGCATCGCCAAAAAGGTGAATCAGTCTGGTTCCTTACCGGAACTGATGAGCACGGGCAGAAAGTCATGCGTACTGCAGAACAAAACAATGTGGCTCCGCAAGTTTGGGTAGATAAGTTAGTTCAAGAGGCATGGAAGCCAAATTGGGAGCATCTAAATATTGCAAATGATGATTTCATCCGCACGACTGAGAAGCGCCATACTGAACGTGTTCAAAAGTTTTTGCAATCTCTTAAAGATTCAGGCCATATTTATGCTGGTAAGTACGAAGGTCCATATTGTGTTGGGTGTGAAGAGTTCAAGCTTCCTGGAGATTTAATTGATATTGATGGTGCAAAGTGTTGCCCGATTCATAGTAAGCCAATCGAATTAGTAAATGAAAACAATTGGTTCTTCAAGCTATCGGCTTTTGTGGAGCCGTTGCTTGCGCATTACAGAAATAATCCTGATGCGTGTCAACCAGAAAGTGCTCGCAACGAGGTTGTCTCATTTCTAGAAGGTGGAGTTTCTGACCTTTCAATATCACGATCTACATTTGATTGGGGTATTCCGGTTCCCTGGGATACAGATCAAGTTGTCTATGTTTGGTTTGACGCACTCCTTAATTATGCAACAGCAGTTGGTTTAACAGATGCACCAGATTCTGAAGGTGGCAAGAAGTTTGCGCAAACATGGCCAGCAGATGTGCACTTAGTTGGTAAAGATATTTTGCGCTTCCATGCAGTTATTTGGCCTGCAATGTTGATGGCCGCAGGCCTAGATGTCCCTAAGAAAGTCTTTGCTCATGGCTGGTTATTGGTCGGCGGCGAAAAGATGAGTAAGAGCAAGCTAACTGGTATTGCTCCCAAGGACATCACAGATCATTTCGGTATCGATGCTTTTCGTTACTATTTCTTGCGCGCTATTCCTTTTGGTACTGATGGCTCTTTCTCGTGGGAAGACATGAGCGCCCGCTACACATCAGAACTAGCAAATGACTTTGGAAACCTTGCTTCTCGCAGCGCAGCAATGGTTGAAAAGTACTGCGCAGGGGTATTGCCAGCAGTTAGTCATGACACAGGATTAGAAGCAGCACTAAAAGAAGCTGTTGATAAGGCAGATGCAGCGATGTGCGCTTTGGATTTCCAGGGTGGAATTTTGGCAATTATGGATTTCTGCAAGCAAGTAAATGGCTACGTAACCATCAAAGAGCCATGGATTCTTGCCAAAGATCCTGCAAACCAGAAGCAGCTTGAAGAAATTCTGTATAACACTGCTGAATCTTTGCGTGCACTTGCTGTGTTGCTTCATCCAGTGATGCCACAGACCTGTGAAATATTGTGGCAAAGCCTTGGTGCTCAAGCATCACTTGGGGATCTAAGTGCGCAAAAGATTTCAGATGTTGCTACATGGGGCCAGTTACCTGCAGGTGCGACGGTTACTAAGACTCCAGTTTTGTTCCCGCGACTAGAAACTCCTGCCTAAACACCAATGGCTGATCGCCACAATCGCGATATCGATAGACCTCGCGCACCATTGCCTCAACCACTACCGGTTCCGACAGTTGATTCACATGCACATATGGAAATCGTTACCGATGCAGCCTTTGATTCACAAGAGGTAGCAGATGTCATTGCTGAAGCTAAGTCAGTAAATGTTGACCGCATCGTCCAAGTTGGTTATTCGGCAGAGCAATCTAAGTGGTGTGTTGGAGCTGCAGAAAAATGGAACACATCAGTTCTTGCAGCGGTTGCACTACATCCCAATGAAGCACCTGTTGTTGTAGATTTAGAAGCGGACTTAAAAATTATTGAAGAGTTGGCACAGCACCCACGTGTGCGAGCAATTGGTGAGACTGGTCTTGATTACTTCCGTACCCCACCTGAACTGCGCAAGCGTCAGCAGGATTCCTTTAAGTGGCATATTGAATTAGCCAAGAAGACCAATAAAGCACTAGTTATTCATGATCGCGATTCACACGATGATGTTTTATCCGTACTTCTCGAAGTCGGTGCTCCTGAAAAGACTGTCTTTCATTGCTTTTCAGGTGATGTGGCAATGGCCAGGACGTGTATTGGCCGTGGCTACATCCTTTCCTTTGCTGGCACATTAACCTTCAAGAATGCACCCGATTTACGCGAGGCGGTCAAACTAGTTCCTATAGAACAATTGCTAGTAGAAACAGATTCACCATTCTTAGCTCCATCTCCACATCGAGGTGCAGGTAATACACCTGCGCAGATTGCAACAATTGTTCGAGCAATGGCAACTGAGCGAAATCAAGATCTAGCCGAGCTGGCAACTGGTTTAAGTCTGAACGCAGAACGAATTTTTGGATCTTTCGCATCATGACGTTGCTTGGAGCGGCACAAATCCGCGAGTTGGCTGCGCAGTTAGATTTGAAGCCATCAAAGTCTTTGGGTCAAAACTTTGTTATTGATTCAAATGTCTGTACAAAAATTGTTCGCACAGCAGGTGTTACAAGTGATGACATCGCACTTGAAATCGGTCCAGGTCTTGGTTCACTAACTCTTGCGATGTTAGAGGTTGCTAAATCTGTTATCGCAGTTGAGATAGATCCACGTCTTGCACAACAACTACCATTAACAGTTGCCGAACACTTCGAACACCCCGAAAACCTAATAGTTATCAATAAAGATGCTTTAGCGGTTCACGATCTACCAGTCGAGCCAACAGTTTTAGTTGCAAACCTCCCATATAACGTTTCAGTGCCGGTGCTGCTTCATTTGCTTGAAAAATTTCCAACACTTCGCACAGGCGTTGTCATGGTTCAAGCTGAAGTTGCTGATCGCTTGGCAGCAAAACCTGGGGGCAAGGAGTACGGCATTCCAAGTGTTAAAGCGGCATGGTGGGCTGATGTGAAAAACGTAGGAACAGTTTCTAGATCGATCTTTTGGCCGGCACCAAATGTTGATTCGAAGTTAGTGGGGTTTACCCGTCGTCAAACGGCAGGTAGTGAAGAATCGCGCGAGAAAGTGTTCACAATTATTGATGCAGCCTTTGCTCAGAGACGAAAGATGCTGCGTTCAGCCCTTTCTGGGATATATGGCTCATCTTCGGCTGCCGAAGCAATTTTGATCAAAGCCGGAATCGATCCAACGCTTCGTGGCGAAGCGTTGCAAGTTGAATCTTTTTGCAAGATCGCTGCCGTTGCTCCTGACATTTTCTAACAGCGGTTATAGGGTCACTGCATGCCAGTAAAGAGCGTGACCGTGCGCGTGCCCGCAAAGGTCAACCTGCAATTATCTGTAGGGCCAAAAGAGTCCGATGGCTATCACAACTTAGTCTCAGTTTTTCAAGCAATTTCAATCTTTGATGATGTAACTATCAAGTTGGCCGAACCTGGTGCCGGATTAACAATTGCAATATCTGGCGAGCAAACTCATGGTGTTCCAGCAGATGCAAATAATTTAGCGGCAAAAGCAGTTGCTCTTATTTCAAAAGAGTATGACTTAACAGTTGACGCGCACATTGAGATTAAGAAATCTATTCCTGTTGCAGGTGGCATGGCAGGTGGAAGCGCAGATGCGGCAGCCACAATTGTTGGTATCGACTACCTCTACTCACTCGGAATGTCTCGCGAAGAAATGGTTGAAATAGCAGCACAACTTGGTAGCGATGTTCCATTTATGCTTAGTGGTGGGACTGCAATTGGAACAGGTCACGGGGATCAATTAACTGCTGCCTTATCGCGTGGTACTTATCATTGGGTTTTAGCGTTATCAACGCATGGATTATCAACACCTGCCGTGTATGCAGAGTGTGATCGCTTACGCGCCGAACTTGAAATCATTCAGCCTCAAACTAATGAGGAATTAATGCAGGCACTATTAGCAGCTGATGCAACCGAAGTTGGTAAGTCACTGGTCAATGATTTACAAGCTGCAGCATGTTCATTACGCCCAGCCCTGCGTTTAGTTTTAGATGTTGGTCAGGAATACGGCGCATTAGGTGCAATAGTTTCGGGGTCAGGTCCTACCGTTGCGTTCTTGGTCGCAGATGTTGATGCGGGCCTTGATTTAACGGTGGCATTGACGGCTAGCGGGGTCGTGGGCAGCGTTGTGCGGGCATATGGTCCTGTGGCTGGGGCGAAAGTAATCTCCTAATCGGGCTGCAGTTGGTCACAAGCACCACCATTTATGAGGGAGAATATGCGTTCCGCCATTGTGTAGTGGCTAGCACATGGGCCTTTGAAGCCCAGGGTCCAGGATCGATACCTGGTGGCGGAGCCACCGATAGACTTCACTTGTGACCGTACAAACCGTGATTGTCCTAGCCGCAGGCGAAGGCACACGCATGAAGTCGGCAACTCCCAAGGTTTTACATAGCGTTGCAGGACGTTCGCTACTTGGACATGTGCTTCACGCAGTTAATCACCTCAATCCAACCGAACTGCGAATTGTTGTTGGTTCCGGTCGTGAAGCAGTTGAAGCGCACATCGCACAGATCGCACCAAAAGCGACAATAGTTTTCCAGGAACACCGCGGTGGCACAGGTCATGCAGCGCAGTTAGCGCTCGCAGGCACAGCCTCTAAAGGCACAGTCTTAGTTTTAGCTGGCGATACACCACTGCTATCTGGTGATTCGTTAGCACAGTTTGTAGCAGCACATACAGAAGGAAAGTTTGCTGCATCTGTATTAACGGCAGAGCATCCAGAACCAACTGGCTATGGACGCATCATTCGAGACGATAGTGATGAACTTTTGCGAATCGTTGAAGAAAAAGATGCAACTGATGATGAAAAGTTTATCTATGAGATTAACAGTGGTGTGTATGCATTTGATGGCGAAAAGCTCGCGACCTCAATTGGTAATTTAACAAATGCAAACGCACAAGGCGAATTGTATTTAACTGATGTGATAGAAATTCTAAAATCTGCAGGAGAATCGATAGCTGCAATCATGATCGATGATTTTAGTGAAACTCTCGGGGTTAATGATCGCGTGCAGTTGGCGGAGAGTGCTGCCATGCTTCGAGATCGCATCAATGATGGCTGGATGCATGCAGGAGTCACAATTATTGATCCAACAACTACTTGGATTGACTCAACAGTTGAACTTTCACCTGACGTCACACTACATCCTGGCACTGCTCTTCTTGGGTCTACAAAGGTCGCAACAGGGGCCGTTATTGGACCTCGCACAACCCTTACGGATTGTGTTGTTAAAGAAGGCGCACGGGTGCTTGAATCAATTGCTATTCAAACCGTTATTGGCGAAGGTGCCACAGTGGGCCCATTTACATATTTACGAGCAGGAACAGAGCTAGGCGATGCAAGTAAAGCTGGCGCATTTGTTGAGATGAAAAATACAGTCGTTGGTAATGGATCAAAAATTCCACATCTGTCATATGTTGGCGATGCAACAATCGGTGAGGGTAGCAATATTGGCGCTGCAACCATCTTTGTGAATTACGATGGCGTTGAAAAGCATCACACAACAGTGGGTGATCAGGTGCGAATTGGCAGCGACACAATGCTTGTTGCTCCTGTCTCAATCGGAGATGGCGCCTATACAGCGGCTGGATCAGTTATTACAGAAGATGTACCGGCTGGCGCAATTGGTGTTGGCCGAGCAAAGCAAAGAAATGTATTAGATTGGGTTCTGCGCAAGCGCCCAGGAAGTAAATCCGCACAAGCCGCCGAAGCAAGCACGAAGAAGGGCTAGATACATGAGCGAGATCCGTTTATCTTCTGAAAAGAGATTGCGCCTATTTGCGGGCCGCGGATTTCCTGAGCTAGCTGATGAAGTTGCTGCCGAACTTGGAATTCCATTAACCCCAACATCTGCATATGACTTTGCTAATGGCGAGATATTTGTGCGCTTCGAAGAATCAGTTCGTGGTTGCGATGCATTTGTTATTCAAAGCCACACAACACCTGTGAACAAGCACATCATGGAACAGTTGATCATGGTTGATGCATTGAAGCGCGCATCTGCAAAGCGCATCACAGTGGTCACACCGTTTTATGGTTATGCACGTCAGGATAAAAAGAGTCGTGGCCGCGAACCAATCACAGCTCGCCTGATGGCAGATCTTTTCAAAACTGCAGGTGCTGATCGTTTAATGGCAGTGGATCTTCACACTTCACAGATTCAAGGTTTCTTTGATGGACCAGTTGATCACTTGTTCGCTCTTCCAATGCTGGCAAACTACGTTGGCAGCAAAGTTGATCGCACACGCTTAACAATTGTTTCGCCTGACTCAGGTCGAGTTCGCGTTGCAGAGCGTTGGTCAGATCTTCTAGGTGGGTGCCCAATCGCATTTATTCACAAGACACGTGACCCACGTATTCCTAATGAATCAATCACAGGACGCGTTGTTGGAGATGTTGTCGGACAAACATGCGTAGTTATCGATGACATGATCGACACTGCCGGCACGATTACCAAGGCAGTAGATGCGCTATTTGATGCAGGTGCTGCTGATGTAATTATCGCGGCAACTCACGCAGTTTTTAGTGGTCCAGCAGTGGATCGATTAAAGAATTGCCGTGCATCAGAAGTTGTCATCACAAATACCTTGCCCATTACAGAGGATCAAAAGTTTGACAATTTGACCGTACTTTCAATTGCTCCACTACTGGGTCGTGCAATCCGCGAAGTCTTTGAAGATGGATCAGTTACAAGCCTGTTTGATGGTCATTCTTAAGCCTGAATTTGCTTCAACAAGGGCTTAAAAGATACTGTTCGACCTGTTCCGGCGAGGGTAGCGAATAGCTTTCCGTGATCGACGGGTAAGGGATTTTTCTCCTGCTGGAACTTTGTGTACGCACCGAAGAACCAGGACTATTAGGAGATAAAAAATGGCAGAAGTAAAGATCGTCGGAACCACTCGTACTGAATTTGGTAAGGGCGCATCACGTCGTGCACGTCGCGATGGTTTAGTTCCTGCTGTTATCTACGGTCACGGAGAAAAGCCTCTACACATCACTCTTCCTGCAAAGGAACTTGGCGTTGCTCTCAAGCAGTCAAACGTTCTCTTGGACATCACAATCGATGGCAAGAATGAGCTAACTCTTCCAAAAGTAATTGTTCGCGATTTCCTTAAGCAGATCCTTGAGCACGTTGACCTAGTTTTGGTTCGTCGCGGTGAAAAGGTTGTTGTTTCAGTTCCTGTTCACTCAGTTGGTGAGCATGATCGTGATGGAATCCTTGAGCATGTGAACAACACAATTGAAGTTCGAGTTGATGCCTCATCTATTCCAAGCTTCCTAGAGATAGACATTCAAGGTCTTACTTCAGGTTCATCAAAGTATGCAGCAGATGTTGTGCTTCCAGCAGGTGTGGAACTCGAGTCTGATCCGAAGATGATCGTTGTTCACTTGTCAGAGAAGTCAACTGCAGCCGTAGAAGAAGTAGCAGCACCAGCAACAGATGCAGCAGCACCTGCTGCAGATGCCGAGAAGAAGGACGCTTAACCCTTAGGCTTTGTTGTTATGACGTGGTTGGTAGTGGGCCTGGGTAATCCAGGAGATCAATACGCTGCCACACGTCATAACATCGGCCAGATGGTGATTGATGAGTTAGCTCGTCGCCATTCAATCAAATTTTCTTCCCATAAATCCCGCACAGATATTGCGGCATATAAATTAGATGCTGGCACGCATTCAATAATTCTTGCAAAATCAAAGAGCTACATGAATGAAACCGGTGGACCAATAAAAGCTCTTGCGAACTTCTATTCAGTTGAGCCAGAAAAAATTATTGCTTTGCATGATGAATTGGATATTCCCTTTGCTGCTATTCGTACCAAGTTTGCTGGCGGCGACAATGGCCATAATGGCTTAAAATCAATGACATCCTCATTTGATGGCCCTGATTACTTCCGCGTTCGCTTAGGAATTGGTCGTCCCATGGGTCAGCAAGATCCAGCAGATTTTGTGTTGAAAGCATTTTCGAAAGTTGAACAAAAGGATCTAGGTGAGTTTATTGATCGGGGCGCAGATGTTGTGGAGTCTTTGATTACAAAGGGATTAGAAGTTACTCAATCAACCTTTAACAGCTAAATCACCCAGTATTACGTAGACCTGCTGCAACACCATTGATTGTTAGCAGCAGCGCACGTCGCAATACGGGATCCGCAGAATCACCGGCATCACGGACACGCTTTAATAGATTGACCTGCAACAGATGGATTGGTGAAAGATAAGCATCACGCACCTGAAGTGTTCGTGCCAGAATTTCTTGATTTCCCAACAGAGTCTTCTTGTTTGTCAGTAATAAAATCTCTGAAACAGTTAACTCAAACTCGGCTTGGATTTCATCTAAGAAGTGATGCAGTTCTGCTGGTACTAGAGTCTCGACATAACGCTTAGCAAGTTCTAAATCTGTCTTAGCAAGGGTCATTTCAACGTTACTAATAAATGTTGTGAAGAAATGCCATTCCTTAAGCATCTGCGTCAGAAGTTCAGCATGCCCGGCCACACGCGCAGCTTTTAAGCCTGATCCCACACCGAACCAGCCAGGCACGATCTGTCGTGATTGAGTCCAACCAAATACCCAAGGTATTGCACGCAATGAGTCAAGACCTCCGGCAGCATCTGGGCGACGTGACGGGCGTGAACCCAAGAACATCTCACCAAGCTGTTCCACGGGTGTTGATGAATAAAAGTATGCAGGTAGTCCTGGTTGATCAATCAATGCTCGGTATTGCTTGAAAGAAGCATCACTTAGTAATTGCATGCAATCACCCCAGGCCTTTAGCTCTTCAGGGGTCTGACGTGGTCCACGATTTAAAACTGTCGCTTCTAATGATGCTGCCAAAGTTAACTCAACATTTTCACGGGCAAGTGAAGGAAGTGCATACTTATCGCTAATTACTTCACCTTGCTCTGTCATCTTTATCTGACCATCAACAGATCCCCATGGCAATGCGATCAATGCTTCATAGGTTGGGCCGCCACCGCGGCCAACAGAGCCACCGCGGCCATGGAACAAACAGAGCTTTACTCCATACTTCATCGCAACATCGCGCAACGAACGCTGAGCGCGATGGATTTCCCACTGGCTAGTTGCAATTCCTGCATCTTTATTGGAATCTGAATACCCAAGCATCACTTCTTGCACATTTCCTCGCAAAGAAACGATTGCGCGATAGGCGGGGTTACTCAAAAGCTTTTCTAGGATTTCACCTGCAGAGCGAAGCTCAGCAACTGTTTCTAGCAATGGCGCAAATCCGACTATTGCTTTCTTATCTTTTAGTGAGACAAGGCCTGCATGTTGGGCGATAACAACGGCTGCGACTAAATCATCTGCACCCTTTGTCATGGAAACAATGTAGGTTTCAATTGCTTCTGGCCCAAAACGTTCAATCAAATCATTAATCGCGAAAAATGTGTCTAATGTTTTCTTACCTGCAGCATCAATTGCCGAAGCGTCAAAGATTGTTGTCTCGGCAAGAACTTTTGACAGGACTTCAAATTTCTCATCATGCGTCTTTTCAAGATAGTTATCTATTCCAGTTATCTGCTTCAAAACATGGTGATGAGCATCGGAATGCTCTCTAACATCCATAGTGGCATGGGTTATTCCAAAAGCTGCAACCGTGCGGATTGTGCGTTCAAGTAAGCCAGTAGCAATCAATTCTCCTCGATGCGCCAATAAGGAGTCGCGCATTAGTACGAGATCGGCAAGGAGTTCAGCTGTGTTTGAATAATCGCGATTAGGTATGTGTGCTGCCCCTTTTGCATGACGATCACGCGTGAAAGCTAATCTGTGCACGATCGCTGTTGCCTTCAAGCGGTATGGCTCTTCTGCGTTAAGGCGCAAGAAACGTGGTTCAAATTCTGGGATGTTGGCTAAGTCTTTTTCAACAGATGCCGATAGTTCAGGTGTTGCACCAACAATTTTTGTAGAAACAGAGAGCATCTGACGTAATTCATTCATGGCGGCGATAGTCACACGTATTGCATGACCAACTTGTAACACCATGGCATCGGTTGTGACTTCTGCTGTGATGTTTGGATTGCCATCGCGATCTCCACCGATCCAGTTACCAAAGGACAATGGACGAGATGTTAAAGGCACCTCAACATCGATGCGCTTCATTTCCTTCGCAAAATCGTTGAGTACTTCCGGAACAGTTTTCATAAATAAATCATCCAAGTAGTACAAAGCATTTAATGCTTCGTCCAAAGGTTCTGGACGACCTAGGCGAAGTTCATCTGTCTGCCACAATAAATCAATTGTTTCAGCCAAACGATCTTGTTGAGAAGGATTTCGTGGATCATCAAGTAGCTCTGCGATGCTGCCCAACTTGTTTAAAACTGAACGTCGCGCTGCTTCAGTTGGGTGCGCGGTAAAAACTGGACGCACAGACATTGCACTAACCCATAGTTCTATTTCTTCTTTGGTTAATTCATGTCCAGGTGTTTGTGCTTTTAGCGCTACTTCAATGCGATCAACTGCGCGGGCTAACCAGGAACCGCCTGTTGCACGAGCATCGGCTAGGACGCGAGCGCGGTGAACTTGTTCGGCAACATTTGCCAAGTGAAAGTACGTACTAAAGGCACGCACTAATTGAACAGAGTCCTCAACTGAAAGCTTCGCAAGAACTTCAGCGCCGGTGCCCTCGCGAACCGACTTTCGCACCTCTTCTACTAAAGCTAAAAGTTCAGGGCCCTCTTGGCGCACAAGTGTTTGACCCAAGAGATCGCCAAGACGACGCACATCAGAACGTAACCCTGCATCATCTTCTGCGATTGGGCTCTGGCTCATTGGGCAATCCTCTCAGGTAAGGAGGTCTGCTCAAAACAAATTACACTTGTCCTATCAAGCCCCTCCATTTGGACCCCCCTCCAAATGGAAATGGGGCCATATGGCATTGGAGGCACGCATGCGCGGACTTATTCCTGTCCTACCAAACGTGCCGGATGTATCTCATATTGTGGCACCGCAATCGATGTATCCCTTCTTACTTGCAGCTCGAGCATCATCACATCCTTTATTAGTTGTCACTAGTTCAAGTCGCAGCAGTGAAGATCTAGTAAGTGAGTTACGAGAGCTATCTGACAATGTGCTGGAGTTTCCAGCATGGGAAACGCTGCCTCATGAGCGATTGAGTCCACGTAGTGACACCGTTGCAAAGAGAATTCAAACTTTGTATGCACTACAGAAAGAGCAATTGACCAATCCAATTGTTGTGACTCCGGTCCGCGGAGCTATACATCGCATAATAAGCAATCTTGGCTCAACGCCATTAATGAAGTTAGAAATCGGAAAAGAACAATCACTGGATTTACTGGTGCGTCATTTATCATCCCTTGCATATTCACGAACCGATTTAGTTGAACGTCGTGGGGAGTTTGCTGTTCGCGGCGGAATCGTTGATTTATTCTTACCGTTAAGTCATCATCCAATTCGTATTGATTTCTTTGGTGATGAGATTGAAGATTTAAGCTACTTTGAAGTCGCAGATCAGCGGACATTTGCGCCAGTGATTGGCAGTGTGGATATCTACCCATGTCGGGAAATGTTGTTAACGACTGAAATCAAACACCGTGCAATCGAGGTAAAAGAAGAATATCCAGCCGCAGCAGAGATGCTTGAGAAAATAAGCGAAGGTATTGCTTTTGAGGGTATGGAGTCATTGATTCCATTGCTAATTGACCAGACAGAAACCTTGCTGTCTCGCATGCCGGCAAACACGCAAATTGTCTTTATTGATGAACAACGAATTCGTTCGAGGGCGGCAGATTTATTAGCAACTAATGAAGAGTTCTTAAACGCATCCTGGTCCAATGCAGCGTTAGGTGGAATAGCTCCATTACATGATGGTGCCGGAACCTATATTTCTTGGGAAGAGCTCAAAGAGGAAATTGTTTCGTGTGCCATAGCCACTGCAGAGTTGAGTCCATTTGGCTCAGATTTAGCAAAGGACACTGTCTTTTTAGATTATGCACCGATCGATCCAATGCGTGGAGACATTGAACGCACAATTGCGGTCTTGCGAGAATCATTAGAAGAAAATCGCACAGTTGTCTTTGCTACACACGGACATGGAATGCTCGAGCGGTATGCGGGAATATTTAGAAGCGCAGATCTGCCAGTACGGATTGTAGAAAATCTTGTCGCTACACCAACAAGGGGCAGCATTCTTTTAACTACGTCAATTATTACTCATGGCTTCGAAAGCGCTCAAGATCAAATCTTATTTATGACCGAGCGAGATTTAACTGGTAGTAAGGGAAGTGTTAAAGATGGCGAACGAATGCCATCAAAGCGCAAGCAAGCAATCGATCCATTAGAACTTAAAAGTGGTGACTATGTTGTGCATGAGCAGCATGGCATTGGCCGTTACATAGAATTACTTGAGCGCACAGTGGCAGGTGTGACTCGTGAATACTTAATCATCGAATATGCACCTGCAAAGCGTGGCCAACCCGGAGATAGAGTTTTTGTTCCGACAGATGCTCTGGAGCAGGTCTCAAAGTATGTAGGTGGCGAAGCACCTACTGTCCACCGAATTGGTAGCGGAGAATGGCAAAAAGCGAAGGGTCGTGCGCGCAAAGCCGTGCGCCAGATTGCTGGCGAATTAATCAGGTTATACGCAGCTCGCACTAGCTCACCAGGCTTTGCATTTTCTGCAGATACACCATGGCAACGAGAACTTGAGGATTCTTTTTCATACATAGAAACACCGGATCAGCTCTCAACAATTAATGATGTGAAAGAGGATATGGAGCGTCCCTACCCAATGGATCGCATCATTTGCGGTGATGTTGGATATGGAAAGACTGAAATTGCAATTCGTGCTGCATTTAAAGCGGTGCAAGATGGCAAGCAGGTAGCTGTCCTTGTTCCCACAACTTTACTTGTTCAGCAACATTCAAAGACTTTCGAAGAAAGATATGCAGGATTTCCGTTAAAGGTGGCTGGATTATCACGATTTAACACAGCGAAAGAAAGCAAGGAGATCTTGACTAACTTGGCAGCAGGGGCTGTTGACGTAGTAATCGGCACTCACCGAATTCTTTCAAATGATGTGCAGTTCAAAGACTTAGGATTAGTCATCGTTGATGAAGAACAACGCTTTGGTGTTGAGCAAAAAGAGGCACTCAAGAAATTACGCACAACTGTCGACGTCTTAGCAATGTCTGCAACTCCCATTCCACGCACTCTAGAGATGGCAGTTACGGGAATTCGTGAGATGTCTACGATCACAACACCACCGGAAGAGCGCCATCCAATACTTACTTACGTAGGCCCTGCTGAAGAGGCACAGATTGCTGCTGCAATACATAGAGAGTTACTGCGTGATGGGCAGATCTTCTATCTGCATAACCGTGTCGAGAGTATTGATCGAAAAGCGTTGCACTTGAAAGAGCTTGTTCCAGAAGCTCGCATCCGTGTTGCGCACGGCCAAATGTCCGAAGGTGAACTTGAAGATGTAATTCTTGCTTTTTGGAACCGCGACTTTGATGTCTTGGTCTGCACAACAATTGTTGAGAGCGGCTTGGACATCCAAAATGCCAACACCTTAATTGTTGAGCGAGCAGATCGTTTTGGACTTTCACAACTTCACCAAATCCGTGGCCGTGTGGGCCGTGGCCGTGAGCGTGCTTATGCCTATTTCCTATATTCAGCCGATGAGCCGCTTTCAGAGTTAGCACATGAACGATTAACAACTATTGCAACTAATACTGACCTTGGCTCTGGAATGCGAGTTGCGTTGAAGGACTTAGAAATTCGTGGAGCCGGAAATCTCTTGGGTGGTGAGCAATCAGGCCATATTGCCGATGTTGGTTTTGATTTGTACATGCGCATGGTTGGCGAAGTGGTTCAAGAATACAAATCTGGAATTATCGAAACGGAAGAAAAGATTTCAGAGTGTAAAGTTGAACTACCAATTAATGCGCACCTATCCTCAGAGTATGTCCCAGGGGAAAGATTGCGTCTTGATCTTTATCGTCGCTTAGCTGATGTGAAATCTCCAGCGGATGTTTCATCAATTGAAGCGGAGTTGGTGGATCGATTTGGAGATTTACCCGAGGAGGCTAAAGCGCTACTTGGGGTTGCTGCATTGCGTGCACAAGCAAAAGCTGTGAAGTTGACTGAAGTTGTAATGCAGGGCAAATTCCTGCGATTGTCTCCATTGGTGTTACCGGAATCTCGTCAGTTACGTCTGACACGTTTATATCCAGGTTCGCTTTATAAGGGCGCAGCAAGCACAGTTTTAGTGGCGTTACCTAAGGCGAGCTCTTGGAATCCGTCCCAGAACGCACCCGAAATAGTGGATACTTCTCTTCTGGCCTGGGTCGTTGAGGTCGTCAACCAACTAGGCGAAGCACCGAAAGCGAGTTCATAGTGAAGAAGATTCTTGCAATGATGGCAGTAGCAGCGCTCCTATTGACTGGGTGCTCACAAGTTGGAGCAGCAGCAACTCTTGGAGACGTAAAGATCACTCAAGCAACTGTTCAAGGCAGTGTTGATTCGATTCTCGCCGAGCGCGCAAAGGTTGACACGACTCAAATGCAACTCGAGACAGGCGAGGCTCTTAATCGCGGACAACTTCGTTTCCACTTATATAGTGCACTTTTACGCGCAATTGGTGAAGAAATAAAGATTGAAGTTACGAAAGCAGAAATCGACACACGACGTGCGAATATTCTGGAACAAGTTGGTGGAGCAGAATCACTTCCCGTAGAACTAGTCAATGCCGGAATCGCTCCCGGAGATCTTGACCAATACATCGAACTGATCTCATTTTCAGAAAAAATCAGTCAAGCACTAGCTGCGAGTGGGGTTGCAGAAGATCAAATCGGAATAGAGCTTCAAAAACTAGTTGCAGCTAAGGCAAATGAGCTTGGCGTAACAATCAATCCTCGCTACGGCAAATGGGACGCAGAGGTTGCAGACATTGTTGCTGACGATCCAGCTTCTTCAGCTGTAAACCCATCTGGTAACTAAAACTCATCATGCAGGGATCACAACTTCAACGACTTGTTGAAGTGATGAACACATTGCGTTCACCGGGCGGCTGTCCATGGGATGCAGAGCAAACACATGAGTCTCTTCTTAAGTATCTACTGGAAGAGTCATATGAGTTCGTAGATGCCGTGCAATCAAACAACCGCGTCGATATGCGGGAAGAGTTAGGCGATGTTCTGCTTCAAGTCTATTTTCATGCACGTATGGCAGAGGAGCATCCAACAGATCCATTCTCGATTGAAGATATTGCACAAGGAATTGCTGACAAGTTAATTCGCAGGCATCCGCATGTTTTTGCAGGTGTTGAAGTCCGTGATTCACAAGAAGTGCTTGGAAATTGGGAAGAAATCAAGAAAAAGGAAAAGGGCCGTACCTCTCCTTTAGATGGTGTTGCTATGTCACAGCCAGCCTTGCCTTTAGTTGAAAAATTGTTGTATCGCGCAGAAAAATATGGCGTTGATGTCCCTGTTCCTGATTCGGTAACAATTGATGCAACAGCAGATGAAGGATCAGTGGGCCAAGCCCTGCTTGCCGTAATTGCCTGGGCCCATGCCAACGGGATTGATGCCGAAGCTGCCCTACGCAAAGAAGCCATGCGGATCGCCCAACAGATAGGGCCCGCTTAACTCGCGGTAGGATTGGCTTTGTTAAGTACCGTGCCATTTCAGCGTTGAGGTCGGCCAAAGTTTTAGAACCTAAGGAGAAACGCAATGGCAATCATCGAAGCATTAGGTGCCCGTGAAATTCTCGACTCCCGTGGAAATCCAACGGTTGAAGTTGAAATTCAATTAGAAGATGGAACACAAGCGCGGGCTGCGGTTCCAAGTGGTGCATCTACAGGTGCTTTTGAAGCTGCTGAGCTTCGAGATGGTGGCAAGCGTTACCTTGGCAAAGGTGTAGAAAAGGCAGTTGCCTTTGTAATTGATGAGATTGCTCCCGAGATAATTGGTTTTGATTCACAGGATCAGCGTCTAATCGATGCTGCGATGATTGAACTTGATGGAACAAAAAACAAGTCACGACTTGGCGCGAATGCAATTCTTGGAGCATCACTGGTAGTTGCTAAAGCATCTGCCGAATCTGCAGATCTTTCCTTGTTCCGCTACTTAGGTGGACCAAATGCACATGTTCTTCCAGTTCCCATGATGAACATTCTTAATGGCGGAGCACATGCAGATACCAACGTTGATATTCAAGAGTTTATGGTCGCACCAATTGGTGCCCCAACATTCCGTGAATCAGTTCGCTGGGGTGCTGAGATCTATCATGCACTAAAGGCAGTTCTAAAAAAGCGTGGACTTGCGACCTCTGTTGGCGATGAAGGTGGCTTTGCTCCAAACTTAGATAGCAATCGCGCAGCCCTTGATTTAATCCTTGAAGCTATTGAAGCAGCAGGATTTAAGCCAGGTTCAGAAATCGGACTTGCCATGGATGTTGCTGCAACTGAGTTCCACGAGAACGGCAAGTATAAATTTGAAGGGGCTTTAAAATCATCTGATGAAATGATTGCCTATTACACATCTCTAGTAGATGCCTACCCAATCGTTTCTATTGAAGATCCACTTAACGAAGAAGACTGGGCTGGTTGGACAGAGATGACTAAGGTCCTTGGTTCACGAATCCAAATCGTTGGCGATGACCTGTTTGTTACGAATCCTGAGCGCCTTGCAAAGGGAATCGCCGGAAACACAGCCAACGCTCTATTGGTCAAGGTCAATCAGATTGGAACTCTTACAGAGACAATCGATGCGGTAGAGATGGCACATCGTGCTGATTACCGCAGCATGATGAGTCACCGTTCAGGTGAAACTGAAGACACAACAATTGCTGATTTAGCTGTTGCTCTTAATTGTGGACAGATTAAGACTGGCGCACCAGCGCGCACAGAACGAGTTGCAAAATACAACCAACTTCTTCGCATTGAAGAAGAGCTAGCCGAAGGTGGGCGTTACGCAGGTCGTGACGCATTCCCACGTTTTAAGGGTTAAGAAAAAGCAATGGCACGCCGTCAACTTCGATTTGGTCGTCGACGTTCCTCCAATCGCCTTTTAGCTTTATTAGCAATTGTTTTTGTTCTTACGCTAACTATTGCTCCACCTGTGAAGCATTACTTCACACAAAGAGCACAGATAAGTGCTCTTGAGGCTCAACTTTCTGCAGATAATTCTGCACTGCAGAAAGCTCGACAAGAGTTATTGCTATGGCAAGATCCTGAATACATTAAGTCTCAGGCTCGCGAACGTTTGCACTTTGTTTTACCAGGTGAGCGTCAATATATTGTGGTTGAAGGCGAAAACACGGAATCGCAAAGTGGCACGACAAAGATTGCTAGCGCACTTGTTGATGGACAACCTTGGTATGCGCGGTTGATTGCATCAATAAGCGAAACTGGAAATTAATGCGCGAAGCAACCCAATCAGATCTTGATTGCATTCAAACTCAGTTAGGTCGCACCCCTCGTGATGTTCATGCAATTGCCTATCGCTGCCCATGTGGCAAGCCGGCCGTTGTTGAAACGCCGCCTCGACTAGAAGATGGAACACCATTCCCAACCTTTTATTACGCCACCTGCCCTCGCTTAACGGCGGTGATTTCAACCCTTGAAACCACTGGGTTAATGGGTGAAATGAATGAGCGACTTGAAACGGATGCTGAATTAGCAGGTGCCTATCACGCAGCCCATGATGATTACATTGCATCAAGGTCGGCGCTTGGAATAGATGTTCCTGAGGTAGACAACGTGTCAGCAGGCGGAATGCCAAATCGCGTTAAGTGTCTTCATTCACTAGTTGCCCACTCACTTGCAGCGGGTCCGGATGTGAATCCATTAGGAGATGAAGCGTTAGCGAAGTTGCCAGAATGGTGGAAGAACAACCCATGCGAGTAGCAGCGATAGATTGCGGTACAAATTCAATTCGTCTTTTGATTGCAGACATTGAAGGCAATAGTTTTCGCGAAGTGGTTCGCGATATGGAGATTGTGCGTTTGGGACAAGGCGTGGATCAAACAGGACAGTTCCATCCAGATGCACTTACTCGCACACTTGCTGCTGTCGATAAGTTTGCAGCAGAGATCGCAAAGCGCGGGGTCGAAAAGATTAGATTTTGTGCCACGAGTGCGACCCGCGATGCAACTAACCGGCACCTATTTGTAGATGGTGTTCGTGAGCGCTTAGGTATCGAACTCGAAGTGATCAGCGGTGAAGATGAGGCTGCACTCTCATTTGCTGGAGCCATCAAGGATGTAGATCCATCTAGTGGGCCTTTCTTAGTCGTTGATATTGGTGGGGGATCAACTGAGTTTGTATTTGGCACAACTTCAGTAGAAGCGGCGCGAAGTGTAAACATTGGCTGTGTTCGTATGTCAGAGCGCCACTTTGCTAGTGACCCAGCAACAGCAGAACAAGTTGAGTTAGCCAGAAAAGATATACAGGTAGCTATCGCTCAAGCAGCAGCTGAAGTGCCTATTACACAGGCCAAAACAGTGGTCGCCGTAGCTGGCACTGCAACAACTGTTGCCGCGGCAGCGTTAGAGCTAGGCGAATATGATCGCTATTCAATTCACTTGGCTCGAATTACAGCTGCACAGGTCCATGAAGCTTCGACCATGTTTTTAACAAAGAACCGCCAGCAACGATTAGCTCTTGGTTACATGCATCCAGGTCGAGTTGATGTCATTGCAGCAGGATCCCTAGTTCTTTCAGAAATCATCAAAGCGACAGGTGCCACAGAATTTGTTGCTTCAGAATCAGATATTTTGGATGGAATGGCGTTTTCCCTTGCCCATAGCTAAATCTTTACAAATGCTAGATAAAGAGATTACAGGTTGTCGCAAGTGTCCACGTCTTGTGCAATGGCGAGAAGAGGTTGCTGTTGTTAAGCGAAAGTCCTATGAAGATCAAACTTATTGGGGTAAGCCAATTCCAGGGTTTGGATCAGAAAAGCCAAAGTTGTTAATTGTCGGATTAGCACCGGGAGCACATGGTGCAAACAGAACGGGTCGAATCTTTACTGGTGATTCATCCGGAGATTGGCTCTATGGCGCATTGCATAAAATTGGTATTGCAAAGACTCCAACAAGCACATCAATCGATGATGGTCAGAAATTAAAAGACACCAGAATCATTTGTGTTGTTAGATGCGCACCACCAGGAAACAAGCCACTTAATGAAGAGCGTGATATGTGTGCACCATATTTCTTGAGAGATCTGGAACTATCTATTGCAACGACTAAGGCCATCATTGGGCTGGGATCATTTGCATGGGATGCGATATTCAAGACCTTGAAGGAAATGGGACATCCAATCAAGAAAGTTAAGTTCGCCCATGGCGCATCATTGAAATACAGCCATGAAGGCCGCGAATACTTACTAATTGCCAGTTATCACCCAAGCCAGCAGAACACTTTTACCGGAAAGCTGACCCGCCCCATGCTGGAATCTGTACTCAAAAAGGGCGGTAGATTTGCCTCCGTTGTTCAGTAGTTAGAAATGCCCCGATAGCCCAATGGCAGAGGCAGAGGACTTAAAATCCTCCCAGTGTGGGTTCGACCCCCACTCGGGGCACCAGTTTGTTCAAAAAATGGCTCTTCTGCACTCGAGTGCAACTCTCGATCAAATAACCTATGCAATTGGGTTATCGGTTCTAAGGCAACCCATCACTGAATTTATGACCAAATCTTCCGTACTGCCTACTTAAATGTTTCTCCAAAAGTCAATAAACTTTAGGTAGAAGCAAAACGAGAGGAAACAATGTGAGCGAAGAAGTGAGAAATGCAAACATGGCCGGTCAAGATGCGGTCAAACCTGTCGATAAACGTGTCAAGCAGTCACGTGATATCGCCAAATGGTATTTTGGCATTGGAATTTTTCTCGTGTTCGTATCTATTGTTGGCGCTTTATTTTTTCAATCCCGAGAGTTCTAGTGCATAAAGTGAACTTGAATCGACAAATGAGCCACATTCGCCAAATCACAGAAATTAATTACAGATAGGGGATTTGAAATGAGTCAACAACAAAATGAAGTTGCACCTCTGGCCAGCCAACAGCATCGACTAGCCGCAGCCGCTGTTGA
>JBIIKH010000019.1:0-21520 GCA_044233285.1 Candidatus Planktophila sp. | reverse complement strand
TAGTTGTTACAACTCATGGCGGAACAGCCAGATGCATTCTTGGATCTTTGCTGCAGCTCCCAATGTCGCACTGGGGAGTCATTGGCGGCCTTTCAAATGCTTCGTGGTCAATTCTTGAACGCAATCCTCGTCAATGGAGTTTGGTTGAACATAATGCTGGCTCCATTCCAGAACCTGTATATGGTGAAGAAAGTGGCGGGACTTCGGCTTAAGTCCAACGGGGTGTGATGCGGTAAGGTCTGCACTTGCACGAAAATCGGGGCTATAGCGCAGCTGGTAGCGCACCTGCATGGCATGCAGGGGGTCAGGGGTTCAAATCCCCTTAGCTCCACATATGAATAACAACGTGAATGACGAGCGCGAGCACGCGGCATATGACTTTGCCTACGTGCAGGAAAAGTGGCTGCCTGTTTGGGATGAGTTACAACCATTTAAGTCTGGCCGCGCAGATGACACACGTGAAAAGAAATATGTATTGGATATGTTCCCTTATCCATCAGGTGATCTGCATATGGGTCACGCAGAGGCCTATGCACTTGGCGACGTGATCGCTCGTTACTGGGCGCAAAAAGGTTTCAACGTGATGCACCCAATTGGTTGGGATGCATTTGGATTGCCTGCTGAGAATGCAGCGATTAAACGTAATTCAGATCCACGGGTTTGGACGTATGAAAACATTGAAGTTCAAAAGGCATCAATGCGTCGCTATGCATGCTCTTTTGATTGGGATCGTGTTTTCAACACATGCGACCCAGAGTATTACAAATGGAACCAGTGGCTGTTCTTAAAGTTTTACGAAAGAGGTTTGGCATACCGCAAAGATTCTGCTGTTAACTGGTGTCCAGGGTGTCAGACAGTTTTAGCAAATGAGCAGGTTGTTGCCGGACTCTGTGAGCGCTGTGATTCGATGGTTACAAAGAAGAAATTGAATCAATGGTATTTCAAGATTACAGATTATGCAGATCGCCTACTAGATGACATGGCACAACTAGAAGGTCATTGGCCCGACAAAGTTTTGACGATGCAACGTAACTGGATCGGACGATCAACTGGTGCAAATGTTAATTTTGCTATTGAGGGTCGCACTGAGCCCATAACTATTTACACAACTCGACCAGACACACTTTATGGCGCAACATTTATGGTTGTTGCAGTCGATAGTGAATTAGCCTCAGAACTAGTTGAGGGCACAGGCGTTGAAGCAGAGTTTGGTAAGTATCTAGACACAATCAAGGCAGCTAGTGATATTGATCGTCTAGCAACAGATCGACCAAAGAGTGGCATTTTCTTAAATCGTTATGCAGTTAACCCAGTCAATGGTGAAAAATTACCTATTTGGGCAAGTGATTATGTGCTGGCTGACTATGGAACCGGCGCGATTATGGCCGTTCCGGCACATGATCAGCGGGACTTAGATTTTGCACGGGCAATGAAATTACCCGTTCGCGTAGTTGTTGAAACAGGCGAAGAAGATCCCAATTCAACGGGTGTTGCAACAGGTGGAGATGGAAAGCTTGTTAACTCAGATATTTTGAATGGTTTAAACAAGGCCAAAGCTATTGCTGCTATCAATAAGAAGTTAGAAGCAGATGGCAAGGGGGCTGCAGCTCGTAATTATCGTCTGCGCGATTGGTTAGTTTCACGTCAGCGTTATTGGGGCACACCAATTCCAATTATTCATTGCCCAACGTGCGGTGAGGTTCCAGTACCTACAGATCAACTTCCTCTTACCTTGCCAAATGCTGAAGGTTTAGATTTAAAACCAAAGGGAACTTCACCCCTTGGCGCGGCAACTGATTGGGTCAACGTTAAATGCCCTCAGTGTTCCGGAGATGCCAAGCGCGATACAGACACGATGGATACTTTTGTTGATTCCTCTTGGTATTACCTGCGCTATGCAGATCCAACAAATGCAACAGAGCCATTTTCGAAAAAGAGTATTGATACATGGCTGCCGGTTGATCAGTATGTTGGCGGAGTAACACATGCGATCTTGCACCTTTTGTATAGCCGTTTCTTTACCAAGGTTTTAAACGATATGGGAATGGTTGATTTCAATGAACCCTTCACGCGCTTGCTCAACCAAGGAATGGTTGTCATGGATGGCTCTGCGATGTCTAAGAGCCGAGGCAACTTAGTACGACTTTCCGATGAATTAGAAAATCACGGCGTTGATGCGATTCGTTTATCAATGGTTTTTGCTGGCCCTCCAGAAGATGATGTTGATTGGTCAGATGTTTCACCATCTGGCTCAGTAAAGTTCTTAACGCGTGCTTGGAGATTATCTGGAGATGTGACGAGTGCTCCTGGTGTTGATTTCAGCACTGGCGATCTTGGATTGCGCAAGGCAACTCATAAGGCCCTACACGATGCTTCCTTTGCAGTTGAGTCCTTCAGGTTCAATGTTGCCGTTGCCCGCGTTATGGAGCTTGTTAATGCCACACGTAAAGCGATTGACTCTGGATGTGGGGCAGCAGATCCAGCCGTTCGCGAAGCGGTAGAGGCAATTGCAATTATGCTCTCATTAGTTGCGCCATTTACAGCAGAAGAAATGTGGGAGCGACTTGGTCATAAGCCGTGTGTGGCACTCGCTGGTTGGCCTGCAGTAGATGAGAAGTTATTAGTAGCAGATGCGGTCACAGCGGTTATTCAAATTAATGGAAAAATCAAGGATCGCATTGATATTTCCCCAACCATTTCAGATGCCGAACTTGAAGCAGCAGCACTTGCCTTGCCTAGCGTCATTGAAGCCCTGGCTGGAGCGAGCATAAACAAGGTAATCACGCGCGCACCAAAGCTTGTAAATATCGTTATCAACAATTAATTCTGACTCGCACTAGAGGTATTGAACCTCAATTCACAATGATGCAATGGAACAGTTGCGCAATGCATACGAGTCATTGAGAAATTGGTGGTTTGATCTTCACTACACGCATAATCAGAAGCGCGCCTTACTAGCTCTGAGCATAGTTCTCATTCTTCTGTCCGTAGTTATAGTCTCACGTGGGAATAGCCAAGAGAGCCCGCCAATTAGCATCGCTCCAGTCACAGTTGCAGAACCTGAAATCTTTGTTGATGTAACCGGTGCGGTAAACAACCCAGGTGTTTATACATTAATTGGAAAATCCAGAGTAATCGATGCGATTAAAGCAGCAGGAGATAGTGCACCTGGCGCTGACCTCAGCACAATAAATCTAGCTCGCGTATTGACCGATGGGGAACAAATCTATGTTGATTCAACTGTCGTGAATAGTTCAGGGGTTCGAGTTCCGACTAAGGCGCACACCGGACCGATCAATATTAATAGAGCAACAGCACACCAATTAGATGCCTTAGATGGAATTGGTCCTGTTATCGCCCAGCGCATTGTTGACTACCGAAAGATCAATGGCTCCTTTCTTACCATTGAAGATCTTCAAAAAGTTAGCGGGATTGGTGCAGCAAAATTCGCTCAAATCAAAGCAAAAGTCAGGATCTAATTGACTATAGGGCCTTAGCCCTTGGCATTGCTGTGTGGACTGGTGCTTTACTGCAAAGTGCGGTGTCTCCTTGGCGGATTTGTTTCGCTGCGATCATTGCGATCCCATTTGGATTCAAAAAAGCTAGATTCTTAGTTCTTGTTGTGGCAATTCTTGTTGGTGCCACTGCGATGTCTATCCGCCAGGCATCTCTAGAGCAATCTTCGATAGTTAAACACTTTGATTCACAGATAGAGTTCACAGCTCAGGTAACAACAGATCCCAATCAAACTATCACTGGCAAATACTCATTTACTGCCCGCTTACTTTCTTTTGATATCCAAGATGAACATTTTGCATTGAGAGTGCCGGTTAGAGTTATTACTCAGCAAAGAATCGACCTCCTGCCAGGACAATCTATCCGGGCTCATGCTCGCGTAATTCAAACCAACGAGTCACGGGTCGCGGCTATGTTGATCGTTGACGATGATTGTGAAGTATTGACCCCACCTTCACGATGGGCATCTGCCCTTGGTGCAATCAGAACTGGATTGCGTAACCATTCGGGTAGTGGTGATGCAGGTTCTCTCATACCTGGCATGGTGCTGGGAGACACATCCAAACAAACCGCACAATTTAAAGATCAAATGAAGAGATCTGGCCTAACACATCTAGTTGCAGTCAGCGGTGCCAATTTTGCAATTGTTTCAAGTTTTGTTTTGTGGGGTATGCAGTTTTTCTTTCGCCACAAAAAATATCGAATAATTGCAACTGCGATTGCACTTTCTTGTTTTATTGCACTGGTTCGACCTTCACCATCGGTATTGCGAGCAGCAGCAATGGCAGCAGTTCTACTTTCTGCGCTTGCAACAAAGCGCGCTACCGATTCCTTGCCCGCTCTAGGGTTTGCAATCGCCGCTGTTGTGCTTGGGGACCCTTGGCAATCCCGAGACGCAGGGTTTGCACTTTCAGTTCTGGCAACAGCAGGTTTACTCCTATTTGCGCCATTAATTGAACGTAACCTACCGACTCACCAGAAATTAGCTGGCGCATTGGCCCCACCTATTGCGGCAACAGTTTTTTGCTCTCCAATTTTGGTGGCCCTGTCTGGTTATTTATCACCCATGAGCATTATTGCCAATCTGCTGGCCGCACCATTTGTTGGGCCCATAACTATTGTGGGATTTATAGCAGCAGTGATCTCACCATTTGCGCCAGCTCTAACAAGTATTTTGATGTACATCATTAGAGTCCCAGCACAAGCAATTGTGGGGATTGCTCACTGGAGTTCAGGATTTCCAGTATTGACTATTCACAATGGAAAGATTGGATTTGCCATAGTTGCCATGATAGTTATGTTCGTTTGGCTCTTTAAGAAAAGTTGGCGTCGAAGCACTGCAATTCTACTGGTGGTAATTCTTTCATTGACCTGGATTCAACGTTGGCCAGCAGGGGATTGGCAGATAGCAAACTGTGATGTGGGTCAGGGAGATTCAATGGTTATCAATCTGCAGCATGGTCAAGCGATAGTCATTGATGTTGGCCCAGATCCAGCAGCGGAAAACAAGTGCTTGAGAAACTTAGGCATCACAGAGGTTCCTTTGCTTATTTTGTCTCACTTTCATGCTGATCATGTCGGTGGATTGTCTGGGCTCTTGCAATCCCGAAAAGTGGGGCAGGTATGGATCAGCAATAACCTGCAACCATTATTAGAAAGCACGAATGCACTATCGCTATTGCGCGAGAGTGAATTTGTTACAGTGCAAAAAGGCTTGGTTTCACAAATCGCAGGGATTCAATTTGAAGTCCTCTGGCCCGAAAATACGACAAGAGATTTTCAATCAATGCCTGGCGATGGGTCGCAGATTAACAACTCAAGTATTGCGATGCTCATCTCTACACCTGATTGGAGCATATTCACGGCAGGTGATCTTGAGCCACCTGCCCAACATGAAATTTTGGCTTCGGTTCGAAAGGTGGACATATATAAGGTGTGTCATCACGGTTCCAAGTATCAAGATAAAGAGTTAATGGGGGCTCTTTCTGCCCAATTAGCAGTCATTAGCGTTGGCGCAAAGAATTCCTACGGCCATCCGGCACCTGAAACTATTGCCTTTTTGACTAGACTCGGCACTCAAGTTGTTCGAACGGACGCAGATGGCGCATTGGCTATCACAGCTAAGGATCATCATCTGCGGGTGCGAAAGAGCAAGGGAACCATTAGGTTGTTTTATTGGAGTTGAAAGGGGATGTAATGAATACCTTGTATTTAATCCTTGGCTCCGAAGCAGCTTTAGCCGATCGCGCTTTAACTAAATTAAATGCTCAACTAAAAGATGAAAATGCTGAGATAACAACTTTGTTTGCGGCTGACACTATCGTTGGCGATATTGCAGACGCCTTAGCTCCTTCATTGTTTTCTGAGCGACGCGCATTAATTATCCGCGACCTGCAAGATTTGCCGGAAGATAATCGCGATGAAATCACTCGCTATATCGCTCAACCTGATTCAACTACGACAGTGATCTTTGTTCATAAAGGTGGCGTAAAAGGCAAAGCACTTTTGGATGCAATCAAAAAAGCCCAACCTGAAATAATTGCATGTGAACCACTGAAGAAGGAAGCCGAAAAAGAAGATTTTGTTAAGTCGCTTTTTCTCGATTTGGGGAGAAAGGCATCAGCGGGTGCAATTGCAGCATTAGTAGGCGCTCTTGGAAATGATCTTCGAGAACTACAGGGCGCAGTTGGGCAAATAGCAGCAGATGCGCCTTCTGGATTAATTGATGAAGCGATGGTTGATAAGTATCACCAAGGCAGAATTGAAACCACTGGTTTTGATGTGGCAGATGCAACCCTTGATGGAAATTTATCTGCAGCACTTGTTTGTTTACGAAGCGCCCTTGAAACAGGCACAGACCCTGTGATGATTACCAGTGCAATTGCCTCTTCGCTTCGTTCCTTGGCAAAGGTTTCTGGTGCCAATCGCAACCAAAAATCATTTGAATTAGCAGGACAGTTAGGTATGGCTCCTTGGCAGATTGATAAGGCCAGAAGGCAGCTAAATCGCTGGAGCCCAGCCCAAATCGCCGATGCGGTAGGGGCGATTGCCCAGGCAGATGCTGAAGTTAAGGGTGCGGCAAGTGACCCCATTTACGCCCTAGAAAAGGCTGTGACAAGGATCGTCTCTTCGCAATTTGACCGCTAAGCACACGCTTGCGTACGCTTACCCTCTGCCCACGGACCTCATTTAGGTCAAGGCTTAGAAAATGAACTGGAGTAACACGTGTACGCAATCGTTAAAGCTGGCGGACGCCAGGAGAAGGTCGCAGTTGGCGACACAGTAATCGTTGATCGTATCGACGCTGCTGCTGGCTCAACTGTTTCATTCCCTGCTGTGCTCGTGGTAGATGGTGCTGCTGTTACAACAGACCCAAAGGTTTTGTCTGGCGTAAAGGTCACTGGCGAAGTTCTTGAAGAACTCAAGGGACCAAAGATTGATATTTTGCGTTACAAGAACAAGACAGGTCACCGTCGTCGCCAGGGATTCCGTGCGCAACTGACTCGTGTGAAAATTACCGCCATCAATGGCGCGAAGTAAGGGAGACACAGTAAATGGCAAGTAAAAAGGGTGTCTCCTCGACACGAAACGGTCGCGATTCCAATCCACAGTACCTTGGCATCAAGCGTTTCGGCGGACAAGAAGTTAATGCAGGCGAAATTCTAGTTCGCCAGCGCGGAACACATTTTCACCCAGGCAAGAACGTAGGTCGCGGTAAGGATGACACTTTGTTTGCACTAGCTGCAGGCGTTGTTGAATTCGGTCGCGCTCGCGGTCGTCGCGTTGTGAATGTGGCTCCGGTAGCTTAATTTTAGGTTTCTTGTAAAAGAGCGAGCCGTAATCATGCGGCTCGCTTTTTTTATTGAATAACATTTTAACTAGCGAAGGGAGTTCATAAGTGACAACATTTGTTGATCGCGTAACTCTCTATGCCATTGCCGGTAAAGGTGGCGATGGTTGTGTTTCTGTAAAGCGTGAAAAATTTAAGCCACTAGGTGGACCAGATGGTGGCAATGGTGGACGTGGCGGAGATGTAATTTTAGTTGTCGATCCAAGCGTTACAACCTTGCTTGATTTCCACCATTCGCCTCACCGCAGAGCAACTTCAGGACATCAGGGATACGGTGATCGTAAAGACGGCCATCAAGGTGAAGATTTAATCCTTGGAGTTCCAAATGGAACAGTTATTTACGATAGCAATGGTGAGCAAATTGCAGATTTGATTGGCACCGGAACAACATTTATAGCTGCCCAAGGCGGATTTGGTGGCCTCGGAAATATGGCGCTTTCTTCATCTAAGCGTCGTGCACCTGGCTTTGCCTTACTTGGTGAACCAGGTGAAGAGCGCATATTAATTCTTGAGCTAAAAAGCGTTGCAGATATTGCATTAGTTGGATTCCCAAGTGCAGGTAAATCTTCTTTAATTGCAGCTGTTTCTGCAGCACGTCCAAAGATTGCAGATTATCCATTTACAACTTTGGTTCCAAACCTTGGTGTTGTTCAAGCTGGTGAAACTAGATTTACAGTTGCAGATGTTCCAGGACTGATTCCAGGTGCCTCTCAAGGCAAGGGTTTAGGTCTTGAATTCTTGCGCCATGTCGAGCGTTGCGTGGCATTGGTGCATGTTCTAGATTGCGGCACTTTAGAAACAGATCGCAACCCTGTTGCAGATCTTCAAGCTATTGAAAATGAACTTGCCCTATACGGCGGACTTGAAGATCGTGTTCGCATTATTGCGCTGAATAAAATTGATCTACCTGATGGCCAAGCGATGTCTGACATGGTCGAACAAGAATTGCGTGATAAGGGCTATGACGTTTATCCAGTCTCTGCTGCATCGCGCGCGGGCTTGCAAGATTTGATCTATGCAATGGGGCGCTTAGTAGCCAAGAATCGTGCAGATGCAGGGGTAGAAGAGCGCACACGAATTATTTTGCGTCCGGTTGCTGTCGATGATTCTGGATTCTTGGTCAATGCAAATGCAGATGGAACATTTACTATTCGCGGCAAGAAGGTTGAGCGATGGGTTCGACAGACTAACTTTAAGAACGCTGAAGCTATTGGTTACTTGGCAGATCGTCTTGCACAACTTGGAGTTGAAAAAGAGTTGTTCAAGAAGGGCGCTGTTGCAGGTAGCGAGGTTCGCATTGGTGATGGAGATACTGAAGTTATCTTTGATTGGGAGCCAACAATCGAGGCTGGCGCAGAACAACTTGCCGGCCATTTGCATCGCCGCGGTGAGGATTCACGTCTTGAGTCAACATGGAATATGCCTGAGCGCGTTGAAGATATTTTGAGTGATGATGAAATCGCCAAGCAATGGGAATACAACGTTGTTGACCCACACACGCCTAAACTTTCAGCACCCATTGTGAAAGAACCCGAGGACGGAGATGACAAGTGAGCCGAGAGCAGATCACCTCTGCACAGCGCATCGTCATCAAGATTGGCTCGTCCTCTCTTACCGGTAAAGCTGGATCGGCACTTGATGCAGATGCTGTCAACACACTTGTAGATGTGGTTGCTGCCTGCAAAGCACGAGGCGCTGAAGTAGTAGTTGTCTCTTCAGGTGCAATTGCTGCAGGACTTGCACCACTTGGGTTAACAACGCGTCCAAAGGATCTTGCCACTCAACAGGCGGCTGCATCAGTTGGCCAGGGTTTACTTGTTGCGCAATACACACAAAGCTTTGCTCGACATTTGATAACTGCTTCACAGGTACTTCTAACTACCGAAGATGTTGTGCGCCGTTCACATTACCAAAATGCGCAGCGAACACTTTTTCGCCTGCTGCAATTAGGTGTTGTGCCAGTCATCAACGAAAACGACTCAGTTGGAACTGGCGAAATTCGCTTTGGAGATAACGATCGCCTTGCTGCACTTGTTGCCTTATTAATTAACGCTGACCTGTTGGTTTTAGTTTCAGATATTGACGCACTCTATGACGCACCTCCTTCGCAAGCCGGCGCGCAAAGAATTAGAGAAGTACAAGTGATTGCAGATATTGAAGCGGCAACCCTCGGAGGTGCGGGATCTTCCGGCGTTGGTAGTGGGGGAATGGTTACTAAGGTGGAAGCAGCACGCATTGCGACCTCTGCAGGAATTCCAATGTTGCTGACATCTTTAGCTGATGCAGAAAAATCATTGCGTGGCGAAGAGTATGGAACGCATTTTCATGCCCAGAAAAGCAAAACTACTTCGCGCTTGCTATGGCTTGCACATGCAACTACACCACAAGGCAAATTAATCCTTGATGCCGGTGCAGTAACTGCAATTTTAGAACGTGGAGTTTCATTATTGTCAGCAGGAGTCACAGCTGTTGAAGGCGAATTTATTGCCGGCGATGCTGTTGAATTAGTAGGACCAGATCGCAAGGTTATTGCGCGCGGCCTAGTTGCATTTGATTCTGAAGATTTGCCACAGATGTTGGGGCGTTCTACAAAGGAACTGGCTGCTTCACTAGGTGCAGAGTATGAACGGGAATTAGTCCATCGAGATGATTTGGTGTTGATCTAAATGAGCGCACAAACATTGATTAACACTTTGGCAGATACTGCTCGCATTGCAGGTCGCACATTGAGTACTGCAACAGGTGCCGAGCGCAAAGCTGCACTTCAAACAATTGCTAGGGCTATTGATGCTCGTAGTGCAGAAATTCTTGGTGCAAATGCAATAGATATGGAAGCGGGTCGTGCCGCTGGGTTGAATTCATCTTTATTAGACAGACTCTTATTAACTCCTGAGCGCATCCAAGGTATTGCTGGGGGAGCACGCCAAGTAAGTGAACTTCCAGATCCGCTAGGCATCACGCTGCGTCAATCAACATTGCCTAATGGAATCAAGTTGGAACAAATCTCAGTTCCATTTGGTGTTATTGGAATGGTCTATGAGGCACGCCCAAATGTGACAGTTGATGCTGCAGTAATTTTGTTGATGTCAGGAAATGCTGCGCTGCTGAGAGGATCATCAAGTGCCTCACACAGTAATGAGATTTTGGTTCGGGTGATGCGCGATGCACTCGCCACAACATTGATTTCTCCAGATGTTATTCAATTAGTTCCATCTGAAGATCGTGAAACCGTAAAAGCTTTACTAAATGCGCGTGGCAAGGTTGATCTAGTAATTCCTCGCGGAAGCGCGGCTCTAATTCGTATGGTTGTTGATGAATCAACAGTTCCAACCATCGAAACTGGTGCTGGTGTGTGCCATGTGTATATCGATGAGTTTGCAGATCTTTCAAAGGCTTTGCCAATTATTATTAACTCAAAGGTTCAGCGTCCTAGTGTGTGTAATGCTGCCGAGACTTTGCTTCTACATACTGCGATAGCCAAGGAGTTTGCGCCAGTTGCACTTAAGGCCTTACACGAGGCTGGAGTCATTCTGCATGCAGATGCAGCAACTCTTGCCATTGCTCAGAGTGCTGGTATCCCAGCAACCCTGGCTACTGATGCGAACTTTTGCACAGAGTATGGAACTCTAGAAATTAATGTTGCAATCGTTGACTCGGTAGATGCAGCAAGTGCTCATATTGCAAAGTACGGTACTCAGCACACCGAGGCGATAATTTCGGAAAATGATCAGAATGTTAAGCGATTCATAGCCTTGGCAGATTGCGCAGCTGTCATGGTGAATACATCCACAAGATTTACAGATGGCGAGCAGATGGGCTTTGGGGCTGAAATCGGTATCTCAAATCAGAAATTACATGCCCGCGGCCCTATGGGACTTGAAGCGATGACCACCACTACTTGGATAGTTACTGGAAATGGGCAAATTCGCAGTTAGTGCGCAATTTAATTAGACTAAGACCTATGAGCAGCCTTTCACGCGATGATGTCGCAAAACTTGCAGGCCTAGCCCGTATTGAGATGAGCGATCAAGAGTTAGTTGATTTGGCTAACGAGTTCACTGTTATTTTGGATGCAGTTGCCCGAGTTCAAGAAGTTGCTGGGGCAGATGTTGAGGCAACATCGCACCCTCTTCCACTTCGCAATGTTTTTCGTCCAGATGTCGTGGTGCCAAGCCTTACTCCTGAAGAAGCGTTATCTGGTGCTCCTGCTCAAGAGGAACAGCGTTTTCGTGTGCCACAGATTTTGGGTGAGGAATGATTCGCAATAACGCAGCCGATATGGCAGCAAAACTTGTTGCTGGAGAAATCACATCTGTTGCATTAACACAGGCACATCTTGATCGCATCGCAGCAGTTGATACAGATGTTCATGCATTCCTGCACATTGATACCGAAGGCGCACTTGCACAAGCCGCTGCAGTGGATGCAAAGCGCGCAAAGGGTGAAAAGTTGTCACCACTAGCAGGTGTTCCCCTTGCACTTAAAGATGTAATGGCCCAAAAGGGTATTCCAACAACTTGTGGTTCAAAGATCCTTGAAGGATGGCGACCACCATATGACTCAACAGTTGTTGCAAACCTGAAGAAAAATGACATTGTTATTTTAGGTAAAACTAATATGGATGAGTTTGCGATGGGTTCATCGACAGAAAACTCTGCATACGGTCCAACTCATAACCCTTGGGATTTAACACGCATTCCTGGCGGTTCAGGTGGCGGATCATCGGCTGCTCTTGCAGCTTTTGAAGCACCTCTTGCAATCGGTACAGATACTGGTGGCTCTATTCGCCAACCTGCAGCTGTAACCGGAACCGTTGGAGTCAAACCAACCTACGGTGGAGTTTCTCGGTATGGCTTAGTTGCCTTCTCTTCATCACTTGATCAAGCAGGACCTTGTGCTCGCACAGTTTTGGATGCTGCGCTTTTACATGAAGCCATTGCAGGACATGATCCAAAGGATGCAACAAGTATTAATGCACCTGTTCCACAGGTCGTTGCTGCCGCAAAATCTGGTGTTGTAAAGGGCATGAAGATCGGTGTTGTTAAAGAGTTAATTGGTGATGGCTACCAAGCAGGAGTACGTGCGCGCTTTGAAGAATCACTTGAATTGTTAGCAAAAGCTGGCGCAGAAATTGTTGAAGTTTCAGCACCCAACTTTGAATATGCCCTTGCTGCCTACTATTTAATTGCACCATCTGAATGCTCATCTAACTTAGCCCGCTTTGATGCAATGCGTTATGGACTGCGTGTAGGCGATGTTGATGGGGCATCAGCTGAATCAGTAATGAATTTGACTCGTGAAGTTGGCTTTGGCAAAGAGGTAAAGCGCCGCATTATTTTGGGAACCTACGCTTTGTCTTCAGGTTATTACGATGCCTATTACGGAAGCGCGCAAAAAGTTCGTACTCTTATCACTCAAGATTTCACAAAAGCTTTTGAAAAAGCAGATGTATTGGTTTCTCCAACATGCCCAACAACGGCATTTAAAATCGGTGAGAAAGCTAATGATCCTTTGGCCATGTATTTAAATGACATTGCAACAATTCCAGTAAACATGGCAGGAATTGGCGGAATGTCATTGCCTTCCGGTTTGGCTGATGAAGATGGCTTGCCGGTTGGTTTCCAGATCATGTCTCCTGTTATGAAAGATGAGCGCATGTATTTAGTTGGAGCGGCGCTAGAAGCAGCGTTACTTTCCAAGTGGGGTGCGCCATTATTGGATAAGGCACCAATCATGGGAGGTGCTCGATGACTCTTTCATACGATGATGTAGTTGCAAAGTACGAGCCCGTATTGGGTCTAGAGGTTCACGTTGAATTAAACACAAACTCAAAGATGTTTTGTGGTTGCAGCACAATATTTGGCGCAGAACCAAACACGCAAACCTGTCCTGTTTGTTTAGCTTTGCCTGGTGCATTGCCGGTGGTTAACGAAAAAGCGATTGAATCAACAATCAAAATCGGTCTTGCCCTTAACTGCTCAATTGCGCCATTCTCGCGTTTTGCTCGCAAGAACTACTTCTATCCAGATATGCCGAAGAACTTCCAGATTTCTCAATATGACGAGCCAATCTGTGTTGATGGCTATGTTGATGTGGAAATCGAAACCGATGAAGGCCCAAAGAAGTTTCGTATTGAAGTAGAGCGTGTACACATGGAAGAGGACACAGGTAAGTCATTGCACGTTGGTGGTGCAACAGGTCGTATCCATGGTGCTGAATACTCACTTCTTGATTACAACCGTGCAGGTATTCCTTTAGTTGAAATTGTTACCAAGATCGTTCCTGGAACAGGAAAGTATGCACCAGAGGTTGCCAAAGCATATGTGGCAGAACTCCGTGACATCTTGCGCTCATTAGGCGTGAGTGATGTGAAGATGGAGCAAGGCTCACTTCGTTGCGATGCAAACGTTTCATTGCGCTTAATTGGTGCAGAAAAACTTGGCACACGTAGTGAAACAAAGAATGTGAACTCACTTCGCTCTGTGGAGCGTGCTATTCGCGGTGAAATGATTCGCCATGCAGAGTTGTTAAATGCTGGTGGCCGAGTGGTTCAAGAGACCCGTCACTTCCAGGAAGACACAGGGCTTACTCGCTCTGGTCGTTCGAAGGAGCAAGCAGAGGATTACCGTTACTTCCCAGAACCAGATCTAGTTCCTGTTGCACCTGATGCAGCGTGGATTGAAACCTTGCGTGCAGGTTTGCCAGAGCGACCATCAATTCGTCGCAAGCGACTACAAGAGTCATGGGCTGTTCCTGATAAGGAAATGGCTGCAATGATTAACGCAGATGTTCTAGATATTGTTGAAGCAACTGTGTTGCTTGGAGCAGATCCAACGAAGTCTCGCACCTGGTGGCTTGGAGAGATTTCTCGTATTGCAAATGACAAGGATGTCGCACTTGCAGACCTTGCAATTACCCCTTCCGATGTTGCAGAAATCGTGGCACTTGTTAACGCAGGTGAGTTAACCGACAAACTTGCACGACAAGTTGTTGAAGGCGTTATAGCCGGTGAAGGAAAGCCTTCAGAAGTTGTCGCAAAACGTGGAATTAAAGTTGTTAATGATGATGGCGCATTAATGGCAGCGATTGAAAAGGTTTGTGCTGAGCAGGCAGAGACTGCAGACAAGGTTCGTAATGGACATCTGCCAGCTGCAGGAGCGTTAATAGGTGCTGTTATGAAAGAGACTAAAGGCCAAGCAGATGCAGCAAAAGTGCGCGCTCTCCTCTTAACCCACCTTGGACATTCAGAAGGCTAGACTTGGCAAATGCCAAACATGAAACCGCGCTCAGGGGTCGTAACAGATGGACTCGAAAGAGCTCCTGCACGTGGAATGTTGCGGGCAGTTGGCATGGGAGATGCTGATTGGGTTAAGCCACAAATAGGCATCGCATCTTCATGGAATGAAATCACACCATGCAACTTGTCTTTAGATCGTTTAGCAAAAGCATCAAAGCAAGGCGTGATTGATGCAGGTGGATTCCCAATGCAATTTGGAACGATTTCTGTTTCTGATGGAATTTCAATGGGCCATGAAGGAATGCACTTCTCATTGGTGTCGCGTGAAGTAATCGCAGACTCTGTTGAATGTGTAATGCAAGCAGAGCGTTTAGATGGAATGGTTACCTTTGCTGGTTGCGACAAGTCGCTGCCTGGAATGATGATGGCTGCAGCACGCATCGATGTTGCAAGTGTTTTTGTTTACGCAGGTTCTACATTGCCAGGACAGGTTGATGGCAAGGATGTAACAATCATTGATGCATTTGAAGCGGTGGGTGCATGTGCTCGTGGGTTGATTACGAAAGAGCGCGTGGATGAAATAGAACGTGCAATCTGTCCAGGAGAAGGTGCTTGCGGGGGAATGTATACCGCAAACACAATGGCAAGTATTGGCGAGGCAATCGGACTTTCATTGCCAGGCTCTGCTGCTCCTCCTGCAGTAGATCGCCGCCGCGACACATATGCAATTGCATCAGGAGCTGCTGTTGTTGAGCTCATTCGCCAGGGAATTACTACACGGGATATTTTGACAAAGCCTGCCTTTGAAAATGCAATCACAATTTTGATGGCACTTGGTGGATCTACTAATGCAGTGTTGCACTTGTTAGCAATAGCCAATGAGGCACACGTGGATCTTTCTCTGGATGATTTCCACCGCATTGGTTCAAAGGTTCCACTATTGGGAGATCTCAAGCCATTTGGTCAGTTTGTTATGAGCGATGTCGACAAGGTTGGCGGAATTCCAGTTGTTCTTAAAGGCTTACTAGATGCTGGTTTATTGCACGGAGATGTTTTGACAGTTACCGGCAAAACGATGGCCGAAAACTTAAAGGAAATCAATCCACCTGATCCAGATGGACAAATTTTGAAGGCAGTCTCTTCTCCAATGTCTACAGATGTTGGAATCACTATTCTTGGTGGCTCACTTGCAACTGAAGGCGCAGTATGTAAAACAGCTGGAATCGGAATCGAAAGCTTTGAAGGACCGGCTCGCGTATTTGAGCGCGAACAAGCTGCTATGGAAGCATTAGAAAATGGATCAATCACAGCCGGCGATGTTGTGGTAATTCGTTATGAAGGTCCAAAAGGTGGACCAGGTATGCGCGAGATGTTAATGATCACTGGTGCGATAAAAGGTGCAGGCCTTGGCAAGTCAACCTTGTTATTAACTGATGGTCGCTTCTCCGGCGGTTCAACTGGTTTATGTGTTGGCCATGTTGCACCTGAAGCCGTTGATGGTGGACCGATTGCATTTATTAAAGATGGTGACAAGGTTCGCATCGACATTAAAAATCGCACATTAGATTTGTTGGTTGATCCAGCAGAGTTAGAAGCCCGCAAAGTTGGCTGGACGCCTCTGACCCATAAGTACACCCAAGGTGTATTAGCCAAGTATTCAAAGTTGGTTCAGTCCGCATCGAAAGGCGCGATCTGTCAGTAGCTCTCTCAAAATATGAGATGTGCATCTCATCCCTTGACGCACAGGCTCATTCATTGGAGAATAAGCCCATGAGCACAACATTTGTGGTGGTGATTTAAAGGCGCGTGATCTCTAATTGATCATGCGCCACCCTCAGTTATCTGGGGGTTTTTTCATTTCACATACAAACAGTTTGTACGCAAGGAAAACGAGAGCGAAAGGAGATGGATATGAGCAAGAAGATGAGTGGAGCTAAGTCACTCGTGCAATCTTTGGAGTCAGCCGGCGTCGATGTGATGTTTGGTATTCCAGGTGGCGCAATTCTTCCTGCCTACGATCCAATCTTTGATAGCAGCATCCGCCACATCTTGGTGCGGCACGAACAAGGCGCTGGACATGCTGCAACTGGTTATGCCCAAGTAACAGGTCGCGTTGGTGTTTGTATCGCAACTTCTGGTCCTGGTGCGACAAATCTTGTTACACCACTTGCAGATGCCGCAATGGATTCAGTTCCTTTAGTTGCAATCACTGGTCAAGTTCCTTCAGCTGCAATTGGAACTGATGCGTTTCAAGAGGCAGATATCCGCGGCATAACAATGCCCTTTACAAAACACAATTACTTGATCACTGATCCGAAAGATATTCCACGTGCGATAGCTGAGGCATTTTATATCGCCAATTCTGGTCGCCCAGGTCCTGTCCTAGTTGACGTTGCAAAAGACGCGCTGCAAAAGGAAACAGATTTTGTTTGGCCAAAGGATTTATCTTTGCCTGGTTACCATCCGCAAATTGAACCGGAAAATCAGGCGATTAAAGATGCAGCAGCGCTGATCGCGCAATCTTCAAAACCTGTTTTCTATGTTGGTGGCGGCGTAATCAAAGCGAATGCATCAAAGGAATTAATGCAACTTGCCGAATTACTCGGAGCACCTGTTGTTACAACTTTAATGGCGCTAGGTTCATTTCCAGATAGTCACCCGCAGCACTTTGGCATGCCAGGTATGCACGGAACTGTTGGTGCTGTGACAGCACTGCAAAAGGCAGATTTGCTGATTACTTTAGGTGCACGCTTTGATGATCGTGTCACCGGAAAACTTTCAACATTTGCGGTTAATGCAAAGGTAATTCACGCTGATATTGATCCTGCCGAAATCGGTAAGAATCGATATGCAGATGTGCCTGTTGTGGGGGATCTCAAGCACACGATTGCCGCACTCATACCTGCATTAAAGGCTGAGTTTGCAAAGGGACGAGCCGATCTTGCTCCTTGGCTAGCTGCGATGAACAAGCTGCGTGCTACATACCCATTGGGTTATGACTTACCTAAAGATGGTTCATTGTCACCGCAGTACGTAATCGAACGTATTAGTGCGATCACCGGACCTGAAGCGATCTATGTTGCAGGAGTTGGTCAGCATCAGATGTGGGCTGCGCAATTTGTTAAGTATGAGAACCCACGCACATGGTTGAACTCTGGCGGGCTTGGAACTATGGGGTATGCCGTTCCTGCTGCGATGGGCGCAAAAGTTGGCGCACCGGATACGACAGTGTGGGCAATTGATGGCGATGGATGTTTCCAAATGACAAACCAAGAGCTAGTTACCTGCGCACTCAACAATATTCCGATCAAGGTTGCGATTATCAATAATGAATCTCTTGGAATGGTTCGCCAATGGCAAACCTTGTTCTATGAAGGCCGTTATTCAAATACAAACCTTGAATCTAAGCGAATTCCAGATTTTGTAAAGCTTGCCGATGCAATGGGTTGCGTCGGCTTAACTTGTGAGCGCATGGAAGATGTTGATGCTGTTATCAAACTTGCTAATTCAATTAATGATCAACCAGTTGTCGTTGATTTCCGAGTATTCCGCGATGCGATGGTGTGGCCAATGGTTGCGGCTGGAACATCAAATGATGATATTAAGATCGCGCGCGAAATAGCGCCTGACTGGGATTCACAGGAGCTGTAATGAGTACTCACACACTTTCAGTTCTAGTTGAAAACTCACCAGGTGTACTTGCACGTGTTGCCGGACTTTTCTCACGACGTGCCTACAACATTGACTCTTTGGCTGTGGGTCCAACTGAAAATCCTGATATTTCAAGAATGACTATCGTGATAAATGTCGAGAGCCACTCACTAGAACAAGTTATTCGCCAATTGGATAAGTTGGTCAATGTCATCCACATTGCAGAGCTGAAGCTAGATGACTCTGTGCAAGCAGAACTGCTACTAGTAAAGATTTCTGCTACTTCAAAGAACAAGTTTGATGTGGAAGCAGTCCTTGAGACCTACGGAGCATCAATAGTTGATGAAGACGCAGAGTCCCTAACAGTTGAAGCAACTGGGGATGCAGCAAAAATTAGTGACCTGCTTAACGCTTTAGAGCGTTTTGGCATCCGCGAACTGGCTCAATCTGGTCTTGTGGCCATTGAGCGTGGCAGCGGCTCGCTGGCAGACCGTACCCTTAGCACTCAAAGTATTCCTACCGCTGATAGCGGCCAGGCTGATTACCAAAACTAAGAAGACCAACACAAAGGCGAATGGAGAAATACCGTGGCAGCAACGATGTATCACGAAGAGGATGCTGATCTTTCAATCATCCAGGGTCGCAAAGTCGCGATCATCGGTTACGGATCACAAGGACATGCACACGCGCTTAACCTGCGCGACAGTGGAGTAGATGTTCGTGTTGGACTAAAAGATGGTTCACCATCGCGTGCAAAGGCAGAGGCTGAAGGCCTTCGCGTTGTCAGTGTTGCCGAAGCTGTCCAGGAGTCAACAGTCATCATGATTTTGGCGCCAGATCACTTGCAACGCCACATCTACACAGATTCAATTTTGCCAAATCTTAAAGATGGTGACGCACTGTTCTTCGGACATGGTTTCAACATTCGTTTCGGATACATCAAGCCGTCTGCATCAGTAGATGTGTGCATGGTTGCGCCAAAGGGTCCAGGACACTTGGTGCGTCGCGAATATGCAGCTGGCCGTGGAGTTCCAGTAATTGTTGCAGTAGAACAAGATTCAACAGGGAGTGCTTGGCCATTGACGCTCTCATATGCAAAGGCGATTGGCGGACTTCGCGCAGGCGGAATCCTTACAACATTTACGGAAGAGACTGAAACAGATCTATTTGGCGAGCAGTCAGTACTTTGTGGCGGTGCATCACAGTTAGTTATGTACGGATTCGAAACTCTAACTGAAGCTGGTTACCAGCCAGAGGTTGCCTACTTTGAGTGCCTTCATGAACTTAAGTTAATCGTTGACCTTATGTATGAAGGTGGCATCGCAAAGCAGCGCTGGTCAGTTTCTGACACAGCCGAGTTCGGCGATTATGTTTCTGGTCCTCGTGTTATCGATCCACACGTTAAGGAAAACATGAAGGCTGTACTTGCAGACATCCAGAGCGGCGCATTTGCAAAGCGCTTTATCGATGACCAAGAAGCCGGCGGAGTTGAATTTAAGACACTTCGCGCAAAGGGTGAATCACATCCAATCGAGACTGTTGGCCGAGAGCTTCGCAAAATGTTCTCTTGGATGAAGCAGTCAAAGGGCGACGATTACAAAGAAGGTAGCGCAGCGCGTGGCTAAACCTATTGTTTTAATCGCTGAAGAACTCAGCCCAGCAACTCTTGAAGCGTTAGGTCCTGATTTTGAAGTTGTTAACTGTGATGGTGCAAACCGAACAGAACTTCTAGCAGCACTTGCTAAAGGCGTGGATGCGGTTTTGATCCGCTCTGCAACCAAGATGGATGCTGAAGCAATTGCAGCTGCAAAGGGTCTTAAGGTAATTGCCCGTGCCGGTGTTGGTCTTGATAACGTAGATATTCCTACAGCAACTGCTGCTGGTGTCATGGTAGTTAATGCACCTACATCAAATATTGTGTCAGCTGCAGAACTTGCAATCTCATTGCTAATGGCATCTGCGCGTTTCATTTCTCCAGCACACGCAGCATTGCGTAATGGAAAGTGGGCACGCTCCAAGTACACAGGAGCAGAGATCTTCGAAAAAACTCTTGGAATTGTTGGCTTTGGTCGCATTGGACAATTAGTTGCCCATCGCATGCAAGCATTTGGAATGGATGTAGTTGCATACGATCCATATCTACAGCCCGCACGCGCAGCCCAACTTGGCGTTCGCCTCGTTGAACTTGATGAACTATTGAAGATTTCAGATTTCATCACCATTCACCTGCCAAAGACAAAAGAAACTGCAAACCTGATTGGTGTTGAAGCGCTAAAGAAGGTAAAGCCTTCTGTTCGCATCATTAACGCTGCTCGTGGTGGCGTTCTAGATGAAGTGGCACTCTTTGATGCGATCACTGAAGGTCGGGTAGCAGGTGCCGGTCTTGATGTGTTCTCAACAGAACCATGCACGGATTCACCGCTCTTTACATTGGATCAAGTTGTTGCAACACCTCACTTAGGTGCATCAACTGATGAAGCACAAGAGCGTGCAGGTATCGCTGTTGCTGTTTCAGTTCGTAAAGCGCTGGCAGGAGAGCTCGTTCCTGATGCGGTTAACGTAAAGGGTGGTGCTATTCACGAAGAGATTCGTCCAAGTTTGCCGTTGGTTGAAAAGATGGCTCAGATTGCAACAGCAATCGCAGGTGAGGCTCCAGTAAGCATGGACTTAACTGTTAGAGGCGATATTTCTGGCCATGATTCTTCAATTCTTGCAACAAGTGCTCTTAAGGGCGCACTACTTGCTTGCGGATTGTCAGATGTCACATATGTCAATGCTCCTGCACTTGCTGCGGAGCGCGGTGTCACATCTGCAGTTGCAACAGATCCAGAAAGCCCTGAATACCGAAGCATGATTTCACTTCGCGCAGCACTTGCCGATGGCAAGATCGTTACCGTTGATGGAACTTTGATGGGTATTCGCAAGGTTGAAAAGATCATCGCAATCGATGGATTTGATCTGGATCTTCCACCAACTGAAAATCTCTTGTTCCTTCGTTACTCAGATAAGCCAGGTGTTGTTGGCGCTGTTGGTAATGCATTAGGAAAAGCTGGCATCAATATTGCAGGTATGCAGGTAGCACGTAGTGCTGCTGGCGGAGATGCATTAATGGCGATCACAGTTGACTCAGTTATCAGTGAAGACATTACTGAGTCAGTTAAAAAGGAAACTGGAGCTAATGTTGTTCGCTCCGTAACTTTGGTGGGGTAATGACAACAATCAATTTGGCAGTTATTGCAGGCGATGGCATCGGCCCTGAGGTTGTA
>JBIIKH010000018.1:0-22592 GCA_044233285.1 Candidatus Planktophila sp. | reverse complement strand
CTCATTGCTCAACAATCTCGACATCTATACCGATGGTGCTTTTGATTGCCACCTGGAGCGCTGACTTCAAATTGGGGCGCGTTTCTGAGTATTCATGTGAAGTTGCAAACTTACGGCTGTCTGAAAAATCTAGAGTTAAAGTTCCATTGTCATACTTACTCAAACGAGCATCAAAGTATGCGATCCAAGCAACACGATTTTCTGATTCAAGGGTGTCTAACACCTGATTCCATTGCGCGCGAATCTGCTCTAGCTCCATAGGCGAGAACTTTACCTGTGTCTGTATTCAGAACAGTAAAGCTAGTGGGCAGGCGCGCCTATCCACTTAAAGTATTCGCCAACTAATTGCACCCGTAAGTTCTTTGATCGATCGGGCTGCACATTTAGCACCATTGCAATTCTAGAAACGACCTGCTCAACTGACTTTTCGCTGACAAACCTGATCCTACTAATCTCAGCATTTGTTAAGCCATCTGCAACCAGGCGAAGAGTTTCAATCTGAAGATCGGTCAAATGCGACCTTAAATTCTCGAGAGATTTCTCATGAAGTGAAATGTTGCCATTGACCCAGGTCACAGGGGATTCGGGTGAAAAGTTTCTTGAATCTGAAATTACATCGCATAAGGCACTGACGCTATTCATAGACTTCTTGATAACAATTTTGGCTCCCTGAGGGATGTCACTAGTGATTTCACCAAGCAATCGAAGGTCGGCACAAGCAACAAGCATGACAATGCCAATGGAAGGAGACTCCTTGCGGATTGCAGAAGCTATTTCAATCGAATGTTCATTCGAAAAATGCATATCAATTAAGAGGACATTGGGTTGCATGCTTCGCATGAGCAAAATCGCTGATGACTTTTTTTGAGCTTCTCCTATTACATTTGTCCCATGCAGTTTAAGGGCCGCGGCCATCGTCGATAATTCAAAAGCATCGTCCATAACTAGTAAGACTCGATCGCTCATACCTCAAAGTTACGCCTAGGTTTGTCTAATAGACATATAGCAGAGAGCTAAATGAGGGGTAGCAGTAAGAAGGGTGATCTCAACTTTCTTGGAAATTGCGAGGCTTGACCATTACATCCATAATTAGCGTACTCAGAGTAATTAATAGGGGGAATCATGGACGCAAAGTGCCCAGTAGCACACGGTGCTAACACTCAAACAAGTGAATCAAACACATACTTGTGGCCCAACACCCTCAAGCTCGATATTTTGCATCAGCATGATCGCAAGACAAATCCTTTGGGTGAAGATTTTGATTACCGCAATGAAGTTAAAACTTTAGATTTTGCTTCGCTCAAGAGCGATCTGCATCAATTCATGACCCAAACACAAGAGTGGTGGCCAGCTGATTGGGGTCACTACGGCGGATTAATGATTCGCATGGCTTGGCATTCAGCAGGTACTTATCGTGTTGCCGATGGTCGTGGCGGTGCGGGTACTGGAAGTTTTAGATTTGCACCACTTAACTCATGGCCAGATAACGGCAACCTTGATAAAGCCCGTCGCTTGCTATGGCCGATCAAGCAGAAGTATGGAAACAAACTCAGCTGGGCTGATTTATTTATTTTGGCCGGAACTATTGCTTACGAGAGCATGGGCCTAAAGACATTTGGCTTTGCTTTTGGACGAGAAGATGTGTGGCATCCAGAAAAAGATATTTACTGGGGATCAGAGTCTGAATTAATGATGCCAAGTGATGAGCGCTATGCAGACACTACAGATGCAAGCTCATTGGAAAATCCTTTGGCTGCCGTGCAGATGGGTTTAATTTACGTTAACCCTGAAGGCATCAATGGAGTTTCAAATCCATTGCTGACCGCCCAACATATCCGCGAGACTTTTGCACGCATGGCGATGAATGATGAAGAGACTGTTGCGTTAACTGCAGGTGGCCACACAGTAGGTAAGGCCCACGGAAATGGAGATGCATCTCTATTGGGACCAGCACCCGAGGCTGCAGATATTTTTGAGCAAGGCCTGGGCTGGAACAACCACACCAAGCGCGGCATTGGTCGCAACACGGTAACCAGCGGTATTGAAGGAGCCTGGACAACTGAGCCAACTAAGTGGGATGCCGGCTACTTTGAAATGTTGTTTAAGCATGAGTGGGCACTTGTTAAGTCACCAGCAGGGGCGCATCAATGGGAGCCAACAAATATTGTTGAAGCCGATAAGCCAGTAGATGTTGAAGATTCATCAATTCGCTATAACCCAATGATGACTGATGCTGACATGGCGATGATCATCGATCCGATCTATCTTGAAATCTCAAAGAAGTATCATGAAAAACCAGCATTACTTGATGATGCTTTTGCTCGTGCGTGGTTTAAGTTAACCCACCGCGATATGGGACCAAAGATTCGCTATATCGGACCTGATGTTCCACAAGAGGAATTGATTTGGCAGGATCCAATTCCTGCAGGCACAACTTCTTATGATGTCTCAGCTGTTAAGGCAAAGATTGAGGCGACTGGTTTATCTGTTGCAGAACTAGTAACAACTGCTTGGGATAGCGCTCGCACATTCCGTGGTTCTGACCTACGAGGTGGAGCTAATGGATCACGCATTCGTTTAGAGCCTGCTCGTAATTGGGAAGGTAATGAACCAGCACGTTTGAATAAAGTTCTTGCAGTTCTAGAACCAATTGCACAAGAGTCTGGTGCCAGCATTGCAGATGTCATCGTCTTGGCAGGAAATATTGGTATTGAAAAGGCTGCAGCTGCAGCAGGTGTGAAAATTGCAGTTCCATTTGCACCAGGTCGCGGGGATGCAACGCAAGCACAAACAGATGTGAATAGCTACGCCGTCCTTGAACCAATTCACGATGGATTCCGTAACTGGGTCAAAAAGGATTACGCAGTAACACCTGAAGAGTTACTACTTGATAGAACTCAGTTGATGGGCCTGACAGCTCCTGAAATGACAGTACTCATTGGTGGAATGCGCGTACTTGGAACTAACCATGCCGGCACATCTCACGGAGTATTTACTAAGAATGTTGGAGCACTCACAACAGATTTCTTCGTAAACCTCACAGACATGAAGTACACATGGGAGCCAGCAGGTGAGAACCTCTACAACATCCGTGATCGCAAGACCGGTGCAATTGATTGGACTGCTACACGTGTAGATCTAGTCTTTGGTTCTAACTCAATTCTTCGCTCATACGCCGAGGTCTATGCACAAAACGATAACAAGGAAAAGTTTGTTAAAGACTTTGTGGCGGCATGGACCAAGGTGATGAACGCTGATCGCTTTGATTTGGACTAAGGTTTTTAACCTCTAACTTGCCAAACAACGTCGCCCTCTGCGTTTTGAATTGTTACATCAACAAACTCAACATCGCCGTACTCATCTTCAATGGTGCAAGTTCGGGTGTCGCCAACTTCTCCTACTAGCGGATCGGGACAAGTGGCCACAACGTAAAAACCACCTTGATCTAGAACGCCATCTTCAATCATCGTCTCAACGCGCGAAACATCAAGTGTGACTCCACTCAGCTCGGCAACTGCTGAACAAGATGCCAGCGGTACCAAGAGAAGCAGTGGGGAAAGAATCTTGATCGCTATCTTCAACTTGTTATTCATCTTGTTCCAATCGATGCGAGAGGGATTTGGGAGAATTATTGAGTAAGTACCAGTGGGTGCTCGTGTGCTTCCTACGTCAATAAGCCAAGGCTAGCAGGAGGCAATTCCGATTCATCTGTTTAATCAAACTCTTAAAAGAAGTGGGGCGGGTCGGGCTCGAACCGACGACGGCGGAATTATGAGTGGGTGTAATTATGGTTCTACGCGTGCCCCTGCGTGCCTAGTGTTTAACAATTAAGGGTGAATTGTCCCTAGACACTGATTTTAATGCCTAGCTGGAACCTTGATTTAGGCCAAATCTCTGCCTACAATTCTTTTAACTATTAAGGAGTCCTCTATGTGTGTTGGATGCGCAGCAGCATATGCAGCAATTGCTGCATCAACAGTTACCTATTCGCTCTCGGATATCAATGGTAAAGAATCTGGTTTCCAGTTCACAGTTTCAAGTGATGATCTGTCAAAAGCTATTACAACAACACCAACAGGTTCATCTGCAATTACAATTTCGCAACCTAAAGAAAAGGCAAGCACCCTTTCAATGCGGGGCTGGATCGATCCAACTTCACACCAAGCGATCTAATACTTCTAACTGTAAGTGGGGCGGGTCGGGCTCGAACCGACGACGACGGAATTATGAGTCTGTCTAATTATGACTCTACGCGTACCTGCATGTCTTTAGAATAACTGTTTTACGCTTGATTAGTGTCTCTAAGTACCGTGTAGTTTCAGTAGGTTTCTAGAGGGTGTTAGACAAGTGTTAGGGAGATTATGCAATGTACGAAGACATAGGCCTGTTACCTAAACAAGTTGCAAGTTGCCTGCGTGTTTAACATCTCCTGCTCATAACTTCTTGACAAAGCCTCGTCTCCATTAAGCAAAGCCTGCGCTGCTTGACCAGCTAGTCGCTGATACGACTCCATGCAAGTGTCGTACTGTGATTTTCCACAACCGCTTAAGGTTAAATTTAATAAAACCGCGGTGACCATTACAGATACTTTCATTTTTACCAACCGACTCATGCTTAAAAGATACCTTTTTTTAGGTACAACGGCTAGCCCCCTTCTTTTATGTCCTTTATCTGCTCCATTGCGCACGCACCAGATGATCAATTATTGTTTCCAAATGAAGATGCTCACCAGGACCATTTTATTCTTCACTATTGTGATCGCCGTCTCCGGTTGTGCTTCAAAACCAATGTATGGGGCAAAGATTCATGTAGGTAACTTCTTTTGTTACAACATTGATTATGAGTCCCAAAACTATCAAGCATTGGTATATGACGTTAATGGTGATGTCGTCGCTTCTGCAGATAACCTCGACGTCAAGAAATCAACAAACCGCTATTTGACTGGAACATGTGACATTACGGCTAGCTTTAGCAAGATCCCTCTGGATAAAGGTCCCTATAAAATTGAGTATCTAGTTAATGGGACTAAGGTAGACGAATACGAATTTGAATCCTTGATGGAGTACTAAGGATTCAATGACGGTCGTGGCCTACTTGTCGCATTAAATCAACAGGCAAATCCTTGAGTTCAAAGAATGCTGATCACTTCAATTGAAGCAGCTCTTACGACCTAGGTCGATGCAATTGAATCCATGAGGACTCAGGTCTAAATCCAACCTTTTCATATAGGTTTAACGCGCCTGACTCATTTCCCGTATCAACATTAAGTTCGACAGAGTCGTATCCTTTTGTAAGGCAATAAGCAATTCCCGTCTGCAGAAGCGCCTCACCGATTCCCAAGCCTTGATTTTCATGAGTAACACCTAGAAGATTTACAAAGCCCTTGTTTTCTTCGGCGTATTCATCGTTGCATTGGCAAAAGCCAACAGGTTCTCCATTCTTGAATGCAAGGAAGACTCCCTTCGGATCCAAAGCTGAATCAAGGACAAGTTCTCGCCATTTTTCAAGCTCTCTTGGAGCAAACCCAAAGTGGTTTGAGAATGAGTTTTGATGAGCCAAATGCCAAAGGGCAATCAGATCTGGATTTGTAACATCTATTGCTCTGATGTCGAGATCCTCAATATGCCGAATAGAAGGCGCAGAAGAGAGCGTCATTCTCATGGTGTAGTAACGACGCAGAAATTCATATCCATGGCTTGCCCATGCACCTTGCAATCTTTTGTCGAGAGAGTTAACTCCAGGCCAAATATCCCAACTTGGATGCTCTGATTCCGCTAATTCAATTGCCCATAGAACAATGTTTTCTAAGTTCTCTATCTGAGGACTTGCATAAACATCTGTGAAGTAACGACCTCTAACAGAATCAGGATGCAAGTTAACAACAGCCGAGAAGCCAGACTCACCATCAAGACTCAACAAGTAAGCCGGGCTAGAATCGATATAGCCTGCAACAAAGTCCAACGCTCCTTGCTCACTGAACAAGCTGCTCTTACTGTCAACACTTAACTCATGCTCATTGGCAAGATCGGCAATTGCTTTTGCATCTGCTTCAGTTGCGACTCGCGTGGAGGTTATCGTCATACGTCTGTAACTTTCTTGTAGTTCTGAGATTAAATCTTTTCAGTGGGGCGGGTCGGGCTCGAACCGACGACGACGGAATTATGAGTTCCGGGCTCTAACCAACTGAGCTACCGCCCCTTGCGGGTGAACTTTACTGTAGTTTTTTGTTGCGCTGGAATCCTCTGCGACCCCAGAACTCCCACATGCCCATTACTGTCAAAATAAGAGCAAAACCAAATAAGAGGTCTTCTATTGGGGCCGAAGCAATGCGGAGACCAATAATTGATTTTTCGTCATACATGACAATGGCTTGTCCATCACTTCGCTCATGAGTTAACCACCAATTTGTGAGTAATTGAAAAGGAAGGATGATCATGTATGAAAGCCAGAAAGCTAGGCGTGTAAGAAGTGAGTTTTTAAACAAGAACAAATCCACCACAATTGAGATGCAGAAGGCGGCAATGGCAATGTCGCTATATATCACTTCTCCTCATCCTTTCCGAACTCTTTTTCGCGAAGATGAGGCTTAACTGTTGTGACACCTTCAATGGTCAAGATTGCTGCCATCGGAACAATTATGAAGAAGAGAAACTCTTCTAATGGAATTTCAAAAGGTCCTTTAATGCCTAGCGTTCTTTCTGGATTGAAAAACCAATGCCCTTGCGCGATTGCATAGGCATCCCACACAAGAAAAAAGAAGCTAACCGGAAGGATGCTAAGAAGTGCTCTCTTCCATCGTCTCAAGACTCCGGTCTTTAGAAATACTTCAAGCCAAAATGAGCCACAGACTGTGAAGACGAGCATCGCCATGTATCCGAATTTTTCCACGTCAGATCTTCTCACATCTACCTTTGGTAGGGTTGTCGAAAAGGGGGAGACATGCACGAGAACGTGGTTGTGCTCTTCAAACAGGTTCGCCTGTTTTCAACTGTGGCTGTGGCCACCGGCATCCTGCTCTCATTGATTTTTTCCCAGGTCCTAGATGCTAGTTCGATGGGATGGCAGGTTGTTATAGCGGTGATTGCTTTAGCAATTGGTATTCCCCATGGAGCCCTAGATCACCTGGTGACCTTGCCTAAGGCGCAGCCAAAAAAGATGGCGCTATTTATTATTATTTATGTTGCCGTCGCTGTGGTGGCGGTATTTGGAATCCTAAATTTCAATGTATTTGGCTTCATCATTGTTTTGTTCATGAGTGCGATCCACTTCGGTATTGGTGATGCAGCCTTTATTAGTGAAATCGATAAGCGAACGCAACCTGAGAAAAAACTTAATCGTTGGTTCTATATTCCTGCTGCAGGATTCACCCCGGTATTTATTCCATTAGTTAATTCAGCCAGCACCGATGCGCTGGCTTCTGTGAACCCTGCTTTGATTAACTGGCATCAAGGATTTGATTCAGAAATATTGGTAACTGTTACCGGCTTCGCACTCGTTTCAATCGCCCTCATGTTGATTGGGAAAAGATATAGAGAAGGTTTGGATCTGACTCTTCTTTTGCTGTTAGCTCATCTGGCACCACCATTGATTGCATTTGCTGTCTATTTTGGGTGTTGGCATGCGATGCGCCACACCGCGCGACTTACTTTGTCGCTTCCACGAAGTATCGAGCGTTTAAATACTGGGCTAAACAGACAAGCCTTTACAAGTGCAGTCATTCCTGGCTTGCCAGCCCTAGTTGGCACCTTTCTGGTAGCGGGTGTTATGGCACTCAATGGCAAGAGTTTTTCTGATGAGTTCTTCTGGATGGCTTTGATTGTTGTGTGGGCGCTCACTGTTCCCCACATGGTAGTTACGGCGAAATTGGATCGTGCGGCATTAACCTAGGTGCATGAAGTTACGGCGTTTAACATCCCTAGTTTTATTGTTGACCTTTTTCCCTTCCGCGCCCGCACAAGCAGCCCCGGTTTATCTCTTCCCAGTTGCCGACTGCGAAGCTAACTATGCGCGCGCTCACCATGATTACGCAGCCACTGACATTTTGACTAAAGCTGGTTGTAAATTTGTTGCACCTATCGATGGCGTTGTCGATGAAGTTAACCGAATCGATAAGTGGAGCGGTAAGACAAATTTAGGAATTGACCGTGGTGGGTTGTATGTGTCAATTATTGGTACTGATGGTGTGCGCTATTACGGATCTCATCTTCGTTCGATTCCTGCAAGCATTCAACCTGGTTTGTCTGTGAAAGCTGGACGTTTGTTAGGTGCTATTGGATCAACGGGTAGTGCGCGAGGTACTGCGCCACATCTTCACTTTGGTATTTCATGGCCAACACCAGCTGATATTTGGTGGGTTCGACGCGGCGAAGTGTTGCCATGGAAATATTTAGATGCATGGAAAGCTGGAAAAGATTTATCTCCAGTCAAAGAAGTTAATGCTCGTAAATTAAAAGTTGGCGAGATCCCGCCGCTACCTAAGAAGTGAAATAAAAAACCCCGCCAGTTACCCGGCGGGGTTTTTTATAAGTTAGTGTTGATTAGGCAGGGTTTACTGCATCAGCCTGAGGACCCTTTGGACCCTGTACGACCTCAAATGAAACTGCCTGACCCTCTTCAAGGGACTTGTAACCGTTTCCTTGGATTGCTGAGTAGTGAACGAAAACATCTTGTCCGCCACCATCAACTGCAATGAAACCGAAACCCTTTTCAGAGTTGAACCACTTAACTGTGCCTGTTGCCATGTATTTATTTCCTTCGATATGTGGGTGTTTCGAGAAATCCTCGAATCACGGTCTTCCTCTTGCTCCAGCGATACCGATTATGCAAAACATGAAACGGGTACTGATTAAGCGTCCGACTGAGGTCAACTCTACCTCCAACTGCCTCGAATGCCTAAAGGGGGAGTAGACAGTTTTAGGCTCAAGGGTGTGTAATTGAGGTGTTCACCAAGCAATTGGGACGCGAAAATGCCGCTGGGGAAGGTCGCATTAGGCGCATCTTGCTAGGAGAACCATGGAACGTTTAACCCCGCCTTCAAAGCCGTCACAGGTTCGAGGTTTCTTAACTATTCACTCTGCGCCCTCTGCCCTGCGCCACCATATTGATTGGGCGATCCAAACCGTCTTGGGTAATTGGATAAAGCTCTCGTGGAATCCGCAACCGTTAATGCCCGGAACATTTCGTACACAACTTGAGTTTCGTGGAGCACAAGGGGCCGCTGCCGAGATCGCAAGTGCGCTACGAAGTTGGCATTACTTAAATTTTGAAGTCATTGAAGGAACAGAATCAGGTGGCGAGCTATTTCGCTTCACCCCAGAGCTCGGGATACATCGCGCCCTCGTTGACCCAACAGGTGCCGTTTTAATCAATGAAAACCAATTAAGTGCAATTCTTGAAAAGACATTTGATGAGGAGGCAATTCGCGAAGGAATTGCAGCAATAGTGGGAAATTCATGGGAAAGCGATTTAGATCGATTTAGGAGTGTTGACCTTCAAGAAGTGCCACGCCTTCGTGCAATCTAATGGTTAAGATATAAACATGACTCAATTAAATGAAAGCCCAATTATCACGGTGGAGCGCCGCAAGGCGGTCACCATAATTATTTCTGCAGTAATCCTTTCACTGGCCCTCGGTGGCGGATTAATGAGAGTCGGATCTGGATTTGAATCTCGCAGCAGTGATGGCATTACCGTTACTGGTTCTGCAAAGACAACAGCGACAGCAGATAACGCAGTCTGGGTTCTGAGCGTTTCACTTTCATCACCAACAGTTGCAACTGCGGTTAAGAAAGTTGATGCTGATGTTGCTGCTCTGTCAGAGTACTTAACACAAGGTGGAATTCCAACTGATGGCTTGACCCTTGGCGCAGTGTCAACCTATGCCAACGAGGAATACAGCAACGGAAATGCAACTGGGCGCATTCTTTCCTATCGTGCTTCACGCGAAGTCACAGTCCGCTCAAAAGATGTTCAGTTAATTTCAAAGCTCAGCCAAGGTATCGGATCACTACTTGCAACCGGCATTAATGCCAATAATTATGGTCCTCAGTACTACATTTCAAACTTGCCAGAGCTTCGCCCGCAGTTAATGTCAGAAGCCATGAAGGATGCCAAAATTCGCGCAGAAGCGTTGACAGAGGCTGTTGGTGGAAAAATCGGAGCGTTGGTGAATGTGAAGGCTGGTCCGATTCAAATAACTACTCCAGATTCAACAATGACCGCTGATTACGGTGCCTATGACACATCAACAATTGAAAAAACAGTTACTGCAACTGTTTCGGTGACATTTAAGAGTTAAAGCGGAATATTGCCGTGGGATCCACGGCGGTGCGGTGCGTTAGCAATTGTTTTTGCTAGCGCACTTCGCGTTTGTGCAGGGTTTAACATTTCATCAACAGCGCCAATTTCAATTGCCTTGAGAACGCCACCTGAAACCTTCTCATGTTCTGCTGCAAGTTCTAGCTCCATTGATTCACGTTGCTCGGCTGGAATATCAGCTAATAGTCGACGATGCAGTACACGCACGGCAGCCACTGCGCCCATAACTGAAACTTCTGCTTGAGGCCAGGCAAATACGCGAGTAGCACCGAGTGATTTTGAGTTCATGGCAACATAAGCGCCACCATAGGCGCGGCGAGTAATCAAGGTAACTCTTGGAACAACTGATTCGCCAAATGCGTGCAATAACTTCGCACCCCTTCGTACCGCACCTTCCCACTCTTGCCCGGCACCAGGTAAGAAACCTTGAACATCTGCAATAACAATCAGTGGAATTCCAAAGGCATCACAGGTGCGCACAAACCTTGCTGCTTTTTCACCTGCTGCTGCATCTAACACTCCTGCAAGGTGGGCAGGATTATTAGCAAGAACGCCAACTGTTGCGCCCCCTAATCTTCCTAGGATCGTTGTCATGTTTGGGGCCCACATAGATAACAGCTCGATATGTTCAGAATCCTCATCAAGAATCGCATCAACTAATGGATGAACTTCATAGGTGCGAACCTTTAGCTCTGGAACAAAGACAGATAGATCAATGTCTTCAACTTGTTCTTTCATGAATCCTTGATTAGCAAAAAGTGCTGTCAATGTTCGAATATCTTCTATTGCTTCATCTTCACTTGCAGCTATTACGTGGGCAAGTCCGCTGTTTTTCTTATGCGCTTCCGGCCCGCCTAGCAGCGCCATATCAATATCTTCACCTGTCACACTCTTCACAACATCTGGGCCTGTGACAAAGATGCGACCTTCGGGTGCTAAAACAACAACATCTGTTAGTGCAGGTCCGTATGCCCCTCCACCTGCAGTTGGTCCAAGAACTAAAGAAAGTTGTGGAATGCGACCACTTGCCGAAATCATTGATTGAAAAACTTCACCGAAGGCATCTAGGGATGCCACGCCATCACTTAAACGCGCGCCACCACTATGCCAAATACCAATTATCGGTACTTGCGCGCCCATTGCAGCTTTATAGGCAGTAACAATTACCTTGGATCCATCAACTCCGAGTGCTCCACTTTTAATTGTGGCATCTGATGCAAAGATGACAACTCTATTTCCTTTTACTGTTGCAGAAACAGCAATTATTCCGCACTCTGTTCGAGGGATTAGAAAATCAAACTTTCCGCCATCGACCAACCGTGCGATTCGTGAAATCGGATCGCGGGGATCATTGGATGTAGGTGACATTTATAAGCTCTTAAAAGCCAATACAACGTTGTGTCCACCAAAACCAAATGAATCATTTAACGCTGCGATATCCCCTGAAGGCAATGCCCGAGGCTTATCTCGCACTACATCGACAGTTACAGCTGGATCTAGTTCATCAATATTGATTGTTGGGGGAGCCATACGGTCTTGCAGCGCCTTAACAATAAAGACAGATTCAATAGCACCGGCCCCGCCAAGTAAGTGACCTGTCATTGATTTGGTTGCAGAAACAGCGACATGATCTGCATCTTTTCCAAGTGCTGCTCGCAAAGCATTTGCTTCGGCAACATCACCTGCCGGCGTAGAGGTTGCATGAGCGTTTAAATGGACAATGTCTGCAGTTGTTAACTCAGCATCCCTTAAAGCAAACTTCACTGCGCGCTGCACTCCAGCACCAGAAGGGTCAGGGGCTGCAATGTGATAACCATCAGATGACAAGCCTTGACCTGCAATCTCACAATAAATCTTTGCACCACGCGCAATAGCGTGCTCATACTCTTCTAGAACAAGAATTCCGCCACCCTCGCCAAGAACAAAGCCATCACGATTCACATCATATGGACGTGATGCTCGAGCTGGATCGTCATTGCGCGTTGATAAAGCTTTCATTGCAGCAAATGCTGCCATCGGTAGTGCATGACAAGCAGCCTCAACCCCGCCGCTCACAACAATATCTGCGCGGTTATTTCGGATCATCTCAAATGCATAACCAATTGCTTCAGCACCTGATGCACAGGCACTGACAGGTGTGTGGATTCCTGCCTGAGCTTTTAATTCAAGGCCGATATTTGCAGCCGGGCCATTAGGCATCAGCATTGGCACGGTGTGAGGACTAACTAATCTGGCACCCTTACTATTTAAAATGTCGTATTGCTCTAGCAGTGTTGTAACTCCACCGATTCCAGATGCAACGACAACACCAAGTCGTTCTTTATCAATCTCAGGTGAGCCAGCATCTTTCCAGGCCTCACGGGATGCGATTAATCCGAACTGCTCGGAGCGATCAAGGCGTCTGATTTCAACGCGTTCCATTTGCTCAGTTGGTTCAACTGCAACTCGGGCTGCGAAAGTCACCGGGATTGTTTGTGCCCAATCCTCAGTTAGAGATCGCACACCACTTTTACCGGCCAATAACCCAGCCCAAGTAGTTGCCACATCTCCACCTAGAGGGGTGGTTGCACCTAATCCAGTGACAACAACACGACGACGAGTCATTGTTTGAAAACTTACTTAGATGCGTTAACTATGAAATTTACCGCGTCTGCAACTGTTACTAAATCTTCAACGCTCTCATCAGGAATCTTTACTCCGAAGCGCTCTTCGGCAGCAACAACAACTTCGACCATGCTGAGTGAATCAACATCTAGATCGTCAGTGAAGTTCTTGTCTAATTCAACTGATGCAGCAGGAATGCCCGCTACCTCTTCAACTATTTGCTTGAGTCCTGCAAGTACATCTGCTTGTGCAAGTGCCATTGTCTTTATGTCCTCTTCTAGATCGATCGGGCGTGCAAGGTGTTTATTGTGTATCAAATGCGCTCTTACTTACTAGTATTGCACGCCGTAAGTGGCCTAAATCTCAATAAATTTTATGGCTTAGGCGGAAGTTCAACTACCTGACCCGCATATACCAAACCCGCTCCATAGCCGATGAGCAGTGCCAACTTCCCATGCAACTCAGGATGCTCTTCCAAAATTCGGTCCATAGCTAATGGAATTGATGCCGCTGAGGTATTTCCATTTGTTCGAATGTCATCAGCAATTAAAACAGAGTCAGGAATTTTCATTTCTTTTGCCATTGTCTCGATGATTCGAATATTTGCTTGATGCGGAATAAATGCACCGAGTTCGTCAACAGTAACACCTGCCACTTCAAGTGCTTTCAAGCCAACTTTGCTCATTGAATAAACAGCCCAACGGAATACAACTTGACCTTGTTGCGAAATATTTGGCCAACCAAGTTCCCCAACACCTTTGTCAGGATTGTTTTTATAATCTAGAAATGATGGAGTCAATGTAATCGCATCACGAGAGTCTGCATCCGATCCCCAGATAGTCTGCCCAATTCGCGGTTGGTCACTTTGGCCGATAATTACTGCCCCTGCTCCATCAGCAAAAATGAATGCAGTAGCGCGATCATCGGGATCTGTGTAGTCGGATAGTTTTTCAACCCCAATTACTAATACATTCCGAGAAGTTCCAGATCGAACCAAGTCACTTCCCATGGCAACGCCATAGCAAAAACCTGCACATGCTGCGCTGATATCAAAGGCTGCCGCTTTTGGATTGCCAAGTTCGTTAATCAGTTCTGTCGCCGCACTCGGTGCTTGAAAAGGATATGAAATGGTGGCAAGAATGACTGTGTCGATATCTAGAATCGTTAAGTTGGCGCGTTTCAAAGCCATTTCGCTGGCAGCTTTTGCCATGGAAATCACATTTTCATCATCTCCGGCAAAGCGTCGCGATTCAATTCCAGTGCGCTGTTGAATCCATTCATCAGTCGAATCGATCCGGTCGACAATTTCGGAGTTTGGAACAACCCGCTGGGGGCGATATGTGCCAACAGACAAAATTCTGCTGTAACCGGTTGGTGCAACCTTGATGCTCATGCGTGCCTTTCTGCAAACTCTCGTACCGCTTCTAAATCTTCAGCGCCTTTTAAAGCAAAGGTTTCAATTTCACTAGTTGCGCGCTTAAGTAAGCCAACCAGAGTTCCGGCTGGGGGTAGTTCAATGACACCCGTTACACCCATAGTTTTCATGGTTTCCATGCATAGATCCCAGCGGACTGGGTTGGCAATCTGATTGACGATTCGACTAAGCGCTTCAAAGCCATCAGTAACTGCTTGTCCATCTTTATTGGAAATTACTTGAATAGAAAGCGGGTGAGTTGTAATCGATGAAGCTAAATCATTTAGTGGTTGGACCGCAGGTTGCATAAAGGCAGTGTGAAAAGCTCCGGCAACGGCTAAAGCTCTAACCCGTGCACCTGCCGGTGGATTTTCATTGAGCGATGCAAGTGCTTGAAGATCACCTGCGGCAACAATTTGTCCTGCACCATTGTCATTTGCTGCAACTAAATTAAGCGAAGCTATTGCGGCCAAGACTTCAGTGCGATCTCCGCCAAGAATTGCAGACATACCTGAAGGGGATGTGGCTGCCGCTTTTGCCATCTCAATTCCACGAGTACGAACAATTCTTAACGCATCAATCTCAGAGATTGCCCCAGAAAGAGCTGCGGCTGCTAATTCGCCTACGGAATGGCCGGATGTGACAGCAAATTTCTTGATTCCAAGAGCGTGAGCACCTAAAAGTGAGGTTGCAACAATGAGAGGCTGTGCATTTGCAGTGTCTTTAATTTCATCGGCATCTGCAGTAGTTCCAAGATGTAACAGATCCAAATCGATCGTTTCTGACCATGTAGCAATGAGCTTTTTGAGTGTTGGATCTTGTATCCAACTGTTTAACATTCCTGGAGTTTGTGAACCTTGTCCTGGAGCGATGATTGCGAGCACATGCAGATATTACTGGGATTACTTACTTACTATCTAGTACGAGACACGAGCCAAACAAGCACGCTGTGTTCTGGAACTTCAATTGTTGAAGCAGGCGCAGCAATTACTGGTTCATATGTTGCGACATTCTTTGATGCATCGAATATGCACCTAAAAGTTTCGCCCCAGCTGGCATCTGGCAATGTAAACGTTGTTACTTCACGAGAAGAATTAAGCATGAGCAGTAGACCTTTCGTCGGATCTGCCTCAACAAATACCGTAATACTTCTCTTTTCTTCGTCGCGCCAATGATCATCGCTCATTTCATTTCCGCCCAGTGAAAACCAAGCAATATCTTTACGCTTTGTCCCTTCATCAACAGCACCCGTGAAGAACTCTGAAGCAACATCTGCTAAATAAGTTGCGCGAATTTGAGCTAGAGATTGCACCGCAGCGAGCATGTCTGCCTGCACGCCATCTAGCTGCCACGGCAGAGCCCAACCTCCATTAAATGCCTGATCACTCTTTAGTTCGTGATTGATTGGCAATGAGTATCCATTGTTTGAGCCGGCTTGGGTTCGATTGACTTCATCACCCATATTCAACATTGGCACACCCGAAGAGAGCATCAAAGTTGCCACCAAAGATTTCTTAATGCGAGTTCGAATCTCATTGATTCCAACATCCAGAGATTCACCTTCGTGACCAATATTCCAGGAACGGTTTGAATCACTTCCGTCCTTGTTGTTTTCACAGTTGACCTCGTTGTGCTTGTGGTTATAGGTAACCATGTCATGGACTGTGAAACCATCATGAGCTGCAACAAAGTTAATCGATGATGTGGGACCGCGATAGTGGAATACATTGCTGGATCCGCTGATGCTAGAGGCGATATCTGAAACACCTTCACCATATCCACGCGCAAGATCACCTAACCAAAACTGGCGAACCGAGTCACGATAGGCATCGTTCCATTCGCGCCAAGGATGCGGAAAATCGCCTAGCGAATAGCGAGATATATCCCATGGTTCGGCGATCATTTTGAAGTTACGTAGAACAGAATCTGCGCCAATTGCAGCCATAAGCGATGAATTAAAAGCACTTTCACTTGTGTAGAGAGCGGTTGTTAAATCAAAGCGAAAGCCATCAACACCAATAACATCAATCCACCAACGTAGCGAATCAACAATTTGGCGAACAGAATGTGGCTGACTTGCCGCAAAGGTATTTCCGCAACCGGTCACATCTAAATAGTTCCCGTTGGAATCGTGTCTATAGTAGGCGTGATTATCTATTCCTCTATAGGAAAGCGTTGGTCCATTTATTCCACCTTCGGCGGTGTGGTTATAGACAACATCCAAGATCACTTCAATGCCGGCAGCATGTAGTTGATCAACTGCCCATTGCAGTTCGGCAATTGGATCATCAGTGCTGGCATAGGCACGGTGTGGGGCGGTAAACAAAAGTGAGTTGTAACCCCAATGGTTTATTCGACCTCGACTATAAACTGCAGGCTCTGTGATTGATTGGGCAATTGGCAACAACTCAAGGGCTGTAACTCCAATAGATTTTAAATGCGCAATTGTGCTGGGATGACCCAAGGCTTTATATGTTCCGCGTTCCTGTTCAGGAATTTCATTATTGAAAGCTGTTAACCCCTTAACGTGTGCTTCATAAATAACTGTCTTTGCCCAAGGAACTAGCGGGCGCAGAACTTCACGAGCACAATGATCCGTTACAACAGAGTAGGGAACTTTGCCCGCACTATCTCTGCCATCCCGTAGATTCACATCACCAGCGCCATATGAATCTGTTGCCACGTGACCATAAATTTCAGGGGAGTAGGTAACTTCACCGTCAATCACATGCGCGTATGGATCAAGTAATAACTTTGCAGCATTAAAACGAACACCATGTTCTGGAAGCCAAGGACCATAGACGCGATATCCATAACGTTGGCCAGCTCGTACTCCTGCTAAATATCCGTGCCAGATTGGCCCATTGCGATGGGACATTGCAAAGCGGGTTTCAACCATTGCGCCATTGACCTCATTAAAGAGGCATAGCTCGATGGCATCTGCCGCGTTACTCCAGATCGCAAAGTTGGTGCCACCTTCCGTCGCTGTGGAGCCAAGGGTGCGGGGATCTGCAGGAAGCATGGGCGTCATCCTGCCCTGTGTAGGCTCAAAAGAAGGGTTGATTCCAGTGTGATTGTGTAGCCAATTAGGGTTACTGACCAGTAACATTTGCCCCATGAAGATTGCCGTGTGCGTAAAGCAGGTCCCAGACTCGTGGGCTGAAAAGAAAATGGTCAATGGAATTCTCGATCGAGAAAATGTTGATGCAGTTCTCAATGATCTTGATGAATACGCAGTTGAAGAGGCGTTACGCATCGCCGAAGCACATGGTGGAAATGAAGAAGGCGGCAGTAACACCATCACAGTAATTTCAATGGGTCCAGAGCGCGCAATTGAAGCTGTACGCAAAGCATTATCAATGGGTGTAAACGATGCGATCTTGGTGACTGATCCACAGCTTGCAGGTGCAGATGCGCTCGCAACTTCGGCTGTTTTGGCAGCTGTAATTGAAAAAGGTGGCTTCGATCTAGTTATTTGTGGAACAGAGTCAACTGATGCGCGCATGAGTGTTGTGCCTGCGATGTTGGCTGAACGTCTCAATGCAGCCCAACTTACCTTTGCTTCAAAGGTTGAGGTGGATCCTGCTGCGAGCAAAGTTTCAATTACACGAGTAACAGAGGCAGGCGTTGATGAAATGCACGCACAGTTCCCTTGTGTGATTTCTGTCGTGGAAAAGATTAACGAGCCACGTTATCCATCATTTAAGGGAATCATGGCAGCAAAGAAGAAGGCAATTGAAACGAGAGATTTAGCAGCAGTGGGAGTTTCAGCAGAAGCTGCCTGGTCTTTAGTTGCCGATGCAACACCGCGTCCAGCCCGCGCGGCAGGAATTAAGGTCACAGATGATGGAACCGGTGGTCAACAACTGGTTGCATACCTAGCAGAAAAGAAGTTGATATGAGCAACGTATTGATTCTGGCTGACTTTGTAGGCACAAAGGCAACCAAGACAAATGCTGAATTAGCAACAGCTGCCGCACGTATTGGCGAAGTAACAGCAATTGTGCTTGCACCTGTTGGTCAGGGATCAACATATGCAGCCGGTATTAATCGCGGCCCAATTGCAAAAATTATTGTTGTTGAATCAGATGCATTTGCAGCAAATGGTGTTGCAGCAGTTGCTGATGTTTTGGCACAAATTATTGCAGCCCAAGCACCTGCAGCAGTTCTAGTTGCATCACACGCATTTGGCAAGGAAGTTGCTGCGCGCACAGCGGTTAAGTCAGGTTCTGGCATTATTACCGATGCTGTAGATGTCTCAGCGGACATCACCGCCACGCAGTTGGTTTTTGGTGGTTCTACTACAGTGCATTCAAAGGTTTCCCATGGCACACCAATTATTACTGTGCGCCCAAATTCAGTTGATGCTGATACAACCCCATCATCACCAAGTGTTGAAACACTTTCATTTACCGTGGCAGATGCATCAAAGAAAGCAACAGTTACCTCTTCACAACCTCCAGTACAAGGTGGTCGCCCAGAGTTAACTGAAGCAAACATTGTTGTGTCAGGTGGCCGTGGCACAAATGGTGATTTCAGTGCTGTAGAAAACTTTGCAGATGTCTTGGGTGCAGCCGTTGGTGCATCGCGCGCCGCAACTGATGCGGGTTGGTATCCACACTCATATCAAGTCGGACAGACTGGCAAGACTGTTAGCCCGCAGTTATACGTTGCTAATGGAATTTCAGGTGCGATCCAACACCGCGCTGGCATGCAGACCAGTAAGACGATTGTTGTAGTCAATAAGGACCCTGAAGCCCCACTCTTTGAAATTGCAGATTTTGGCGTAGTAGGCGATCTATTTGCTGTGCTGCCAAAGGCAACGGAAGGCATCAAAGCCCACAAGTCATAGACTTAGGCTCGTGCCTTCGATCTATTTAGACCATGCAGCAACGACTCCAATGTCACCTGCTGCTTTCTCGGCTATGTCAGAGCAGTTACAACAACTCGGTAACCCTTCAAGTCTGCACACTCATGGTCGCGCAACCCGCAAAACGCTAGAAGATGCCCGTGAGGCAATTGCCAAAAGAATTGATTGTTTAGCTTCTGAAGTTATTTTCACAGCATCTGGAACAGAGGCAAACAATAGCGCTCTTAAGGGCTTGTTTTGGAATGGAAAAAAGAATGGCAAAAATGTTGTTGTAATTTCTACGATTGAACACCATGCAATTTTGGATCCTGCCCACTGGTTACATACACACGAGGGTGCAGAAGTTATAGAAGCTCCTGTCACTTCAGAGGGTGTGGTTGATTTAGATTTTCTACGAAATTTAGTCTCGCAACGTGGTTCTGAAATCTCTGTGATATCGATTATGCACTCCAATAATGAAACAGGTGTGTTACAACCCATAAAAGAAATTGTTGAAATTGCAGGAGATATTCCAGTTCATACGGATGCTGTTCAGAGTTTCACAAAGACCGCCTTGTCATACAAAGATTGCGGAGTTACTGCGCTAACAATTAGTGCGCATAAAGTAGGAGGACCACTTGGAATTGGTGCACTGATTTTGCGTCGTGCTTATGAAATTCCAGCATTGCTTCACGGCGGGGGACAAGAAAGAGAAATACGTAGCGGAACCTTAAACACCCCCAGCATCGTTGCCTTCGCAACGGCAGCAAAAGATTCTTATGAGGCCGAGAAAGTTTGTGAGTTAAGGGACTCCTTTATCGCTGGCATTAAGAAGTTGATTCCAGATGCTTATGTAAATGGCGAAAAAAGTCCACGATTGCCAGGGATCGTCAATGTGACATTTCCTGGAACTCAAAGCGATACCTTGTTATTGCTTCTAGATGCCGCACATGTATCTGCCTCGACTGGATCAGCCTGCAGTGCGGGGGTGCACGAGGCCAGCCATGTACTTCTTGCCATGGGCCATTCTGATGAATCAGCCCAATCTTCACTTCGTTTTTCATTTGGCTCTACATCAACACAAGCAGATGTTGATTTCGTTTTGTCAGTATTGCCTGATGTGATTAGTCGAGGAAGGGCGGCAAATAAATGAAGCTGATCGCAGCAATGAGTGGTGGAGTCGATTCTGCAGTAGCTGCTGCCCGAGCAGTAGAAGCTGGTCACGATGTAATTGGCGTGCACTTAGCACTTGCGGCAAACCCACAGAAGTATCGATCAGGTGCCAGAGGATGTTGCACTATCGAAGATTCCCATGATGCTCGTCGCGCAGCCGATGTCATAGGAATTCCTTTTTACATTTGGGATATGGCAGAAGAGTTTCATGATGGAGTTGTAGAAGATTTCTTATCGGAGTATGCAGCAGGAAGAACTCCCAATCCATGTTTGCGTTGTAATGAAAAGATAAAGTTTGCAGCAGTGCTAGATCGTGCTCGCGCAATGGGATTTGATGGTGTTGTTACAGGGCACTATGCACGAACAGAAATTAGTGAAAAAGGAAAGACTCTCCACCGTGCGGTGGATCATTCAAAAGATCAGTCCTATGTTTTATCGGTATTAACCATAGAACAAATTGCTGGTGCAATATTTCCTTTGGGGGATACAACAAAAGTTGATATTCGCGCAGAGGCAGAAGCTCGTGGTTTAGCTGTTGCACAAAAGCCAGATAGCCATGACATCTGTTTTGTTCCATCTGGTGATAACGCTGGTTGGTTGCGCGATCGTCTCGGCAGTGAAGTGGGGCCAATTGTTGATCAAGATGGAAAGAAAATTGGTGAGCACAAAGGTGCATACACATACACAATCGGACAACGCAAAGGACTCGGGCTTACCGTTCCTACCGCGGATGGTTCCCCTCGTTTTGTTTTAAAGATTGAACCGGTAACTAATACGGTTGTAGTCGGAGCACGTGAGGATTTGGCAATTACGACAATGCGCGGTGAGCGGCCAGTGTGGTGCGGCCCAGCAGTAACTGAGCAAGTACAACATGGCTTTGTGCAGATACGTGCCCATGGTGCGGCGTTGCCATGTACATATTTCTTTGATGGGACTTTGTTAATTGCCACTCTAGAAGAGCCTTTATTGGGACTGGCAACAGGGCAAGCAATGGTTATTTACGATGGTGATCGCGTCGTTGGTTCAGCAACAATCTGTGAGACTGAATGAGCACTAACGCCCGTCACGCAATGACCGAATTGATTAATGAAATCCGGGATCATCAATTTAAATATTATGTTTTAGATCAACCAACAATTACTGATGCACAGTTTGATGATTTGTTGCGTCAATTGCAGGTACTGGAAGAGAAGAATCCCGAACTTCGTGAGGCAGATTCTCCTACACAACATGTAGGGGGAGGATTTTCTACTCAATTTGAACAACGTGATCACATCGAAAAGATGATGAGCCTTGACAACGTCTTTGATTTGGAAGAGTTAGCTACTTGGTTTGATCGAGTTGAGAAGGAAATTTCAGCACCAACCTATTTGTGTGAGGTTAAAGTTGATGGATTAGCAATTAACTTAACGTACGAAAATGGACAGTTGGTTCGTGGTCTAACGCGCGGCAATGGCGTAACTGGGGAAGATGTAACTCTCAATGTAAAAACTATAAAAAACTTACCCCACGCATTGAAGGGGAACAAGGTCCCTGCGCTAATTGAAATTCGCGGAGAAGTTTTCTTTCCAATCGCAGCCTTCAACGAACTCAATGACTCACTTGAAGAGTCAGGCAAGCAGCTATTTGCTAATCCTCGAAATGGAGCGGCTGGTTCACTACGGCAAAAAGATCCACGGGTTACAGCAGGACGACCTCTCTCTGTTGTAGTACACGGCGTTGGAGCAAGAGAAGGAATCACTTTTGATTCACAGAGCGGTGCATATGAGGAATTAAAGAAGCTAGGACTTCCCACAAGTGATCGATTCAAGGTTTGCGGAACACGCAAAGATGTTGAAAAGTTTATTCAATTCTATGCAGATCATCGCCACGACGTAGAACACGAAATCGATGGCGTAGTAATTAAAGTTGATGCTTTGTCACAACAGCAACAATTAGGCTTTACATCTCGTGCGCCAAAGTGGGCTATTGCCTTTAAGTATCCACCTGAAGAAGTGACAACTAAATTATTGGATATCAGGGTAAGTGTTGGTCGCACCGGTCGTGTAACACCATTTGCATTTATGGAACCGGTAAAGGTGGCAGGCTCAACAGTTACAAACGCAACATTGCACAACGCTGAGGAGATCGTTCGCAAAGGAGTTTTAATTGGCGACACAGTTGTCATACGAAAAGCCGGAGATGTGATCCCAGAAGTTTTGGGTCCCGTTATCGACAAACGAACCGGCAAAGAAA
>JBIIKH010000027.1:0-7290 GCA_044233285.1 Candidatus Planktophila sp. | reverse complement strand
AGGCATACTTTTGACCAGACTCCGTCGAAACCGCAAAGGTAGCGTTGAACTCAAAATTGATGCACTCAACTTCAGCACCACTAATCCCATACTTCTTCAGAATCTCGTGCGCAAACTTTGTTAAGGAATCTGTTTGGAGCTTCACATCCTGCTCAAAAAAATTATCAATCACCGCTAGTTCCCCAAAATTTCCCCTGTTTGAGTATCCACTTTTTGTGTCGTAATCGTACTTAAATGCTCTTCAATAATTGAAGCAATCTTGGAACCTATACCTGGAGTGGCCGCTATGTCCTCCACCTTTGCTTTACGAATAGCTGCCACAGATCCGAAACGATCCAGAAGTGCTGCTCTGCGCGCAGAACCCAACTGTGGAATGTCATCTAAGACAGACTCCAGCATCACCTTAGATCTGCGCGAACGGTGGAATGAGATTGCAAAGCGGTGAGCTTCATCGCGAATCCTTTGGAGGAGATAAAGCCCTTCGCTGCTTCTTGGCAAAATCAATGGGTCCTTTGACCCAGGGATCCACACCTCTTCGAGGCGCTTGGCTAAACCACATAGTGCGATATCTGTGATACCGAGTTCGTTTAAGGCACGTTGTGCCGCACTGACCTGAGGCGCACCACCATCGACCACGATTAACTGCGGAGGGTATGCAAATTTGCTCGGTTTACCACCAAGTTCAGCCACCTCTGCTTCATTCTCTTGGCGATCATCAATCAAACGCTTTAATCGGCGAGTGATCACTTGATGCATTGCTCGTGTGTCATCAAAGCCTTCATCTGTGTTGATAATGAACCGGCGATACTCGCTCTTCTTTGCCATTCCATCTTCAAAGACAACCATTGAAGCAACAACTGAGGTGCCAGAGATATTGGAAATATCAAAACATTCAATACGCAATGGGGTGCGACCTAAATTCAAAGACTCTTCAATTTCAGTCAATGCCTTACCGCTCACAGCAGCATCGGTGGCACGCTTACTCAAGTATTGAATCAATGAGTATTGCGCGTTTCTCTTCACCGTATCGAGCAGTTCGACCTTCTCGCCTCTTTGTGGGGCCTTAATCTCAACCCTGGAAGTTCCTAGGCTTTCTAGCCACTTTTCCAATTGATCTTTATCAACGGGGTCCGTGTTTACATAAATATTTCGCGGCACTGCCATCGCTCCAGAACCGTAAATTGAATATAGCAAGGCTGTTAAAACATCTTGTCCCTCCAGGACCATTTCTTGATCAACTATCCACGACCTAGAACCCTTAACTGAGCCGCGTTGCATGGAGAAAATCGAACCTGCGGCGTGGAAGCCATCTTGATACAGTGAAATGAAGTCGCCATCTAGATCATCAGAGAAATTGCCTTCTGTTGATTTCTGCGCTTTCTCAAATGAATCAATCTGATCGCGCAGGCGGGCAGCTCTTTCAAACTCCTCATTGTTTGCTGCATTCTGCATCTCTTCATGTAATTTGGGCAGAATGTTCTCCATGCCTGATTCCATGAATTCATTGAGACGGCCAGCTAGTTGTTTGTGATCGTCTTTAGAAATCCAGTCCACACAAGGAGCTGCACATTTACCTATATCCCCGAGCAAACACTGTCTTTTGCTCTTTTGCGCACGAGTGAAGTTTGCAGATGAACAGGATCTAACTGGAAACACCTTCAGGAGTACTTCAAAGGTATTCCGGAGTGCCCACGCATTTGTATAGGGGCCAAAGTATTTAAGCCCAGGCCTCTTATCTTTTCGGGTAATAAAGATCATTGGGTATTCATCATTGAGTGATAGCGCTAGGTATGGGTAGGACTTATCATCTTTGAACTGGACGTTGTACTTAGGTTGGTGCTGCTTGATCCAACTAAATTCCAAGGCTAACGCCTCAAGTTCGGTACTCACGATGGTCCAGTCAACCCTGACCGCTTCATGAACCATGCGATAAGTCTTGGTTGCTAGATTGGCCTGAAAGTAATTACTCAGCCGATTCTTAAGATTTTTCGCCTTGCCCACATAAATGATCTTGTCTTTGGCGTTGTAAAATCGGTAAACACCAGGGTGTTCCGGAATATTACTTGGCCGATAACTTTGGGGATCTGCCATGGCACTACTTCTTTGCTGGCGCTTTTCTATTATTTTTTAAGACATCTCCCAAGAACTGTCCCGTGTAGCTCTCTTTGACCTTAGCAACATCTTCCGGTGTTCCTTCTGCAACAACTAATCCCCCACGGAATCCGCCTTCGGGCCCCATATCAATCACCCAGTCTGAACACTTGATGACATCCAGGTTGTGCTCGATGACAACAACAGTGTTACCTGTATCAACTAAGCGGTTTAAAACTGTTAACAACTTGTTAACATCTTCAAAGTGCAAACCAGTGGTTGGTTCATCTAGAACATAAATAGTGCGTCCTGTTGAACGGCGTTGTAACTCTGTTGCAAGCTTCACGCGCTGAGCTTCCCCGCCAGAAAGAGTTGGAGCTGACTGGCCTAAACGAACATATCCGAGGCCCACGTCATTGAGAGTCTTTAAATAACGAGCAATCGCTGGCACTGACTCGAAGAAGCCCCCAGCCTCTTCGATAGGCATATTGAGTACTTCTGCAATGGTCTTGTTCTTGTAATGAACCTCTAGGGTCTCGCGGTTATAGCGCGCACCATGACAAACCTCACAGGGCACATAAACATCTGGCAAGAAGTTCATTTCAATCGTGATCGTTCCATCACCGGAACAGTTCTCGCAGCGACCGCCCTTAACGTTGAAGGAGAAACGTCCTTGTTGATAACCGCGGATCTTTGCTTCACTAGTTTCGGCAAATAGTGCACGAATCTTGTCGAACACACCTGTGTAGGTAGCAGGGTTTGAACGCGGCGTGCGACCAATTGGGGATTGATCAACGTGAACTACTTTGTCCAATAACTCCACACCAGTGACAGTCCTGTGACGACCAGGAACTAGCCGCGCTCCATTTAACTTATTGGCCAAGACCGTATACAAAATGTCATTAACAAGAGTTGACTTGCCAGAACCACTCACACCAGTGACTGACACGAAGACTCCCAACGGGACTTCAACATCGATCTCTTTAAGGTTATTTTCCTTCGCGCCCTTAACCACTAACTTACGCTTTGGATCAACTGGACGACGATTCTTCGGAATCGCAATAGATTTACGACCAGATAAATAGGCACCCGTGATTGACTCTTTCGAAGCAATTAAATCTTCATAACTTCCAGATACAACAACCTTGCCACCATGCTCACCGGCACCTGGTCCGATATCAACAATCCAGTCTGCAGTACGAATGGTTTCTTCATCGTGCTCAACAACGATCAACGTATTACCTAAGTTTCGCAAACGAGTAAGCGTTTCAATCAGGCGCTTGTTATCTCTTTGATGCAGTCCAATGGATGGCTCATCTAGAACATAGAGCACACCCACTAGCCCGCTACCAATCTGCGTTGCAAGACGAATGCGCTGGGCTTCACCACCAGAGAGAGATCCGGCAGGACGAGCCAGTGAAAGGTAATCAAGTCCAACATCTAATAAGAAGCCAAGGCGAGCATTGACCTCTTTCATCACACGCTCTGCGATCTGTGCCTCACGCTTGTTGAGCTTGATCTGCTTTAAGAATGTCGCACAATCTGCAATTGAGAGTTCGCAGATCTGCGAAATGTTCTTGTCCCCGATTGTGACAGCAAGTACTTCAGGCTTTAAACGCGCACCGTTGCACTTCTCGCACGAGATCTCACGCATATACGCCTCATACTTATCGCGGCTGTAATCGCTATCTGTTTCCTCATGACGCCGATGAATAAAGGGAATAACACCTTCAAATCCAGTTGTGTAATTACGAGCGCCATAGCGACCCTTGTACTTCATCTTAATTTCATACTCATAGCCATTAAGGATTGCTTCTCGTGCTTTGGCAGAGATCTTCTTCCACGGTGTATCAAGTGAGAATGGCAAGTCTTTGGCAAGGGCTTCTAGTAAACGCAGGAAGTAATCCGATGATTGCCCACCAGACCAAGGAGCAATAGCACCATCATTTATCGAGATTGAATCATCGGGAATGATCAGATCTTCATCAACCTCTTTTTTAGTTCCAATACCTGAGCACTCAGCGCAAGCACCAAAAGGAGAATTAAAAGAGAAAGAACGAGGCTCTAACTCTTCAAATGAAAGCTCACAATCATGGCAGGCAAGATGTTCACTATATGTGCGCTCTTTGTCAGCGCCCTTGGAATCTACAAAATCCAACACAACAATTCCGGAAGCAAGTCGCAAGGCAGTCTCTATTGAATCTGTCAGACGAGTCTTGCTCTCTGCTTTGGCAGTTAAACGATCGATGACTACTTCAATGGTGTGCTTCTCCTGCTTTTTAAGCTTTGGTGCATCTGAGAGTTGAATAACTTCCCCATCAACGCGTGCTCGCGAATACCCTTGTGTAATCAAATCACTGAACAATTCAACAAACTCACCCTTGCGGGCACGAATTACTGGGGCTAGAACTTGAAACTTTGTTGTTGGCGGAAGCTCAAGAATTTGATCAACGATTTGCTGAGGTGATTGACGGGTAACAGCCTGACCGCAATTTGGGCAATGTGGTCGTCCTGCGCGAGCAAATAGAAGTCGTAAATAGTCATAGACCTCAGTGATCGTTCCAACAGTTGATCGAGGGTTGCGGTTGGTGGATTTTTGGTCGATCGAAACCGCAGGAGAAAGACCCTCAATGAAATCAACATCTGGCTTATCCATTTGACCAAGGAACTGGCGTGCATAGGCGGACAAGGATTCAACATAGCGGCGCTGGCCTTCAGCAAAGATTGTGTCAAAGGCTAAAGAAGACTTGCCCGACCCAGATAATCCAGTAAATACGACTAAGGCATCACGAGGCAGTTCGATGGAAACATTTTTCAGGTTGTGTTCGCGTGCTCCGCGCACAACCAACTTATCGATACTCAAACCCCGGCCTCTTCCATCATTCGTAGCTCTTTCTTCAATATTTTGATCTCATCACGCAATCGCGCAGCAACCTCAAATTGAAGCTCAGATGCTGCATTTCGCATCTGATCGGTGAGCGAGCCTATCAACGCGATCAGATCCTTGCGTGGCAAGGAAACCGAGGATTTATCGAAAATTCCGGCTGATGCGCCAATCTTCTTGGCTCCGCCCTTTTCATGGGACAAAAGCTCATCAGTATCTTCACTCTCACGGTTAATCAGATCGGTAATGTCAGCAATCTTTTTGCGCAGTGGTTGTGGGTCCACGCCTCGCTCGAGATTATAGGCAACCTGCTTTGCACGACGTCGATTAGTCTCATCAATTGCCTTGGCCATTGAATCGGTAATGCGATCTGCATACATATGAACCTCACCCGAAACGTTACGGGCGGCACGTCCAATAGTTTGAATCAAAGAAGTTGATGAACGCAGGAAACCCTCTTTGTCAGCATCTAAAATTGCAACTAGCGAAACTTCCGGTAGATCCAAACCTTCACGAAGTAAGTTAATACCGATCAATACATCGTAATCACCTGTGCGAAGCTCGCGAAGTAGTTCAACGCGGCGCAAGGTATCTACTTCTGAGTGCAAGTAACGAACATTGACTCCGCGCTCTTGTAGATAATCCGTTAAATCCTCTGACATCTTTTTAGTCAAAGTAGTTACCAGAACGCGTTCATTCTTTGCCGCACGGATATTGATCTCATTGAGCAGATCATCAATTTGACCCTTAATTGGCTTGATAACAATCTGCGGATCAACTAGTCCTGTTGGACGAATAACTTGCTCAACAACATCACCATTGACCTTGGCCATCTCATACTTGCCTGGTGTTGCTGAGAGATAAAGGATCTGCCCAGTACGCTCCACAAACTCTGGGAACTTAAGCGGACGATTATCTAGTGCGCTGGGCAAGCGGAAGCCATGCTCAACCAGTGTCCGCTTGCGAGAAGCATCGCCTTCAAACATCGCACCCAACTGTGGAACAGTTACGTGGCTTTCATCGATAACAACCAAGAAATCCTCTGGAAAGTAATCAAGTAGGCAATGTGGCGCAGAACCTGCTGCACGATCATCAAGGTGGCGTGAGTAGTTCTCGATGCCACTACAAAATCCGATTTGTTCCATCATCTCAATATCAAAAGTTGTGCGCATGCGAAGGCGCTGAGCTTCTAACAATTTCCCTTGCTTTTCAAAAAGGTTGAGTTGGACTTGTAGTTCATCCTGGATATCTCCAATGGCACGCTTCATTGTTTCAGGGCCTGCGGCGTAGTGTGTTGCCGGGAAGATGAAGATCTCTTCTTCATCTCGAATGATCTCCCCCGTAAGTGGGTGCAATGTAGAAAGTTTCTCGATTTCATCGCCAAACATCTCAATTCGAATAGCCAACTCTTCATACATCGGGATGATCTCGATCGTGTCCCCGCGCACCCGAAACGTTCCTCGCTCAAAGGCCATGTCATTTCGTTTGTATTGAACATCTACAAACTTGCGAAGCAGGGCGTTACGCTCGATTTCTTCGCCAACGCGTAGTCGCACCATGCGATCCACATACTCCTGCGGCGTACCCAGACCATAAATACATGAAACCGTTGCAACGACAATGACATCTCTACGGGTGAGTAATGAGTTTGTCGCAGAGTGGCGCAACCGCTCTACCTCTTCATTGACACTTGAATCCTTTTCAATAAATGTATCTGTCTGTGGCACATATGCTTCAGGTTGGTAATAGTCGTAGTAGGAAACAAAGTATTCAACCGCGTTGTTAGGCAATAATTCGCGAAACTCATTTGCAAGCTGAGCTGCAAGGGTCTTGTTGGGGGCAAGGACAAGAGTTGGACGCTGCAGTTGTTCTATGAGCCATGCAGTGGTCGCAGATTTTCCTGTACCGGTCGCACCGAGCAAAACAACATCTTTTTCTCCAGCATTGATTCGCTTCGTAATTTCTGCGATTGCAGCAGGCTGATCTCCATCTGGCACATAGTCACTAATTACTTGAAAAGGCTCAACTCTGCGTTGAAGATCAGATATTGGGCGCATTTGCTTAGCCTACTTATTTATGATCGTGGAGGCTATCCCAAATGTTTTCGACCTGGCGGAGTAGCTCATCTTCACTTCCATCATTTTCTATGAGGAAGTCCGCAACCTCTAAGCGTTGCTCGCGAGTGGCCTGAGCCGCTATTCGGCCTTCAATTTCTGATATATGCATTCCCCTACCCCGCAAACGCGCAATACGATTTTCCATTTCAGATTCAACAGTTATCACAACATCAAATCTTTCTTGTGCCCCAGTCTCTA
>JBIIKH010000004.1:0-84922 GCA_044233285.1 Candidatus Planktophila sp. | reverse complement strand
TCTAGCCACTTAGGAATAAATCCGGCAGCAAAGGAATCTCCAGCACCAGTAGTGTCGACAACATTAGTTGTGACCGCTGAAACCTTTGCGCTTTCATTTCCATTGACAGCTAATGCCCCTTTGGAACCTAGTTTGATGACAACTAGTGGCGTGTATTTCTGTAAATTCTTTTTGGCTATTTCAATATCAGTTGCATCGCCCAGGTAGAGAGCCTCTTCACTATTGAGAAGAATTCCATCCATTTGTGAAACCCACGACAAAACTTCATCTCTAGAGACAATCTTCATCGCACCTGTTGTAGTTGGATCAAAGTAGATCGGCTTACCTACAGCCTTAACCTTCTTAATCATTGCAAGAACCGCATCGCGGCTGCGGAAATCTAGAAGGGCATAGCCTGAAAGATAAACACCATCCACATCATCTAGTGGTGGAAGATCGGACACCTCTAAGTCTGCATTTGCCCCATTGTCAGGAAACATGGTGCGCTCCCCATTGGCATCGACCAAAATAACAACAACACCTGTTGGTCGCCCGCTATGCATCAAATTAAGGTGTTCAACGCCGTATTTATCTAGATCTGAAATCAACGCAAAGCCAACAGGATCATTGCCAGTGCGAGCGACTAAATGGGCTCTTGAATTAGTGCGTGTAATCCAGGTTGCAACATTTGCTGCCTGTCCGCCGGGATGGCTAGAAATCTTGCTAGCAGTGTCATTGCCATAATTAATTGGCTCTTTTAACTGTGAGATAACATCTAGCGCTAAGTCACCAATACATAAAATCTTCTTCATTTCAGTGCCACGGCAATCTGTGCAGCTAGCAAGCAGTTAGATTTAATAATTTCAGTGTTGATTGCAAGGGATTCACCAATTGATGCGGTGTGGAAATGCTCAAGCAAGAAAGGCGTTACCAACTTTCCGTCAATGCCTTCACTTTTTGCTCGTGCTAATCCACTTGCCAAGATTTCATCATGACGCGACTTTGGCATCTCTTTAACAACTGGGTTTGCAACAACAAGCGCTTTGAAATGAGTTGAAACCGCCCTGCGGGCACGGATGACAGCTGCGATTTCCTCAGGAGAATCAACGCGGTGTTCTAGGGTGTAACCAGAATCTGTGAGGTAGAAGCCAGGAAATGAGTTGGTCTTATAACCCACTAGGCCGATTGCAAGTGTCTCAAGACGCTCTAATGTTGCATGAACATCCAAGATTGACTTTACTCCAGCACAAACGATTGTCATATCAAGTTGGGATAGTGCCGTTAAGTCAGCTGACTCATCGAAAGACTCATTTGCCCCCCGATGAACTCCACCGAGGCCACCTGTTGCAAAGATATTGATTCCTGAAATAGCTGCAATGTGCGCCGTTGCTGCAACAGTAGTTGCGGCAGATTTTCCTTGAGCGACAATGATCGCTAAATCGCGAATAGACGCCTTGGCGATGTCATCACGATTTGCAATCGCCTCAAGTTCTGGGCGTTCTAGTCCGACTAAGACTTTTCCATCCAACAATGCAATCGTTGCAGGAACTGCCCCAGCCTCTCGGACGATTCGCTCACACTCAAGTGCAACTTCTAGGTTAGAAGGACGAGGCAAACCATGGCTGATAATTGTTGATTCAAGTGCAACAACCGGCTTTCCAGCCTTAATTGCATCAGCAACTTCAGCTGAGAATTTAATCGCCTTTTCCATAGCCAAACTGTAGTGCACAGTCATGGGAAGATAAGCACGTGCATTTATCCCAGGTAACGCCATCGATCTTTTCTTCCCTTGGCCTTGAAAGTGCAATTGATCACTTAGCCATAGGGCCTTCGCCAATGGGCCGCGAACTTCTTTTTTTAATTGATGGTTTTGGCTTTGACACACTGGCCACCTATGCAGATGCAATGCCAACGATGTCACGCATGTTTAATCACGGGGTAATTCACACTTCTTTTCCTTCGACTACTGCAACTTCACTTGCAACCTTAACAACTGGTGCAATGCCGGGTGCTCACGGAATGTTGGGATACACCGTTCAAGTTCCACGAAGCGGTGGCCGTTTGCTCAATGCTTTGAAGTGGGATGAACGCGTAGATCCAGAAAATTGGCAACCAGTTGAAACACTTTTCCAACGAGCAACAGCATCTGGAATTAATGTGACACATGTTGCCGCAAAGCGATATGAAAACTCAGGTTTTACTCGCGCAGTTTTTCGTGGAGCCAATTACAAGGGTGCAAATGTTGTTACAGATTTAATCGGTGAAACTAAGACTGCGCTTCAGGCAACTCCATCCTTTGTCTATTTATATGTCAACGATTTGGATACAGCTGGACATTCAGATGGTGTTGGTAGCGATAAGTGGATTACAGCATTAACAATGATTGATCAAATGGTTTCCCAGCTAATGAAAGAGGTTCCAAAAGGGACTCGTATGTGGGTCACTTCAGATCATGGCATGGTAAATGTTCAGGAAAAAATCATCATCGGTCAAGATAATCCTCTTCTAGAAGGTGTTAGCGTGGTTGCAGGTGAGCCTCGTGCTCGTCATATTTATCTAAATTCTGATTCTTCATCTGCTCGCATAGATGCAGCATCTCTATGGCAGGAATATTTAAAGGATAAAGCCCTGGTACTAACCCGTGAACAAGCTATTTCTAGCAACTTATTTGGCACAGATGTCAGTGCAGATGCATTTGATCGAATGGGGGAAATCATTGCAATTGCACGCGGGGGAGTAGTTTTGCTTGATGCAGAACGCGCAGATAAAGAAGGCGCAATGGTTGGACACCATGGATCTGATAGCGAGATTGAATCGCAGGTTGGTTTGCTTACAACAACTTTAAGTTAAGGGTTACTTATCCTCAGGCTTAATGCCAAACATAATTTCATCCCAGCTTGGCACCTTGGCACGTGCTGTGATTCCATCTCGTGATGCCTCATCATCTGGCTCTTCTCGAATTACTGCCAAGCGTGGCACTTCGCGAATTGGCTCAATCTCTTCTTCAAGTTCATCCTGAAGATTCTCTTTTCGGAACTCGCTATACACATCAATAATCCGACGCTCAGAGGGGTGAGAAGCCTCCGTAGGAACTAACCCCGGTGTTGGAAGCTGGCGTGGTGCAGGTTCATCACCCATCATCCAACGTGCATTCTCATCCATTGATGTAACCGTGCGCAGGGTCGCATCAAAGTTCCACTGAGCAATTCCGACACCGGTGCTGTTTGGATAATGAAGTTCAATTGTCCAAGTGCCATCTTCCAAGCGCCAGGTGTCCCAAGAAAGTTCTGATGAATCAATATTTCGTGGAGCAAGACGAGAGATAACGACACCTAAAAGTGTTACCGCATCGCGGCCACCTTCTTTACGAATCACGATCTGCTGAGCTTGATCGATGATGTAGATGCGCTCAGAAAGAATTGGTCCTGCAAAACGTTCAATCTTTTCTATCGAAATATTATTTTCTCGAGCGATTTGATCTGAGGTTTGTCCTGCACGTAGTAATCGCTGAATCTCTTTGATTGAAACAGTCGGTTCAAGATTTGTAGGAACCGCCATTAATCGTTGTTGATTTACAGTTGCGCGCAACGTGTCGCTCACACGGACGGTGTATTCATTTCCATCATTGTCGTGCAATGAAAGATGCAGACCATCTTCGGTCTTCCCATTTAGTCGTAGCTCAGTCACGAGCACGAGGGTAGCCGATGAGGGCCCTATAAGTGTTGAAATACGGCAGTGTGGCTACACATGCCGCGATCATGAATCCCAATGGAACCCAATACGCAACATCGGCATCAAAACGGTCAATGATCTGTCCCGAAAGTGCGCTAGAGATTGCGCCACCCATCGGCATTCCTGCCACAACCCACGTCAAAGCTTCCGTGATTTGATCAGCAGGCACTGCGCCTTCGGCAACACCGTACGCATTGATAACCAAGGGAGCAATTGCAAAACCATTAAAGAACAGTGCAACTGCAAGCCAGCCTATGGAATGCGTAAAGAGCATAGGAATTGAGAGGATTGTTAATGCAAATAAGAAGATTAAGAATCGTGATGCGCTCGAGAGTTTCCATTTAATAGTTCCATTAATGATGGCAGCTATTCCGCTACCGAAGGCCCAGATAGCTAAGAGGAGACCAGATTTACTCTCTTGGCCCCTGGCTTCAGCAAATGCAACCGTGACAATTGCAATCGAACCGAAGAAGCCACCCAATAGGGTCGTTGCAAGTACTACAGCTTGGACGCGCTTATTTCGGATGACTGCAGGATGCGGATCAACTATGCGCTTGGGCATGGACGGAGGCTCTGTGGCCTTCTGCATGATAAAAAGGGGAAACCCGATCAGAACAAAGATGATTCCAGAGATAATTCCGGCAGCAGGTGCAATTGTTGTGGCACAGGCGGTAACGATGATTGGTCCGAGAATAAAAACGATCTCATCCATAATCGCCTCAAATGAATAGGCAGTATTAACCAAGTGACGATCTTGCTCATCTTCGGCGGTACTGGTTTTATCTGGACTAAGAATGTGTAGCCAGCGGCGCCGAACTAATCCACCAGTGTTAACAGACATTGATTCGGCCACAATGATTGTGACAAACCAGGTCCAGACTGGTGCCTCATTCAAAACCAAAATAGTGAAAAGCGAAAGACCTATAACCTTAAATGGAATAACACGTATCAGCATTGTGCTTTGACCAATACGATCTGCAACCCGTGACCAATGTGGAGTGGCAAGGGCCATTACTACAGATGCTGTTGCACTAAGAGCGCCCGCTAGCGCATATGAATCGCTTACTGCAACAACAATAAAAATAAGCGCAAGTGAATCCATCGATATCGGCATACGTGCGATCACGCCAGGAATGGAAAATTTCAAAGCCCCAGGTGTGCTAATTAAGGTTTTATATCCCGAGAACATAGGAAAGAGTCTATCTCGCCGTTAGACTAGGCCCATGACTGATACGCAGCAATTGCTTGAACTTGCCTTAAAGATTGCTCGTCAGGCAGGTGACCTATTGGTGAATCGACCCGCATCATGGGATCTAACAGTTAAATCAACTGCAATTGATATCGCAACACAAATGGATCTTGCATCAGAAAAGTTAATTGTTGAAAGTATTGTGACGGCTCGACCTGATGATGGAATTATTGGTGAAGAGGGTGCATCTCGAGAAAGTAAGAGTGGTGTTACCTGGGTTATTGATCCAGTCGATGGAACTGTTAATTACTTTTATGGTTTACCTGGATGGGCCATCAGCGTTGCTGTAAAGGATGCAAATGGCACTTTGGTTGGAGTAGTCCATTCACCAACTGTTAATGCGACATGGCATGCATCAAAGGGCGGTGGAGCATTTCTAAATGATGTAAAAATCGCCTGTAATGACCCCATTGAACTCAACCGGGCGCTGCTCTCTTCTGGTTTTGCATATGATGTGAAAAACCGCATTGAACAATTAAAGATTGTTAATGCTCTTTTGCCTCAGATCCGCGATCTTCGTCGCATCGGATCTGCTGCAGCTGATATTTGTCATGTTGCCACCGGAATGGTTGATGGCTACTTCGAAACTGGATTGTATGAATGGGATCTGGCTGCCGCAGAGCTAATTGCTCGAGAGGCTGGGGCAACTGTTCAGACCCGCCCGTGGCATGGGCTGAATCTGACTGTGGCGGCTGGACCTCACCTTTTTGCCGCCATTAACGCTCAAATCCCTGAGTGATTTAGCCCGCTTTCACCGATTTACGCTCAGGCCACCCTCTGTGGCACAATACGCAGTCTGCACCGCCAAAGCGTGTGCTTAATAGAAATGACAAAAGGATCCGAATATGAACATTCTTGACGCTGTAGATGCAGTATCCCTGCGCAAAGACATCCCACAGTTCCGCGCTGGCGATGAGCTCAAGGTTCATGTTCGTGTTATCGAAGGTAACAAGAGCCGTCTTCAGGTTTTCCAAGGAATCGTTATCCGTCGTCAAGGCGATGGCGTTCGCGAAACTTTCACAATTCGTAAGGTTTCTTACGGTGTTGGCGTTGAGCGAACATTCCCAGTTCACACACCAGTTATTGAAAAAATCGAGTTAGTAAAGAAGGGCGAAGTACGTCGCGCCAAGCTGTACTACCTACGCGACCTACGCGGTAAGGCTGCAAAAATTCGCGAAAAGCGTGATGGCGTTGAAGGTTACGGCGATGGAATTCTTTCTACACCTGAACCAGTAGTAGTTGTTGCAGCAGTTGCTGCCGCTGCACCAGTTGTTGAAGAGGTCGTGGAGTCACCTGCAGTTGTTGAAGCAGTTGTTGAAGCTCCAGTTGAAGTAGTAGCAGAGGCTCCAGCGGTAGAAGCTGAAGCAACTGACGCACCATCTGCTGAATAAACTTCTCAATGCGCAATAAGGGATCGCTCTTAAAGGAGCTCCCATTTCTGGTAGTCGTAGCACTTGTCGCCTCACTTTTAATCAAGAGTTTCTTAGTGCAATTTTTCTATATTCCGTCTGGGTCAATGGAAAACACGTTACAGGTGCAAGACCGAGTTGCAGTTAACAAAATCCCATTTATCTCAAAATCAATTGATCGCGGCGATGTTGTAGTTTTTCGTGACCCTGATGATTGGCTACCAGAAATCGTTGATTACGATACGAACAAATATTTAGCGAAAGTAAAAAGCGCCTTAGTTGCAGTTGGTGTGCTTCCAAATCCTGCCAAGCAATACCTTGTTAAGCGGGTTATCGGCGTAGCAGGAGATCGCATCGTTTGTTGCACCAAAAATGACAAGCTCAGCATCAATGGTGTTGAAGTTAACGAGCCCTATATTTTTGCAGGCAATAAGCCTTCAGATATGACTTTTGATGTGACCGTCCCGGAGGGAAAAATCTGGGTAATGGGAGATCATCGCGGTGCAAGTGCTGATTCTCGATACCACCAAGAAGACATCAACAAGGGTTTTGTTCCTATTTCAAAGGTTAGCGGCCGAGTATTTGCCGTTATTTGGCCCTTTAAGAATATTACCTACGTGCCAAAAGTTGATGTATTAAAAAAGTAACCTCATGAAGGTTATAGAGCAGTTATTAACTAGCGCCGGAATTGCACCGATTGCAGGTGTTGATGAAGCAGGCCGCGGTGCATGCGCAGGACCACTTGTAATTGCCTCGGTAGTTTTACATGACCCATTTGCTCCCGAACTAGCTCTAGTGCGAGATTCAAAAGAGATTCCTGAAAACAAACGCGATGCTGTTTTTGAATTAATTCAAAGTATCGCCGCATCGGTAAGCGTTGTAATTGTTCCAGCAACTGAAGTTGATACACGTGGCGTGCACGCAGCTAACCTTGATGGAATGCGTCGAGCCGTTCAAGGATTGAGCGTTGAACCTGCCTATGTGTTAACTGATGGATATGCAATCGAAGGCTTGGGTTATCCAAACCTTGCCGTTTGGAAAGGCGACCAAGTAGTTGTTTCTATTAGCGCAGCATCTGTAGTTGCAAAGGTAACTAGAGATCGCATTATGCGCGATCTTGATAGAGATTTTCCACAGTATGGATTTGCAGGACATAAGGGATATATCACCACTGCCCACACTAAAGCCTTAAATGAATATGGACCATGCGCCCAACATCGCACCTCTTTTGCCAATGTTGCCGCACTCATCCACAAGTAATTCCCTTTGCAATCTCTCTCATGAATGATTTCAATAATGTAGATGTATGAATGTTCACACACAAGCAAATACTGATGAATTTGAAGCACGTCTCATTCTTTTTTCTGCGATAGAGCCTGGACACAAGGGTTGGAGTCAAGAGATACAGCGACTCGGCGCAATCAAAGTTTTAGAGGGATTATTTAGCGGTCACTATGATTCTAAATCTTGCTCGGCACTTCTAGAAAAGATTGAGCGTACAAATACAGGGATGCTCACTATGGCTCTGGATACTAGTCAATCTCACTTTATCTATCCAGGACATCCACACTGGCCACAGCAAGTTGACCAATTATCAAATCCTCCCATTGGTTTAATTGTTAAGGGAAGTGTTTCAACTTTGGCGGAAAAATCAATTGCGATTGTGGGAACGAGAGAGCCCACCGAGTACGGACGTGAGATGGCATCAGAATTTGCAGCTGCTTTTGTAAGTAATGCCTGGCATGTAGTAAGTGGAGGCGCTCTTGGTATTGATACCAGTGCTCATATTTCAGCACTAAGAGCATCTGGTAAAACAATTGCGGTAATTGCATCCGGAGTCCTTGTCGACTACCCAACTTCCAACTCCAAACTGTTCAAAGCGATATGTTCACATGGGGCTTTGGTAAGTGAAGTCATGCCAACTGTTCGTGCTGCACAAAATCGATTCCTCACCCGAAATAGATTAATCGCAGCGATTTCTTGCGCAACTCTTGTGGTTGAAGCCGCGCATAGAAGTGGATCATTGCGAACTGCTCGAGACGCATCTGATCTAATGAGGCCAGTGATGGCGATTCCAGGCACAATCAATTCGCCAATGAGTCAGGGTTGCCATCGATTAATTGCAGAACGTGCTGCAGAGATAGTCAGTTCAACGGCAGATGCATTGGAGTTTGTCGGCGCGATTTAATGAGAGAATAAGTTATGAGTGATTTCCGTTCGGGCTTTGTGGCCATCGTCGGTCGCCCAAACGTTGGTAAGTCGACCTTGATCAATGCACTAGTCGGCAGCAAAATCGCAATTACCTCACATCATCCAAACACCACTCGCACAGCTATTCGTGGGATCGTGCATGGAGAGGATTTTCAGGCTGTATTAGTTGATACGCCAGGTGTTCATAAGCCAAAGACTTTGTTAGGTCAACGCCTGAATCAAGTTGTCGATCAGAGTATGGACTCAGTAGATATTGTCATTATGTGTATTCCAGCAGATGAAACATCTGGTGCGGGAGACACATTTATAGCCCAAGAGATAGCAAAGCATCCAGGAGCTAAAAAGTTTGCGGTAATTACCAAAACAGATCTGATTGCAAAAGAAAAACTTGCAGTCAGATTGCTTGGCATCATGAAGATTGCAGAAGGCTTTGTGTGGGATGAAATAATTCCGGTTTCTGCCGCTATTCACGATCAGATAGATCTACTGAATGAATTAATTGGTAAGAATTTGCCGACTGGGCCAGAGTATTACCCAGCGGGCACAACAAGTGATCAGGCAGTCGATCAGTTAATTTGTGAATACATTCGAGAGGCTGCCCTTCAAGATGTGCGGGAAGAGTTGCCACACAGCATCGTTGTAACCATCGACGAATTTGGCGAACGTGAAGAAAAGGGATCACGCCCCTTTTATGATGTCCATGCAACTATTCATGTTGAGCGGGATACGCAACGCGCAATATTGCTTGGCCATCAAGGCGTACGTCTGAAGGAAATCGGAATCCGTGCACGAGCAGATATCGAACGCGTGTTAGGAGCAAAGATTTTTCTTGGACTTCATATTAAGGTTTCAAAGGAATGGCAAAAGGATCCAAAGCTGCTTGCAAAGTTAGGTTTTGGCGAGAAGTCTTAGGTAGTTTTACGACTCGCTAAGTATGACCCAATTAGAACTAACGGTAATCCGAGCTTAATTCCTATCGTTAAGGGTTCTTGCAAAATAATGACACCGAGAAGAACAGCGATGGCTGTATTTAAATAAGTAACAAGTGAGCTACGTGCAGGCCCGATTTCAGCGATTAGCTTGAAGAAAACGATGAAGGCGAAGGCTGTGCTGAAAACGCCAAGTGCAATCAGAGACAGAGTCGAATTAAGCGAAATGCTTGATGGCCATTGCACTATTGCAACCGGAGCCCAAAACACAGTGGTGATTGCCATTGCTAATCCGTTAATTGCGATTCCATCAACAAGTGGCAGGTTAGTCGTAATCATGATTACTGCGTAGGCATAACCCATAGAGGCCACAATTACCATGGCGATTGATAAGGGATCACTCTTTCCGGAGAAACTCTCAATTCCCACAACTAGAATCAATCCAATAAAGCCGACGACGATTCCAATAATTCGCTTGAACTGCCATACTGAATGATCTCCGCGAAGAGAAGTAATGATCGTTGCGAAAATTGGAACTGTTGAAACCAACAAACCTGCTAATCCGGAGTCGATATCTTGCTCAGCTGTTGTAATTAATATCCAAGGTCCAATCATTTCCAGCAGCGCGTAAAATGCAACATACTTGAATCCAAGTACAGCTCCGCGAAATTTTCTGCGGTAAAGAGCAATTGGAATCAATATAGATGCCCCAATGAGTGTGCGACCTGCGACTACTGCAGCAGGAGGGAAATCTTCAACGGCATACTTCATGAGTAGATATGGGATTCCCCAAAGCACGCTGACTAAAAGGAATTGCAGCAGGGATTTACGGGACATTTAAGCCAACACGCGGCGATATAGATCTACGGTTAGCGCAGCTACAGCATCCCATCCAAATAGTTTTTGCGCACGAATTCTTCCTGCATTTCCGTACTGGTGTAAAAGTTGTGGTTGGGCCATGAGGCGCGAGATTGATTCGGTCAAGGCTTTTTCAAATGATCCAGCATCACCGTTGTAATCAACTAGTTCGCCAGTTTCTTTCTCTGCAACGACCTCTGGAATGCCGCCAACACGGGAACCAAGAACAGCTGTTTCACAGGCCATCGCCTCAAGATTTACGATGCCAAGGGGTTCATAGATTGAGGGACAGATAAATAAATCCGCTACCGTCAACATGGCTGTTAATTGCTCATGAGGCAACATCTCTTTGATCCACCAAACATTACTGCGAGTGCGCTGTAAATTTGCGATTAATGCTGCAACTTCATTACCGATGCCCTCTTCATCTGGACTGCCAGCAGCAAGGACTAATCCATACTCAGCTGGGACATCCTTCCAAGCGCGCAATAAATGAGCTAACCCTTTTTGACGAGTAATACGGCCAACAAATATTGCGTAAGGCCCACTGATACCAAAACTTTCCGGAACGGTGGTGTCATGGTTAGGGGCAAACTTTTGTGTGTCCACACCATTTCGAATTGTTACAACTTTTGCAGGATTTACAGCAGGGTATGCAGCCAAAACATCTGCGCGCATTCCATCACTAACTGCGATGATTGCAGACGCGGCTTCAAAAGCAGTTTTTTCTGCCCATGATGAAATCCTGTATCCGCCACCTAATTGTTCTGCTTTCCACGGGCGCAAAGGTTCAAGGGAATGAGCGCTAACAATGTGGGGGATACCGTGCTGCAAAGAGGCGATATGACCAGCCATATTTGCATACCAAGTATGTGAATGGACTACATCAACATGGCCTAGATGTGTTGCCATTTCTAGATCAATTGCGAGTGCTTGAACAGCTGGATTGGCATCAGCAAAACCTGCTGGCAATGAATAACCAAATGCATCATCTCGTTTTCCGCCAAAACAGTGGACATCAACATGGACATCCTTAATTGTGCGAAGGGCTTGCGTTAACTGAAGTACATGAACCCCGGCGCCACCATAAATAGCTGGTGGCCACTCCTTGGTAACAATGCCTACATTTAGCGCGGTCATATTGAGTAATTCCTCTTCCTTCGTCAAGGGTGAAAGGCTATCGTTAAGCCATGGCTAAACTGCAACTTCCACTCAGCATCGTTCTTGCTGGTGGCGAGGGCAAGCGTCTTATGCCGCTTACTGCAGATCGTGCAAAACCTGCCGTCCCATTTGGTGGTTCATATCGACTAGTGGACTTTGTATTATCAAATCTTGCCAACGCAAATATGTTGAAAATTGCCGTTCTCACCCAATACAAGTCCCACTCTCTTGACCGCCACATCACAACAACATGGCGCATGTCATCACTTCTTGGAAATTACATCACTCCTGTTCCAGCCCAGCAGCGTTTAGGTCCACGTTGGTATACCGGTAGCGCAGATGCAATCTTGCAAAACTTTAATTTGATTCACGATGAAGATCCCAAGCATGTATTGGTTTTTGGCGCTGATCACGTCTACCGGATGGATCCAATGCAGATGTTTGAACAGCATGTCGATTCTGGTGCCGGAGTCACAGTTGCTGCAATTCGGATGCCTCGTTCGGAAGCACATGATTTCGGGGTTATCGAACTAGCTGACGATGGAATAACCATAAAAGCTTTTCATGAAAAACCAGCCAACCCACCTGCAATGCCCGGTCATCCAGAAATGTCATTGGTCTCAATGGGTAACTACATCTTTAAGCGCGATGTCATGGAAGAAGCACTCATCATTGACTCTGAAGATTTGGAATCTCGCCACGATCTTGGTGGCAACATCATTCCTTATCTAACAAACATGGGTGTTGCAAAGGTTTATGACTTTGCAAACAATGTTGTACCTGGCGAAACAGAGCGCGATAAAGGATATTGGCGAGATGTTGGTTCGATAGATGCTTACTATGACGCACACATAGATTTAGTTTCAGTTCACCCAATTTTCAATCTATATAATCGTCAATGGCCTTTGCTTACAAATCCACCATCCTTGCCTCCAGCTAAATTCAGTGAAGGTGGCTCTGCCCATGACTCGATTGTCGCGGCAGGCTCGATTGTTGCAGGTGGCATTCTTCATGGCTCAGTAGTTTCTTATGATGTCTCAGTCGGAAATGCTGCAATCGTAGAAGGCTCTGTCTTAATGCCGTCGGTCAAGATTGGTGATCGTGCAATTATTCGCAAAGCAATCTTGGATAAGAGCGTTGTGGTCGAAGCTGGAGCACAAATTGGTGTGGACTTAGAGCGCGATCGTCAACGCTTTACTGTGAGCGAGGGCGGAATTGTTATTGTGGGCAAAGGCGTGCGCGTCACCGCTTAATCCCGCTGGAAGAAATGTTTACTGTTGGACATTCGGGGCAAAAAGTTGTGGAATATTCATGCGACATGGCTAGACTGTGCCTGTCAGCGTTGACCACAGGTGGCTCTCAACATTTGAGTCACTTCACTAAACAACACAATTGTTGGAGTTAATCATGCGTATTGGTGTCCTGACTGGCGGCGGAGATTGCCCTGGTTTAAATGCAGTCATTCGTGCAGTAGTTCGTAAGGGTGTTAGAGAGTACGGTCACGAGTTTGTTGGATTCCGTGATGGTTGGAAAGGACCTTTAGAAGGTCTAACCATGCCTCTTAATGTTGAAACTACTAGAGGCATCTTGCCTCGGGGTGGAACTATTCTTGGTTCATCACGCACTAACCCATTTAAGATCGATGGCGGCGTTGAGCGAATCAAAGAAAACCTAGAAAAAGCAGGAATCGATGCGTTGATCGCTATCGGCGGGGAAGACACCTTGGGTGTTGCAACCAAGCTTGATGCACTTGGCGTCAAAGTCATTGGTGTTCCAAAGACAATTGATAACGACCTGAACAACACTGATTACACATTTGGTTTTGATACCGCGGTAAACATTGCAGTAGAGGCTATCGATCGCCTTCACACAACTGCCGAGTCACATCACCGTGCATTGATCGTTGAAGTTATGGGTCGCCACGCAGGTTGGATCGCTTTGCATTCAGGTTTAGCAGGCGGTGCCACATGTATTTTGATTCCTGAGCAAAAGTTCTCTGTTGAAAAGGTGTGTGAATGGGTTGAATCTCGTTTCAAGTCTCATTACGCACCGATCATTGTTATTGCAGAAGGCGCGATCCCTCAAGATGGAGACATGATAGTTAAGGATCAGACTCTTGATTCATTTGGTCACGTAAAGCTTTCAGGTATTGGTGACTGGCTCGCAGGCCAGATCGAAGAAAAGACAGGCAAGGAAGCACGCACATCCGTCTTGGGACACATCCAACGTGGTGGTACTCCTACGGCATTTGACCGTGTTCTTGCTACTCGTTTTGGCTTACATGCAATTACAGCTGCTCACGAAGGTGACTGGGGCAAGATGGTTGCACTTCACGGAACAAACATCGCTCGAGTGCCTTTGGCATCTGCAACGGAGAAGTTAAAGACAGTTCCTCTAGAGCTATACAAGGAGTCAGAGATCTTCTTCGGTTAATTGCCTCGCGCGGTTACTTTCGAACTCTCTACACTTTCCCTATGAGTACAAACTTAGACTCTCTGTTTACACCTGGCCTTGTTGCTGCCCAGCAACCAGCATGGCCAGGTGGAGCAGAGGGGGAGCAGGTCAAAGCCGCCGTTGCACAACTAAAAGCCCTTCCGCCACTTGTCTTTGCTGGTGAATGCGATGATTTAAAAGCTCGCATTGCACTCGCGGCTGAAGGAAAAGCTTTTTGGTTACAAGGTGGAGATTGCGCAGAAACATTCGCAGCAGCAACTGCAGATTCAATTCGTAACCGCATCAAAACAATTTTACAAATGGCAGCAGTTCTTCAGTATTACTCAAGCTTGCCTGTAATCAAGGTCGGACGTATGGCTGGCCAGTTTGCAAAGCCTCGATCAAATGACTTTGAAACTCGCGGAGATGTCACTCTTCCTGCATACCGCGGGGATGCAGTTAACGATATTGAATTTACTGAAAGCTCACGTACTCCAGACCCACAACGTTTGGTGCGCGTCTATAACACATCTGCAGCAACCCTTAACTTAGTCCGCGCATTTACCCAAGGTGGTTTTGCAGATCTTCGCCAAGTGCATGAATGGAATAAGGGTTTTATTCGTGATTCTAAAGTTGGCGAGCGATACGAGCAGATGGCTAATGAAATTGGACGTGCTCTGGCATTTATGAAATCTGCAGGAGTCGATCCTGGAAGCTTTAAGTCAGTAGATTTCTTTTCAAGCCATGAAGCTTTAATCATGGAGTATGAGAAAGCTTTAACTCGTATTGATTCACGTACTGGTGATGCATACGATGTTTCAGGCCACTTCGTCTGGATTGGTGAGCGCACCCGCCAGTTAGATGGTGCACATGTTGATTTTGCTTCAAAGATTCATAATCCAATTGGCATCAAGCTTGGGCCAAAATCGACAGTTGAGGATGCACTTGCACTTATCGACAAGTTAGATCCAAATCGCGAGCCAGGACGTATTACTTTTATTACACGCATGGGTGCAAAGAACATCCGCGAGATTTTGCCTGCGCTAGTTGATGGCGTCACAAAATCAGGGGCTAAAGTTTTGTGGGTATGCGATCCAATGCATGGAAACACCTATGAAGCACCTAGTGGTTATAAGACCCGCAGTTTTGATGATGTTATGGATGAAGTAAAGGGATTCTTTGAGGTTCACAAGGCACTTGGAACCCATCCAGGTGGAGTTCACATTGAACTAACTGGAGACGATGTGACTGAGTGCGTTGGTGGCGGCGAAGAGATTTCACATGAAGATCTTGCCTCACGATATGAAACTGCCTGCGACCCACGTCTAAACCATGCACAATCTCTTGAACTTGCATTTTTAGTTGCTGAAATGTTGCGCGATCGCTAATTTTGGACAGTGCCGCTTTTAATTACTTCACACAAGACCCCAGTTGGCACCCTTAATTTATTGGCCGATGATCAGATTTTAATTGGTGCAAACCTTTCCACCGTCTCAGCCTTTAAGGCTGGCCGTGATGTGAAGATAGTTAAGTCGATCCCGGTGATTTCAGAATTGATTAACGATTACTTTGATGGTGATTTAACTGCGCTCAACGGAATTCAAGTTCGACAGCCCGGAGCAGCATTTTCACAAGCCGCTTGGAAAGCGATGCGAAAGATTGCCCCAGGAAAAACTTGGTCATATTCTGATTTAGCCGGCAAAGCTGGATCTCCTGCAGCCGTTCGTGCGGCAGGAAGTGCATGTGCAAATAATGCGATCATGCTTGTTGTTCCTTGCCACCGAGTTGTAAAAACTGGGGGAGCGTTAGGTAATTATGCCTATGGTGTTGACAAGAAGCAGTGGCTGTTAAGCCACGAGGGTTTTCTTTAAGATTTCAATTGCCTCAGAGCATTGAGCATCATCAAAATCTAGGTGAGTAACCAAACGTGCATACTTTGGACCAAGTGCACTTATCCATAAACCAGCATCACGGCAACGCTGGGCAAACTCAGCTGCAGTTATTGGTAGAGAAGCAAGATCTAATCCGACGATGTTTGTTTCAACTGTGGATGGATCGATGAGTGATGAATCAACTGACGCAATTGCAACAGCGATTTCCTTGGCGCGACGATGATCTTCGGCTAGACGACCGATGTTGTTATCTAATGCGTAATGAACACCTGCAGCGAGCAAGCCGACTTGTCGCATTCCTGCGCCATAGCGTTTGCGCCACACACGAGCTTTGGTAACACGTTCCTTAGTAGATAACATCATTGAACCAACTGGTGCACCTAAGCCTTTAGAAAAACAGACCGAGATTGTGTCGAAGTACTTTCCGTACTCAGTAAATGAAACACCAGATGCGACATGGGCATTCCAAATTCGGGCGCCATCTAAGTGCAATGCCAATCCAAGATCGTCCGCACCTTTTCGAAGGGCCGCGATCTCTGAAATTGGTTGAACAGTTCCGCCACCAAAGTTATGTGTATTCTCTACCGCAATGGCAGTTGTTGATACTAGGTATGGACCGCTGTCGGGACGAGCGATTTCAAGGGCGTCAGAGGCTTTTAAAAGGCCATTCTTGGCAGGAAAAGTTCGAGTGGTAATTCCGCTAAACACGGCCGCTGCCCCAAGTTCAGCCCGCACAATATGACTATTAGTTTCAGCGATTAACTCTTCGCCAGGTGCGACCAACATTCTGATTGCTAATTGATTGGCAAGTGATCCAGTTGGTGAAAACAGACCAGCTTCTTTGCCAAACATTGCTGCAACACGTTCTTCAAGTGAGTTAACAGTTGGATCATCGCCATAAACATCATCACCAACGGGCGCGATTGCAATTGCCTGACGCATTGCTGCTGATGGCTGGGTAACGGTGTCGCTTCGAAGGTCAATTGCCATGACTTATGTTCTCATGATTCCTTGGTGACGATTGCAAACATTGCAATTACCACCAAGACGCCACCGATAGCCTTTTGTGGATTAAGGGATTCTCCGCCAAAGAGGATTGCGAATATGGCGGCAAAGACAACTTCCATCGTCAGTATTACGGCAACCTTGGTTGTGCTCATATGCGCCTGAGACCAGGTTTGAATCACAAATGCCACTGCGGTACAGACAACGGCGGTAAAGATTACGGTTGCCCAAACCCCTCTGTCCGGAGGAAGTTGGTATCCGCCTTCAAAAAGTGATGCAACTCCGGTGAGCAAAGCACACATGGCTAGTTGAATGACTGTCATTGCATATGCATCTCGGCCACTACTCCATTTGCCCAGAGCAATAATGTGAGCGCCAAAAGCAAATGCGCTAGCTAAGACTAGTAGCTCCCCATCTCCAATCTCCCAACCCTTGATGGACAGTAAACCTAAACCTAAAGTTGCGATGCCAACACAAACCCAAGTAAAGATTGTTATACGAGCTTTTAAAACAACTGCGGCAATCAAAGGGGTAAATACAACATATAGACCAGTGATAAATCCAGTGATGGCTACATCAGTAAGTTTTAAGCCAAGAGTTTGCAAAATATATCCGCCACCTAGAAACAGTCCAGCGGCAGAGCCCCTAAGTAGTAAATCTTTGTTGAAATATTTAATGCATTGTGGGCGAATTAAAAGCATTACAACAACGGCAAGTACAAATCTGCTGAAAAGGAAGTTATTGGGTGTCTGGCGTTCGATAGCATCCTTCATAACGACAAAAGCAAAGCCCCATGCCGCAGAGACAGATATAAGTGCCCAAGGTGCAAGTTTTAATTGTAGTTGATGCCGAGCAGACATTAGCCGCGCAATTTCTTGAGCAACGCAACTTCCTTGCCATGTTCTGGCTCCATGCCAGGTGTTTCAAGAATCAATGGTGCGTTGGCAACTGCTGGGTGATTGAGTAATTCCTTGAAGGGATCAACGCCAATATGGCCCTCACCAATGTTTTGATGGCGATCTTTAAGTGCTCCGCACACATCCATTGAATCGTTGGCATGAACTAATTGGAAGCGCTCAATGCCAGCAATCTCAACAAGCAAATCAATAGTTGCAGTCATTCCACCCTTTACAGAAACGTCATGTCCTGCAGCAAACACATGGCAGGTATCTAGACAGATTGCCACCTTTGGGTGATATTCCAATGCCTTCAAATACATTGCAAGGTCATCAAGTTTCTTAACTAGTGATTGTCCTTGTCCAGCCGTTGGCTCAAGTAGAAGGTATGGCGCATCATCGCCGAGTGCGTTCAAAATCGGCATCATTCCTTCGTGAATTTGCTTCCATGCTTTTTCAACATGGTTAACGTCAACTGCAGAGCCAGTATGGATAACTACACCTAGAGCGCCAATGTCTGCTCCACGTTGTAATGAGTAAGCAGTAGATGCGAGGGAGTTTAAGTAAGTCGCTTCAGTGGGTGAACCTAAATTAATTAAGAATGGCGCGTGAACATAGGTTTCAATATCTAGTTCGGCAGCCTTAATCTTGAAAGCTTCATCAAGATCAGGTTTTGCCTCTGGCATTGCCCACGTACGAGGGCTGGATGCAAAAACTTGGATAGCTTCTGCGCCAATTTCTTGTGCATATGCAATAGATCGTTTAGCCATTCCGCCGGTAGTGGGGGTGTGAGCGCCGATACGGGGCTTCTTAATTGGCGTTGGCATTGGCTTACCCTACGGTAATCGTCACTAAACTTCCACGTAAAACCTTGGTGTTAACTGCCGGGGAAACTTTCTTAATGACTTTCTTCTTTGCATTTCCAATGCTTATAACTTTCACCTTTAATCCAAGGGACTCAAGCACAGCTTTACCTGCGTTTGCTTCCATGGTGATGATTGTCTTTGGGATGAATGTGTATCGAGGACCCTTAGAAATAAGAATGGAAACCTTGGCTCCCTTATTTGCAGTTGCTCCTCCTGCAGGATTTTGTGAAATAACTGCAAGCTCTGGGGTTGTCTCACTAAATGCGTACCCAGACTCAACATCAAATCCTGCTTCGGTTAATTCATTTAGTGCCTGCTCACCACTTTTACCAACGTAGTTATCAAGTGCAACTTGCTCGATTCCCTTCGAGACAATCAAATTCACCTTTGTATCTCTTTTCACGGAGCTTCCAGAAGTTGGTGAAGTTGAGATCACAAATCCCTTTGGAATTTCTGAGTTAAAGACTTCTGTGATTGTTCCAACTGTCAGTGGGAACTTCGTAATTGTTACTTGGGCAGCCTCTGGTGTTAAGCCAGTGATTGTGGGAACCGTGTAACGTTCGGGCCCCTTTGAAATAATCAATTCAACGCTGCCACCGGCATCTACTTTTCCACCACCTGGTGGGACAGATTCGATAATTCTTCCTTTGGCAATTTCCTCATCAAATCTTTTTTCAAGAATTACGGCAGTTAATCCCAAGGGGGTAAAGGATCCAACGGCTTCCTCATAGCTACCACCAACGGTGGATGGAACAACAACTCGCGAACCTGGACCAACAAGTGTCCACCAACCACCAACACCAAGTGCAATCGCCAAAATCAAGGCAACCTTACGATTTCTCCGAACCCGCTTGCTGGCGCGCTTTTTCTTTTCTTCTTTTCGCTTTAACTCACGAGTTGTCTCTTTAGGTGCAATAGTTTCTTCTTTTGTTGCTTCTACCTTTAACTTCTTACGGGATCTCTCTCGAATCGGTTCAACCGGCAGATCTAACCCAAGATCCATTTGGTTCTTCTTGGGATCTAGTTCAATCTGAATAGTTTGTAAGCGGGTCAAGAATTCACCTGCTGTGCGAGGACGATCATCAGGATTCTTAGCGGTAGCACTTGCAATTAAGTCATCTAGTTTCTGAGAAATATCCTTACGTTTCCTGCGCAAGCGAGGGATCTCCTCATTAACATGCTTGTAGGCTATTTGAATAGGGGAATCTCCATTAAATGGTTTTTCTCCTGTAAACATTTCATAAGCAACGATCCCGGCTGCATACACATCACTTCTTGAATCTGCAATGCCGCGTTGAACTTGTTCGGGGGATAGGTAAGAAACACTGCCTAAAATCACACTTGATTCAGCTGTCATCGTAGTTCCAATCAATTCACCACGCGCCAAACCAAAATCAGCAATCTTAATTCTTCCGTCTTTAGAAATCAGAATGTTTTCAGGCTTAATATCTCTGTGCACAATTCCCAGATCATGAGCTGCAGATAGCGCAGACAAAATGGGAGTCATGTAGTTAATGGCATCTTTTACTTCAAAGCGACCGCGCTCGTTTAGATACTCACGGAGTGTATGTCCCTCGATTAATTCCATCACCAAAAAAACAGCTGGGACACCGCTTTGATTCCAACCTTGATCTTGGACTGCGACAATATTTGGATGCGTTAATGCTGCTGCCGCTTTAGCTTCACGGATGAAGCGGGAAACAAATGCTTCATCCTGAGCAAGATGTGCATGCATGATTTTGACCGCAACCTTACGATCTAGCCGAGTATCTAGAGCCTCATAAATTGTTGCCATTCCGCCGTTAGCAACCTGACGAAGCAATTGATAGCGCCCATCAATTAGCTCACCGGTCAGATCGGACATAAGCAGATTTTATGGAGTGCGCCTCTGTCAGGGGCTGAGGGCGCGCCCAAAATAGTTATGAAGTGAGTTTAAACTCGCAATTCTCGCGGGTTTCATCACGAGCAAAGTGTTTATCTTGTTCAACTTGCCAACGACGCATCTGCGCCTCGATGTGTGCGCCATCTCGTTCTAAGACGCGCTGCAAACCGATTTCAGGCTCGATATCTAGCCAATATGTTGTTGCTCCAGAATCGCGCACAATCTGTTGTGCGGCTCCAACGCCTTCAATAATTAAATAATCAGTAGGCCTAATCGTTTCTTCGGCATCAAATTGCATAGTTTGCCAATTAAAGATTTTGATAACGAATTCTTTGTTGGCAAGATGTGCCGTAGAAATTCGATCCAAAATTTCAGATAAAGCATTACTTAATGCGTTCTCCCATCCGTTGTATAGGTCATCCATATGAATGACTTTTACAGTTGCACTCTCTGACAACTCAGTCTCTAGCTTTGCGGCAAAGGTAGTTTTGCCAGCACCGGCCGGACCATCAATAGCTAAGAGAGTCACGCCAGCGCTTCCAACCAATAACGGCGATTACTGTGAACATCGCATACAAAATCGCAGTAAAATACAACCCGTTTACTGCATACTGAATTGTTGCAACGACATCTACAACCATCCAAACGATCCAAGATTCGTACTTTTCATAGACCATCATGACTTGGGCGACCAGACTGCCGATTAAAACAAATGCATCAGACCATGTTGCTGCCGCTCCGATATTTGAAAGTAAGGGAGAAAGGGCGGCGACACTGAGAAAAGTTCCAATCGCGATATACGTTCTATTGCGCACTGTTAAATTCCCTGCAACGGCACCTGTTGGTGCCCAATCCTTCCAGCCATAAAGAGCTGCAACAATAAATACAATCTGCAACACAGCAGATGCATAGTATTCAACTTGGTAAAAGAAAACTCCGTATAGCGCACTACTAAGTGCCCACCAAGGCCAGGTAATTCTTTTCCCGGTTGTACCGAGCCAAACTCCAATAAATGATGTTATTGCCGCAACAAGTTCCAAAATCAAAACGTCATAGCCCCAGGCAGTAAATAAAATGGTCGACATGATTACCCTTTCCGCGTCCGCATTATCGGACGGGTCAATCGGTCGGCCTGAATTTCAGACCCTCTCAGCCTTTACGGCTCCCGTGGTTACTACTCTAGCGTGAAATGAACTGCCGCTTAATGAATGCAGCACCTGCCACGCGAATACGTCGCGGCGTAGATGTCTTTGCACGTTGATTAAAAATGTCATAACCAATCTTTTCCACTTCATCCACAATCCCACAATACAAAGTACTTGCTGCTTCTATGCACGGACGGCTTGTTGGCTCGAGCATTGCAATACCAGGGGTAGCCTCATTCTGTAGCTGACGCACTCGTGCGATTTGAAACTTCAGGGCTTCAATAATTTCTGGAGTTAATACACGCTCTTCTAGCATTTCGCGGGTTACGCCAAACTGGGCTAACTCTTTAATGGGCAGATAAACACGACCACGATCTAGATCTTCATCAACATCTCGGATGAAGTTTGCCAACTGGAATGCGATTCCTAACTTCTTTGCAGCTTCAAATGCATCGTTGTGCAAAGGCCCAAGGATTGGGACCATTTCTAGTCCGATTACAGCTGCTGAACCATAGACATACTCCAATAAATCTTCATACGTTTCATATTCCTGCACAGTTAAATCCATGGTCATCGAATGCAAAAAAGCTTCAAAGTGTTCGTGCGGGATATCAAAGCGTTTAACCGTGTCAATCAGGGCCCGACCGACATGATCATCACTAGTCCCTTTTTTCAGATCAGATAAGACTCCGTCACCCCATGTGCTCAATGCTTCTGCTTTTTCTTCGATACTTAATTCAGAAGCCAAGTCATCAACAATTTCATCTGCATAGCGGGCGAATCCATATAAGGCATGAACAAAGGGACGTTTTGCCTTTGGCAGCAATAGTGTTGCTAGAAAATAAGTCTTTCCATGCAAGGCGTTTAAACGCTTGCATTCTTCATACGATGCGCGCAAATCAGGATCGGCTATACCTGCAGCAGTTAACTCATCCACTTACTTAACCGGACCCACGATGCGTTCTGCAGCAAGTCTTCCTGAAATCAAAACCATTGGAACGCCAACACCTGGCTGTGTTCCTGATCCTGCAAAGACTACGTTTTCAATTCCAGCTGCCATGTTGCGTGGTCTAAATGGCCCAGTTTGGAAGAAGGTATGTGCGCTAGCAAATGGTGCACCTTCCTCCATTCCTTGATTTTTCCAATCAAGTGGAGTTGTTATAACTTCAGTTTCAATTGCATCACCAAAGCCCGTGTAACCGCGCTGCTCAAGGGTTTCGACCATGTGATCACGATATGGCTTAGCTTGCTTAGTCCAATCAATATTTGCAGTCAGATTCGGGGTAGGAAATAGAACGTAGTAAGAAGTCTTTCCTGCTGGCGCTAGCGATGGATCATCAAGTGAAGGAATAGTAACAAGCACACTTGGATCACTCATTAACTGCTTCTTCTTGATAAGTTCATCAAAGACGCCATCCCATGACTCACCAAAGTGAATATTGTGGTGGGCTGCAAACTCATACTTCTTTGAAGATCCCACCAACATAGTTACACACGATGGGGAGTAGTTCAGGCGCTTTACTGACAGCGGGGTCTTTCCTAAAAGGTCACGCCAAGCAACAGGCAAATCAGGATTCAAAATTACCGCGTCACATTCAATGCGTTGGCCATCTTCTGTAATAACAGCCTTTGCGCGACCATTTTGCACATCAATAGATGAGACCGTTGTGCTGTATTTGAATTCAACGCCATGCTTTTGCGCTGCTGCTGCCATTGCGCGAGGTACTGCGTGCATTCCGCCCTTAGGAAAGAACACACCATTAACTGAGTCCATGTATGCAATGACTGCGTAGATCGCAAGCGCTTGTTGAGGACTCACGCCTGCATACATGGCTTGGAATGAATACACCTTCTGCAAACGCGGATCCTTCATAAACTGATTTACTTTTGGTGACAATCTGCGGAAGCCACCCAGCGCGATCAAGCGCGCAAGGTTTGGCGTTAAAAGATTAAAAGGTGAATCAATGTTGCGGTCAATAAAGTCATTCATCTCATACTTATAGAGCTTTGTAACAAATTCCACATAGCGGGCATAGCCAGCAGCCTCTTCAGGGCTGATCTTGTCGGCAATTTCTGCCTCCATTTGTGCAGTGTTTGCATGCACATCTAGTTGGGATCCATCTGCATAAAAAGCACGATACAAGGGAGAAACGGGCATCAGTTCAACCCAGTCCTTCATCTCTTCTCCCACACAACTAAATGCATCTTGAATCAACGATGGCATTGTTAAAACAGAAGGACCTGTATCAAATGAATATCCATCTTTTTGTAATAGACCGCTTCGACCTCCCGGCACAGATTCACGTTCGATAACAGTTACTTTGCGACCGGCACCTGCAAGGCGAAGGGCGGCACTTAGTCCTGCATATCCTGCACCAACGATGACAACATGATCGGTGGGGCCTTTAACACGTGCGGGCATTACGAGCTCCTCTTAGTTGCAACATTTGCAAGCTCAACGAGCATTGCATTTCCATCCTTTGTAAAGACCGCAGATTGCGCCGCGGTTAAAGCTTGATCTGTTAGACGTTCAATAGTTGCTTCAAGTTCTGCTCGCGCGCCAGTAGATTCGATGATTTCTTGTAAAGTTGCGACGCCTTGTACATCTAGATCGGGTTTACCAAAGTACTTACGAGCAATCTCTCGTTGTGATTCAGACTGGCGATCATTGGTCATTGCAATCAAGACTGTTCGCTTTCCTTCACGCAGATCATCGCCGGCAGGCTTACCCGTTACAGATGGATCTCCGAATACTCCCAGTAAGTCATCACGTAACTGGAAAGCTTCACCCAAGGGAAGTCCGTATACAGAGAGTGCCGTGAAGAGTTCTGGAGAAGCAGCATGCGCCATGGCTGCACCTAAGTGCAATGGACGCTCGATTGTGTACTTTCCAGATTTGTAGCGAGCAATCTTCATCGAACGATCAACGTTTGTTGTCTTTTGCGTTTGTTCGTGAATATCCAAAAATTGCCCAGCCATCAACTCAACACGCATTTCGTTGTAGTAAGGAAAGACGCGAGCGAATTGTTCGGTAGTTAATCCCGCGCTATTTAACATTTGATCTGACCAGACGAGTGCTAAGTCGCCCAACAAAACTGCAGCAGATAATCCATAATGTGGTGCAAAGCCATCTAGCTCTTCTTGAAGATGGATTGTTTCAAAGTGGCGATGAATCGAAGGCTTTCCGCGACGAGTATCTGATCCATCCATGAGGTCATCATGAATAAGAGCACATGCTTGCAATAGTTCTAATGCCGCCATGGCTCGGACAACAGGTTTTTCAAGAGATCCACCTGCTGCCGTAAAGCCAGCATATGCAAACAATGGGCGTAAACGTTTTCCACTATCTAATAAAAAAGTGGTTAATGCATCAGATACGGGGGATAGTTCAGTCGAAATCGAATTCAAATAGGAGCTTTCAAAGTTGAGGAAGATGGCTAACTCTTCTTCAACGGCGCTACGAACCCTTGATAACGCTGTTGTTGGCTCTGAACTCACTCGGTAACGATATCCTCACCCAGTGGTACTTCGCACTTCGTATTCATTCGAGTTCTTCCCTCCTAAGGATGTTGAGGGTGAAGATCGGTTGTGGGCTGCCATTGATGGCCTTAAATCAATAGCCCCGGACTTTGTTTCGGTGACCTACGGGGCGGGCGGATCCACCCGCGATCGTTCAATTCGGATTGCTCAAGAAATTACCAAGCGCACAGGTATTTCAACTGTTGCTCACCTTACTTGTGTCGGTTCAACTCGTGATGAGTTGATCGCAATTTTGCACAGCTATAAAGAAGCAGGCATCACAAGTATTTTGGCACTGCGTGGAGACCCAACTGGTGGACCTAGTGCGCCGTGGACACCTACACCTGGTGGCTTCAATCATGCAGATGAGTTAGTTCAATTAGCAGATGAGTTTGGTGGATTCGCAATTGGTGTTGCCGCTTTTCCAGATGGCCATCCGGCATCAAAAGGTGATTTTGAAAAAGACATTGATGTGCTCATACGAAAAGAAGAGCTAGGTGCAACATTTGCAACCACTCAGTTTTTCTTCGAAGCAGATCGCTACACGCAATTGGTTGAAAAACTAACCTCACGTGGATCGAAGCTCACAATTATTCCTGGCATCTTGCCTGTGACAAACGTCAAGTTGTTACATCGAATGGCTGAGCTTGGCGGAACTCCGATTCCATCACATATCGCAGAAGCATTTGCAAAAGTTGAAAATGATCCAGCCGCCGTGCGTGCGTTAGGCGTGGAGATAGCAACATCACTATGCCAAGAGCTGTTGGCAGCAGGGGCACTGGGATTACACTTTTACACAATGAATAGCTCTACTGCCACTCAAGAAATTTATAGGAACCTCAATGCTTAGCAAAGATGAATTCAAGACAAAGTGGAGTTCTTTGCATAGCGATGCCGAAACAACAGGTATCGTCGGTGCCTGGTTAAACATTTCTTACCGCTTTGGTTTGATCTGCACATTGCTACGAATTTCCCCTAACGCACTCACCCTGTTTGGATTGTTGGGTGCGGTAGCAACGGCCTTAACTGCGCATTCACCGTGGGCAATTCTTTTCTTAGTATTTTCCCTATTTTGCGATGGCATTGATGGCAGCGTCGCTATCTTCCAGCACCGCGAGAGTAAATTCGGGGCAACCCTTGATTCAGTCGTCGACCGCATCAGTGAAGCGCTCTGGTTCTATGCCCTTTATGCCATAGGTGTTCCAGCCTGGATCCCGATCACCTTATGGAGTGTGGCTGCTTTTCAAGAGTATGCACGAGCAAAGTTAGTTTCACTCGGCGTTAGCGATATTGGCGTTGTTACACCAGCAGAGCGCCCAGTGCGTGCCAGTTTCCTTTTTATAGTTTTGATTCTTAATCAATTCTCAATGCCAGGCGCAACTGAAATTTCAATTGCATTCTTGATTCTACAAATTTACAGTTTTGTCAGTGTCGTGCGTTTTTCTCGTAGCCGATTGCTTCAGTAACCAAATCCCCACTGATACCGACAAGCGGTAATCCACCACCAGGATGGGCCGAACCTCCGACTAAGTACAAACCTTTAATTGGTGAACGATTCTTAGCGCGCATGAATGCAGCTCGCGCTCCATTGCTTGAAGTTCCATAGATGGCACCACCTGGTGCGCGAACCGTTGCTTCCAAATCTGCAGGCGTTCTAATTGTTAATGACTCCAGGCGATCGCGTACAGAAATACCGCGAGCTTCAATGTGATCGATGATGCTGTTTGCGTACTTGCTTGCAAACTCTGCATTGTTCCAATCAAACTGTCCATGTGTTGGTGCGTTAACAAGTACGAACCAGCCTTCAAGATTTTCATCTTTGCTCATTAATTCATCTTGTGGAGCGCAAATATAGATCGTTGGTTTTTCGACAGGTTTGCCTTCCTTAAAAATTGCATCAAATTCAGCGTCATAGTTTTCAGGGAAAAGTATTGTGTGGTGGTTCAAGACTTGTTCTGGATCTCTTCGCATACCGAGCAAAAGGGAAAATCCCGCAACAGATACATCAGCGTTTTTAATGTTCTTGCGAACTTTCTTTAGTGTGCGGCTATGCCCCGTGATTAGCTTGTTATAGACAAGTGATGCATCAGCATTGGCAATGACGGCATCTGCAGCAATAACTGTCCCATCGGCTAAAACAATACCTGTGGCTGTATTACCGGTCGTTTGGATACTGGCAACGGGGGAGTTAAGATGAAAAGTAACGCCAACATCTAGAGCACGCTTGTGCACAGTGGTCGCCAAATTCCCAAGTCCACCTTTCACATGCCAGGCACCAAAGCTCTCTTCGACAAAGGCAATGGTTGAAAGAACTGCCGGGGCTTTACGTGGATCAGATCCACTATATGTGGCATAGCGATCCATAATGAAACGAAGACGCAGATCCTTGAGAATTTCATCAGAATGCTTCCTCAACGTTTTCCAAGGTGCAATAATTTTCAAGTCACGCATAAAACTAACCCGCTTGATCAGCGAGAGTGGAGATTTGAGTTCAGATTCAACAAAGGGAACTCGACTGACATCCCACATATGTTCTGCGCGCTTCATGATGCGATCCCATTGAATCGCACTGTCTTGGCCAAAGCTAGATATGATCGAATCTAATGTTTCTTTGCGAGAAAGATTGGCAAACTTAACATTGCTGCCATCTGCAAAGCGATAATCAAAGGATGGGTTGACAGATTCAATCGGACAAACAAGTCCCATAGGTTTTCCGGTGCGCTGAAAGAAATCTCTGTATACGGCAGGAAGTGTTAATAGTGATGGACCAGTATCAAATGCAACTTTGCCAATCCATTCGGTGCGACATTTTCCACCGACTTGATCAGATGCTTCATAGACAACAACTTCATGTCCACCGCGTGATAAGCGAGCAGCAGCGGTCATACCGCCCATGCCAGCGCCGATCACAACGATCTTCATACTGAGCGACCTTTCCATTGGATACTTCCGCGCATTAAGTATGAGTAAACAATGAGATAAATCAAAGCAATTACAGATATTGGGTGCAACACAGTATCTAGTACGTTACCTCGACTCTTGATTGCACTAAGTAGGCGCGTACCAACAATTGCGGCAAAGCCGAGCCAGCCGTAGGGATTACCAAGCAACCCTAAGACAAGCGGGGCAATACTCGTAGCAAAGAGGAAGAACACTATAAAGAGTGCTCCGAGAATTGATCCAAATGCTTTACTTAAGGATTTTCCATACCCAGATTCAATCTGACTCCAGGATGCATACATACGAGTCTCGGCAATATCTGAACCATTGATCACAGTTCCGCAGGAGCCATTTTTAACTAGCTCGCGGGCCAAGAAAACATCATCAATCACCGCATGCTTTACAGTTTGGTATCCACCAATTGATGTCAGAGCTGAACGATGCACAACAAAGAATTGACCATTGGCAACGGCCATTGATTTTTGTCCAGAACTCTCTGCATAACGAAGAGGAACTGTTGTGAGCCATGACCATTGCAGTAGGGGCTGGATTAAACGCTCAGCAACACTCTTTGCAATCTGGCGTGGGTAAGGTGAAACAAAATCCAATTGGGCATCCTTTAATGATGTCACTGCCTTATTGATTGCATCATTGCTTAGACGAACATCGGCATCGATGGATACGAGGGTCTCTTCATTGGAAGCATCAAAGAGTTGCTGAAGAGCCCAGGTTTTGCCGATCCATTCATCATCGAGCACAGCACCTTTAATCACTGTAAAACGGGAGTCAGAGTTGGTAAATCGTTGCAGAAGTTCAAATGTTTGATCTTCTGAGTTGTCATCTAGGAGATAAAAGTGAAATGAGCCCTCTTGAGCTGCCAGGGTTGCAATCAAACCTTCCACATTTGCTGCTTCATTTCGCATAGGAACCAGCACACCCACATTTTCTGTCAGATCGGATGTGCGGTTAGGTGTGCGAATTTGGATGAAATTTACCGCTGCAATAGTGAGCAGGATGAGAGGGAGTAGGAAAAAAAGAATCATAAAAGGGTTATGGTCTTCCGACCCATCGGTTAAAGAAGTATGGTGCAAGCAAGACACCCAGGATTAAACCTGAAAACCCTGCTATTCCTGGGCGACCGAAGAAGAAGAGATTTCCCACTACTCCTGAAAACCAGGTCCAGAATAAAAGAATGTCTGCCGCGATTAATGATCCGCCAACCTTGCGTCGATCACGAGGTGTTATAAAGTGTAGAAGTGAGATCAAAAAAATTCCTGAGAGCAACCAGCCAAAAGCATTGGATAGTGGAATTTGAGGTTGAAATGGAATATGAGAACCATCAACAACCCAAGTCCAACGACCTTCAGCCACCATCAGTGGATCTAGGAACAAATCCCATGCCATCATTAGTAGTGCGCCATATAAAAAGACCCAAGACTTTCCAATACGACGAGCTGCAACCAAACATGGATGAGCAATCATTACCCAAGCAAAAGGAACGACTAGCGGCACAGAAAAAATCTTTGGCCCCAAAGTATCTGAGTAGGTGTATTCACCAAAGGGCCAGCTAGTTGATACTCCAAGTTGTTCGATGAAGTATCCAAATACCAGAGTGATGCCCAGCATGGTCCAGCCATAACGAGCACCATATGCAGCGATACCGTGAAGAAACATTGCAAAGGCTGCTGTGTATACAGAGGCAATAGTTATGACACCAAGAAATCCTCCATCTACCAATGGATAGAGAATTTGCATTAAGACTGTCGCACCAAGTGCAATGCCCATCACCTTGATCAGAAGGGGAGATGCGCCACCACGCGCTCTGCGTCTTGGGGTGTAATGGCGGATGGACATAGGGCTAAGTCTGCCCTATTCCTGTTTTATCTAGTAGTTATGCAATTGATCCGCGCACATCTTTGACTGCAAAGCGCGCAAATAGCTCTTCTGAGTACCAGTTATAGGTTGCTGTGTCAGCAATAGCCTTTTGATGAGCAGCACCCTTGTATGCAAACTCGCGAATCGCAGCGGCAGATTCCCATAATGAAAAAGTGCCCTGTAATCCAATAGGTGCTTCACCAATGCCAATCGCAGAAATCAATCCTGGCGCTGACTTAAGTGACATTGTGACGGGGGGAACTGAGCTCCAGAACCTAAAGTTTTGATGCCACTTAATTCGTGCACGCGTAATTGCTGCAACCTGTCCATTCCAATCTTTGGCTGTTGCGACAAAGGGTTCTTTGCCAGCCCATTTACCATGGGAAGAAATCGGCTCAAGAACTGCTCGAAATTCAACAACACTTTTCTTGCGCCATCTGTTCACAACCGGTGATTGATCAAATGCGTCAATGTCGTCAACTTGTGCAACCAAACCCCAACGGAGTGAATTAGCATCTGCTGGAGTAAAGGTTTCACCTTTGCCAGTGCCTAAGGATTTGTAGAAGCCAACATTTTTTGAGCGGCTTAGTGTAAATCGATCAAAAGCCATTGCAAGTAGTGCAAAGGGAATAGCTGTGGATTTAATGGTCCAAAAGTAGGCAACAATCATTTAGCTTTACTCTCAATCAAATCCCACTTGTTGCCGTATCTATCTTTAAATACAACTACCTGCCCATAGATCTCTTGGCGTGGTTGCTCTACAAATTCAATTCCTCGAGCCTTATAGTTTTCATAAGTTTCCGCAAAGTTCGTTGCATACATAAAGAATCCGACTCGCCCACCTGTTGAGTTGCCGATAGCTAATCTTTGTTGATCGTTTGCAGCCTTTGCTAAGAGAATTTTGGCTCCCTCTTTGCTTGGCGCAACTACGACCCATCTTTTCTCTGGAGACATCGCTTTGTCTTCAATCAATGTAAAGCCGAGATCGTTTACATAATGAGAAATTGCCGCATCATATTCATCGACAACAATGGCAATCATTCCAAGGGTGTTCATTTTTAGTCGCCAACGATCATTGGCATAGCGCTAGTGCACTCAATTAATTCTGTATAACTTGTTGGATACACCGCATGAGGATGTCCCGCAGCAGCCCAAACCACTTCATAATCATTGAGTGCTTGGTCAATAAGAATTGTTGCGGGGGAGGCCCAACCAATCGGTGCAACCCCACCAATTGAAAATCCGGACTTTTCTTTCACATAATCAGCATCAACGCGGTCGAGTTTTTCAATACCTAAATTCTTGGCAACTAAATCAGCATCAACGCGGTGACGGCCGCTGGTGATGATCAAAAGGGGTGACTCATCTGGAAGTTTAAATATGAGCGATGATGCAATCTGGCCAACTTCAATACCAAGGGCGGTTGCCGCCTCTAGTGCGGTGCGGGCGCTATCTGAAAGTACATGGACTTCACCTTTCAGGCCATGCTCATGCAAAGCGGCAATCACTCGCTTGACTGCCGCTTTTTCTTTTACGCCTTCCATAAATGAAGATTATCGAAAGAACTGAGTTAACGTACTCACATTATGCAGACGGACTTATATGCCATGGGGATTCGAGCCCGCAACGCAATTTGGGCTTGCTTTTTCTTCCTTGGTTTTCTTGGGCTAGCGTGGATTCCGCGTATTCCGGAGATCAAGACTGAACTCAATTTAAGTGATGGTCAGTTCGGCCTCGTGCTTCTAGCCAGCACGGTGGGATCAATTCCGGGAGCTCAAATTGCAGGCCGAGTTGTTCACATGTATTCATCAAAGTTAGTTGTTCGAATTTCTGGCCTTCTGCTGCCAGTAGGCGTCTTTGTGATCGGCATTGCTGACAATGTTCAGACGTTACTGCTTGGTTTATTCATAACTGGCTTCAACGTCGCATTTATGGACATTGCAATTAACGGCCAAGCCGTTGAAATTGAAAAACTCACAAAAGGTCGCTGGATGTCCAGTTTCCATGGATTGTGGAGTATCGGCGCATTTGCGGCGACACTAGTCGGGGGATTGGTCGCAAACTCTGTCACGCCCCGAGCGAACTTAGTGGCCATTTCAATTTTTGGATTAATTGTTTATCAATTCATTGCGCACTTCTTGTTGCCCGCAGAACATGATGGGCATTTGGGCGAACCTGGTGAAGGTGATGCTGGCAAGGTTTCACTCTTTGGAAAAGAGTCATTGATTTTGTGGGCACTTGGCATTGGTCTGATGTGTTCATTGATTCCTGAAGGTGGGGCATATGAATGGAGCGGAATTCTTCTACAGGATCACATGGGAATCGGCATAGGCTTTAATGCAGCTGCTGCCACAACTTTTTCCTTAGCAATGATTGCAAGTCGCTTATTAGGTGATCGCGCTTTTGAAAAATGGGGTCACGTAAATACAGTGAAGTACGGAGGCTACTTTGGTGGCGGGCTTTGGGGAATTTGCTTGCTGATTGGCATTCCGTTATCTGAGTCACATAAGACTTTAGGATTGATAGTGGTGTGCATTGGTTTTGCAGCAGCAGGATTTGGAATGGGACCATTTTTCCCTGCGTTTAATTTGGCAGCGGCATCAATTCCAGGTATTGCACCATCTGTTGGTTTAGCTCGCGTTGGATTAATTGCTATTGCTTCCTACTTCGGAGGACCAACACTGATCGGCTTAATTGCCGAAGTTACATCACTACCCGTTGCATTTGCTTTCCCGGTCCTGCTCTATATGGTGGTCGGTCTTCAATCCAAATACATCAAGGTGCGAGCGCTTCAGCGATAACCCAAGTTTCTACAAGCGTGAAGATTGCAATCGCGTACAGCAGGAATGCAAAAGATTTACGCAATAGCGTTGGATTCATCTGACCACTCTTGATTGACGCTAAACGAGCAACCACCACCGCTGAGATCGCCATAGCAATTGGCACAGTCCATATGACCTCTGACCAACTTTGATAGTGTCCAAAAAATGCGGTGATTGAGTTGATCGCAATGATTGCAAGTGATGTTCCTGCAGCTTTTCCTTGTGGCACTTTGAAGAAGAGAACAAGAATGGGAATTGCAAGAAAGCCGCCACCGATTCCAAATAACCCAGTCATCGAACCGATTACCAGTGAGATAACAACTAGCCATAAGAAGGGAACCTTCTTTTCAGTGCCAGCTATTGGCTTAATCAACATAGATGTGCCTGCAATTAGCAACACTATTGAAAAGCCTGTTGTTATGACTGAATCAATTAAATGATGGGCAATGATTGAAAAACCAATATTGGTGACAAGCCCCAAAGCCCAGATAATGCCAGCTTCTCTAAACAGCACTTCCTTGCTTTTTATCTTTGGAAGTAAACCCGAGATAGCAGCGCTTAAGACAACGGCAATGGCTGCTGTTGTTGCTGCCTGTGGCGTGAAATCGAAGATGTATAAAAGGATGGGGACCGAGAGCATCGCCCCGCCGGCACCGATGAATCCAAGGACAGCGCCAATAAAGGCTCCGGCTAGCAACCCGCCAATGATCTCCATGGGGTAAGTGTGGGGCACCGAGCCGCCTTGGCTGCCTAGGCTCAACACGCTGGCGGGCTTGCTATTTGTCGGTGGCAAGGGCTATTTTTCGAACATCTGTTCGAATACCCACAGCCTTGAAAGGTAGCCTTAAAAATGTCAGCCAGCCAGGTTAACTCCGCCCTTGATGTCACTATCGATGGGGCAACAACTCCTATTGAGTTCACCTACAAAGGAAAACGTTTTCGCATTCACGCCGTCTTATCTAGATGGTGTGAAGCAGGTGGCTGGTGGAATCGCATTAGCGATGGCAAGTATCGCCCTGATGATCAGGCACGTGCACTGTGGCGGGTAGAGGCGGCTCCCATTGGTGCGCTCACAACCTTTGAACTAGAACGTGATGAAGTAACAGGTCAGTGGATTATTCGTAACGTATGAGTTTTATTCACCTCAATGTTGCCAGTGGCTATTCATTGAAATACGGCACAACCCAACCTAGCGATTTAGTACAGCGCGCAGCAGAGTTTGAAATGCCCGCGCTAGCGCTAACAGATCGCGATGGGTTAGCTGGCGCTATCCGTTTTACGCAAAGCTGTGTTGATTACGGGATCGCACCAATCATCGGAGTTAATTGCGCAATCGACCTGGGCGATAGTAAGGGTCGCATCATATTACTGGCACATAGTGATGGGGGATGGCGCTCGCTATGTAGGTTGATGACATCACTGACAATGACAAGTGATACCCGTGTTCCGGTTCTAACTTTAGATTTTTTGCAACAGTTCAGTCAATACAGCACCAATGTCTATGCGATGCATGGGCCTGAAGCACCCATGAGTAGCGCGATCCAAAACCATCGCTTTGATCAAGCGCTAGCTATCTTTAATCAAACCCGTGATCTATTTGCAGGCAATTCCATTGAATGTGTTTCACACTTGGTAGCAGGACGTGGACCGCGCTCTACCGAACACGCAGCTCGCTCCTTAATCTTTGCTAGAGACAATGATTTAGAGGCTGTTATTACCAACGCTGTGCGCATGAAAGATCGCACCGATGGGCCAGTTGCAGATGTTTTAGATTGCGTTCGCCAGTTAGTTCCACTGCATGATCGCCATATCGAACGCCGTAATGCTGAAGGCTTTTTAAAATCTAGCGATGAGATGATTTCATTGGCCGCTGAAATCGCACGCGCAGCAGGAGAGCGCACGCCACGAGCATTGCTAAAGACAACTCGTGAATGGGCAGAGCGCTGCCTGTTATCGCCCCAGCGCGACATTGGATTAGGCACTGCCCACCTGCCAGAACCCCATGTTGTAGGGGTAAATACGGCGCAAGAAATGCGCACTTTGCTGCGCACTCGAAGTGAAGCTGGCATTAACTGGCGATATAACAGCAGCGATCAAATCAGCAAAGCCCGGGCACGTTTAGATGATGAGCTAGCAACAGTTGCAACACTTGGATTTGAATCATATTTTTTAACAGTTGCAGATATTGCAGACATGGCGCGCGATGCGGGTATTCGAGTTGCAGCACGTGGCAGTGGTGCCGGCTCATTGATCTGTCACCTACTTGGTATTTCAGGTGTTGAGCCCATGCAACATGGTTTGTTAATGGAGCGCTTCTGCTCTCCATTGCGCCGAGCCCTACCTGATATTGATATCGATGTGGAATCTGCTCGTCGCCTTGAAATCTATGACATGGTCTTTAAGCGATACGGCGATAGCAATTGGGCTGCACCCGGTAATCAATCACGGTGCGCAGTTGTTTCAATGGTTGATACATACCGTGCTCGCCATGCAATCCGTGATGCTGGCGCAGCACTAGGCCTGCCTGGCATGGAGATAGATATGTTGGCAAAATCAATGCCACATGTTCGTGCTCGCAATATTGCAAAGACTCTTGAATCATTGCCAGAGCTTCGCCGACTTAATACCTCTGCGCCATTAATGGCAGCAACTATTGAGATGGCACAGCGCTTAGATGGTTTACCGAGACACCTTGCTATGCATCCATGTGCCATCGTTTTATCTGACGGAGGTTTTCTTGATCGCGCGCCATTAATGACAAGTGCCGGGGGATACCCGATGGTTGCATTTGATAAGGATGATGTCGAAGCAGTTGGGCTGCTAAAGCTAGATGTGTTGGGTGTGCGCATGCAGTCAACGATTGCTTACTCGCTCAAAGAGATTGAACGAGTCCACAAAGATGTTGTCGATATAGATACGGTGCCCCTAGATGACACAGCTACCTACGAGTTAATTCAATCCACCAGAACACTAGGAATCTTTCAGGTTGAAAGCCCAGGACAACGCGAACTAGTAGGAAAGCTGGCCCCTAAAACCTTTACCGATTTGATTATTGATATTTCACTGTTTAGGCCAGGGCCAGTTAAGAGCGACATGATCACGCCATTTCTTAAGGCCCGTCATGGGTGGAGTGCTGCCCAGATAATCCACCCTGATTTATATGAGATTTTGGCCCACACTGAAGGCGTTGTTGTCTTCCATGAACAAGTTATTCAAATCATCGCCACGATGACCGGGGTCTCTTTGGCAACAGCTGATGAAAAGCGCAGATCACTGGGGGATCGGGCTGGCCAACAAGAAGTCTGTGATTGGTTCTTTCCGGCTGCAACTGCCAAGGGATATGAACTATCGATCATCAATGAGATCTGGGATGTGCTGCGCGCTTTTGCATCCTTTGGTTTTTGTAAGGCACATGCGGCCGCCTTTGCCATGCCGACATATCAATCTGCTTGGCTTAAAACACATTACCCCGCAGCATTTCTTGCTGGAGTGTTAACTCATGACCCTGGGATGTACCCGAAGCGTTTAATTGTTGATGAGGCCAGACAAATGGGAATTTCTATTGCACCGATTGATGTCAACGCATCTGATTCTGTCTATCGAGTAGAAGATCATGGAAATGCGATTCGTATTGCACTATCTACTGTTGCTGGAATCAGCGACGGCGAAGTGCAATCAATTATTGCTGGTCGTCCCTATATTGATTTAAACGATTTTGTGCGCAGGTCAGGAGCTAGCGCCCCAGTTACTGAAAGCATGATTCTGACCGGTGCCTTTGATGCGTTGCATACAGATGTTAATCGCAGGGATCTGCTGCTGCACTTTTCTGATCTACAAAAATCACCAAGTGCGCCCGTATCTGGTGCACAGATGAACTTGGGCTTTGATCCACCAGCATTAATTAGCAGCGGCCTGCCTGCAATGACAGCTGCTGAAAGCGTTAAGTACGAAGTCGATCGACTAGGCATTGATATGTCCCGTCACATGATTGAGTTCTATGGCGACTTTCTTAATGCGATTGGCGCGGTTAGATCTAGTGATTTGCTAAAGCAGCGATCTCAATCATCAGTTCTTGTTGCTGGCATCAAGGTTGCGATGCAGACACCGCCGGTGCGCTCTGGTAAACGTGTCATCTTTGTTACTTTAGATGATGGATATGGGCTGAGTGATTCCACATTTTTCACTGATGTTCAGAGCGAATACGCCAATGTTTTGTACTCCACATCGCTGCTACTTGTGCGGGGCGTAACCCGCAGAACTGGGGCCAGGGGAATCTCCATAAGAGCCACCGGGGCCTGGGATTTACGTGCTGCCTACGAAAGTTGGAGCACCAAACAAAGTACGCTCGCAATATGACAATGGATGAGAAGCCAACACAGGCAACGATTCTCCATGTCGATATGGATGCATTCTTCGCATCAGTTGCTGAAAAAGATAACCCTGAATTAAAAGGCAAAGCTGTTGTGATTGGAATGGGTGCACGCGGAGTTGTCTCTGCGGCCAACTATGAAGCACGCAAATTTGGAATTCACTCTGCTATGCCGGTGGGACAAGCCAGGCGGTTAGCGCCCCATGCAATCTTTTTACCTGTCGATATGGCGCGCTATCAAGAGGTCTCTGGTCACATCATGCATATCTTTGAAAGCTTCACACCCTATGTTGAACCAGTCTCTGTTGATGAAGCATTTCTAGATGTGACAGGTGCCAAGAAGTTACTGGGCACTGGACGTGAGATCGCAGCAGCAATCCGCGCAAAGGTTGAAGCACAAGAAGGCATTACATGTTCAGTTGGCATCGCACCATCAAAGTTCATTGCAAAGCTTGCATCCACACATTGCAAACCCAATGGAATGCTGGAAATTACTAGCAATCGAATTCTGGAGTTTTTACATCCACTACCAATTTCTGCGATGTGGGGAGTAGGGCCAAAGACTGCAGAGGTATTAGAGCGATTAGGGCTTCGGACAATTGAAGATATTGCGCACCTGCCGCGCACAACTTTAATTCGCGCGGTTGGGGAAGCAGCAGGTGTGACATTGCACGAACTCTCATGGGGAAGGGATTACCGAGATGTTGCACCGCAAGATGCCGAAAAAAGCATTAGCGCAGCAGAGACATTTCCAACAGATTTAGATAATCCAGAAGAAATTCTGCGCGAGTATTTGCGGTTGTGTGAACGCGCCACATCACGATTACGCGATAAAAAACTGTTTGCAAAGACGATCAGCATCAAGGTCAGATTTGGAGATTTCTCAACACTTAACCGCTCAAAGACCTTGCCACTGCCCATAGACAGTACGCATGATGTTTATGAAGTTGTTAAGGGTTTATACGAAGCGCTGCGCATTGAAAGGGCCCGCTTGCGATTAGTGGGAGTCTCCTTAGAGAACTTAAGCCAAGCAGCACCTATTCAATTGCTGCTAGGCGCGCGCGAAAAAGGCTGGCGCGAGGCAGAAGGGGCAATGGATAGAGCCCGTGAGCGATTTGGAGATGGTTCTGTCAGGCCTGCTCGATTAATTAGGCCGGCTGTAGAAGAAAATGAGTAGCGGGTATAGAGAATTTGTTCTATTGTGGGCCTGTGCCACTTTCAGATCGCGAAAAGCGCCTACTTGATGAGATGGAGGCTGCCCTCTTAACTGAGGATCCACGCCTAGTTTCTGCGCTCTCTGCTAACCCTGGTATGCCATCACGCAATCGCATCATGCTAAGTGCCGTACTGGTTCTCGTTGGGCTAGCCACATTAATTGGTGGTGTGGGATCAAAAATGCCTGTGATCGGAATTTTAGGATTCATCATTGCCCTGACTGGGGTAGTGAGCGCGATTTCTAGCTTTAACCCTCGTTCAAGCTCTAAGGCCGCCAAGAAGCCACGCTCACGCTCATCTTTCAATGAGCGCCTGGAAAAGCGCTGGGACAACAGAGGCCAAGAGCAGTAATCCGTACCTAAGTAACGCTCAAGCCCCTCCATGTGAGGGGCTTTTTTCATGCCCTCAGAGTGGGGAGAGCTGGGGCGAAATTGGGGGATAAGTGGGAAAAGGTGGTGCAAAAAGGAGTGAAATGGAGTAAAGTGGTGATTTAAGCGGGCACAAAAGTCCGTGGCGAACCTGGGGAAGGGGGCGCTGAAAATGTTTCTAGGCACCCACGAGCCACGTCTTGATGACAAAGGTCGCTTAATACTTCCCGCAAAATTCCGCGAAGAGTTAGCTGCAGGTTTAGTTATTACTAAAGGACAAGAACGTTGTCTTTATGTTTTTCCATCACAAGAATTTTCAGTAATTACAGAGACGCTAAAACAAGCGCCAGTCACTGCAAAATCAGCACGTGATTACAGCCGTGTGATGTTTGCTGGCGCACACGATGAAATTCCTGATCGTCAAGGTCGCGTAACAATTCCACAATCACTTCGCACTTATGCAGGATTAGAAAAAGAGTGCGTTGTTATTGGTGCAAATACTCGCGTTGAAATTTGGGACGCAACTTCATGGAATGAATATTTAACAGATCGCGAAAAGAGCTTTGCTGATGTTTCAGAGGAGGTCTTCCCAGGTTTGTTCTAACTCTCATTTGTGGCCACTGCCGACCCTTCGAACGTAGCGACGTCCCTTCCCCGGCGCCGTTGCAACACATAGATCCGTCGGCCGGCAGTGACCAGAGGTGAGAGCCGCACTACAAGTAGGAATCGTAAGAAATAAAACAACTACAAGTAAGGGGGGAAAGATGACTAGTACGACTGAACATATATCTGTAATGCGCGATCGTTGCGTTGATCTCTTGACCCCGGCAATTGCTGCTTCTGCAAATCCCGTTGTTGTCGATGCCACCCTAGGCCTCGGTGGTCATACAGAGGCACTACTGCAGAGGTTCCCACATTTAACTGTTATTGGTATTGATCGGGACCTTGATGCAATTGCTAAAGCAACTGAGCGTCTTACACCTTATGCAGATCGCTTAAAGACTGCTCATTCAACCTTTGATGGCATTTCTGAGGTTGTTGCAGGGTTTGGGTATTCACATATTGATGGTGCTTTATTTGATTTAGGTGTTTCCTCTATGCAGTTAGATCAAGTAGAGCGTGGATTTTCTTATTCACAGGATGCTCCTCTTGATATGCGCATGGATCGCACGCAATCACTAACGGCGGGGGAGATCGTCAATACATACGAACCTGGCCAACTAGTTCGAATCCTTCGCACCTATGGGGAAGAAAAGTTTGCAACTCGAATCGTTGAGTCAATTGTTAAGCAACGAGCTATTGCTCCCATGAATTCAACGGCTCAGCTAGCCGAAATGGTCAAGGAAGCTATTCCTGCTGCTACTAGGCGCACTGGTGGAAACCCTGCAAAACGAACATTCCAGGCTCTGCGTATCGAAACAAATGATGAACTCGGAACGATTACTCGCGCTTTGCCTGCAGCCCTAGAACTTCTCAATGTTGGTGCTCGCTTAGTGGTTATGTCATTCCAGTCTCTTGAAGACCGCATTGTTAAACAGTTATTTGTGGCTTCAACAACATCTGGAACTCCTCGCAATCTTCCTTTTGAGCTTCCAGAGTATGCCGCGAAGTTCTCAATGATCACTCGCGGAAGTGAAACTCCAACCAATGCTGAACTCGAAGAGAACTCACGTTCTCAATCAGTACGACTTCGCGCAATTGAAAGAGTGGCTGCTTAATGGCAATAACCGCTTTTGCGCCTGCGATTACTCGTTCGAAAGAGATCCTTGTCGAAAAGTCCAACCAAGTTGTTCTTAAACTTGTGCCAGATCTTTCAAGTGGAGAGCAAGCTGATCGAAAGTTTTTTGCAAAGTTTGTAACTATTGTTGGCGTTATTGGTCTCATGTTCCTTCTCCTGATCAATACTTTGCTAGCACAAGATGCAATTGCAATGAAGGAGTTAAAAGACGAAGTTAAGTTAGTAAGTGATCAACGTGAAGCAATTGAACGCCAGATAGACACTTTGTCCTCCCCGGAAGCTCTTGCAAATGCTGCTACCGAATTAGGAATGAAGCCTTCGGAATCTCCAACCTTTCTAATTCTTGATAAACCTGTGGCGAATACAGCGGTAGACAATGGGTAACTTCTCCTTAACGCATAACAGAATTAGAGCTCTTATTTTCATGACAGCGGTCATCATGTTTTTGTTTGGGCTTCGCCTTGTTCAGGTTCAGGCTCTACAGGCAAGTGATTATCGGGCGCGTGCGGTCAATGAGATGGAGAGAGTCAAGACTCTGCAAGCTCCACGCGGTGACATTACTGACATAAATGGAGTGCCATTTGCCCGCAGTGTCGCTGCCACAAGTATCGTCGTGGATCAGACTCAAATTCTGAATCCAGCCAAAGTTGCAGCATTTGTCGCACCAATTCTGAATATGAGCGTTGCTGATGTTCAAACAGCGCTGACCGGTAAACGTAAATGGAGCATGGTTGCAGAAAATGCAAAGCCTGCAACATGGTTGAAACTTACAAATGCAATTGATCAATACAACGCACAATTTCCTGGGATGAGTCCGGAGCGAATTATTGGATTCTTCCCAGAGCGCAGCTATGTTCGTGAATATCCATCAGGATCGTTAATTGCCTCTTTAATTGGCTTTGTTAATCACAATGGTGTTGGTGCGACAGGTCTTGAATCAAGCATGAACTCCATTATTGCTGGCACTGATGGTAAATACTCATATGCAAATGGCTATAAAGCTGAAATTCCAGGTTCCCAATCTGAAATTGTCTCTGCTGAACCAGGGACATCAATCCGCCTAACAATTGACCGCGATATTCAATGGGTGGCAGCTAAAGCAATCGCAGATGCGGTTAAGTCTTCAAATGCGATCAGCGGCACTGTCATTGTCATGGATCCAAAGACAGGTCAAATTTTAGCTCATGCAACTGCGCCAACATTTGATCCAAATAACACTTCAAAGGTTTCCTTAGTTGCCATGCGTAATCCATCTGTTCAAGATGTGTATGAGCCTGGATCAACTGGAAAAGTTATGACCCTTGCTGCAGCTTTAGAGGAAGGGAAAATCACTCCTGAGACTGTGTTTACAGTTCCTGATTCACTGAAGCGTTCAGACAAAATTTTCCGCGACCACGAGCCACATGAGGATCAGCGTTTGACGGCATCGGGAATTTTGGCGGTTTCAAGCAACACCGGTTCAATAAAAATTGGCGAGTTAATGCCAAATGATATTTTGCATAAGTACCTAACAAAATTTGGAATTGGTGAAAAAACTGGTTCTGGCTTACCCGGTGAATCACGAGGTATTTTCCTTAAGGTAGCTGATTGGTCAGGAACTACAGCTCCAACAGTTGCTTTTGGCCAGGGATATTCATTAACAGCGATGCAGGCAACTAGCGTATTTGCAACAATTGCAAACAATGGAGTTCGAGTTTCACCAACTGTCATCGCAGGAACAAGTGATGCAAGTGGAAACTACACACCATCGGCTACACGAGAAAGTGTCCGTGTTATTAGCGCAGACACCGCTCAAAAGATGCGCATCATGATGGAAAGTGTTGTTTCTGGAAATGGAACTGCTCCAAGTGCGGCTATCGCAGGTTATCGAGTGGCTGGTAAAACAGGAACAGCTCAGCGAATCGATGACACATGTGGTTGCTATCGCGGATATACAGCATCATTTATTGGATTTGCTCCTGCAGACAACCCTGCCTATGTCATTTCAGTGACTATTCAAGATCCAAAGGGTATGCACTGGGGTGGAACACTCGGTGGGCCAGTGTTTAAAGATGTGATGTCTTTCGTCCTTAAGTCAAAAGGTATTGCACCAACCGGAACTCTCGTAGAGCCTGTTGCCTTGACCGAAAAGCAGTTGATTGCCAAGAGAGCTTTAGCCGCGAAGAAGGCCGCAAGTGCCAAGACCAATTGAAGAATTCAAAAGAACCGTTGAATCTGTAGCAGCTATTGCTAATGCCACACTCACAGGAGATATTGCCACCATTGTTACTGGTTTGAGTCTTTCTAGCAAGGATGTGCAGGAAGGTGACTTGTTTATTGCATTGCCAGGAGAAAATGCTCATGGTGCTGATTTTGCAGCAGATGCAATCGCGCGCGGAGCGGTTGCTGTTTTAACTGATTTGATCGGTTCAACAAAAATTCATGGTGTGCCAGTAATTATCAGCGATAACCCACGACGTGCAGCAGGTGTGATCAGCGCTTGGTTCTATAGCGAACCAATGCGGGATCTATATAGCGTGGGAGTGACCGGAACAAATGGTAAAACTACGGTTACTACCTTGCTTCATCAGATTATGTCTGGCGCAGGACGTGAGAGTGGCTTGATTGGCACAGTTGAAACCCGAATAGGCAGCGAAACCCTGAGCAGTAAGCGCACGACCCCCGAAAGTTCAGATTTACAAGCTCTATCGGCTGTTATGCGCGAGCGACACATGCGCAACCTCGTCATGGAGGTTTCAAGCCATGCTATTTCACTTGAGCGTATTAGAGGCAGTCATTTTGCCGTTGTTGGCTTTACAAATCTTTCACAAGATCATTTAGATTTTCACAAAACAATGCAGGACTACTTTGCGGCTAAATCAAAGCTATTTACTTTTGAGTTCGCCGATCTTGCAGTAATTAATATTGATGACTCGTATGGGTTGAAATTAGCTGCTCAAACAGAGCTTCCGGTGATGAGCGTTTCTCGCCACGACCACAGTGCCACGTGGCACTATGTCTCGATTACTCCTGATTATTCGGGTGCACATGTGGCTATTCGTGGCAGTGGTGGAATCTTGATTGAAGGAAAAGTTCAATTACATGGTGGTTATAACTATGACAATCTGTTGATGGCAGTTGCCATAGCCAATGAAAGTGGAATTGACCCGATAGATATTGCTGCCATTTTGCCGCATTTAACAGGTGCAGCAGGTCGCATGGAGTCTGTGCGCCTAGGTCAGAACTTCACAGCACTAGTTGATTATGCGCACTCACCAGACGCGGTAGCACGTGTTTTAGAAACCGCACATGAAATCACTGACGGACGAGTAATCGCTGTTCTTGGATGCGGGGGAGATCGCGATAGAGCAAAGCGTCCGCTTATGGGCAAGGCATTGCACGATGGCGCAGATGTTGCATTCTTTACTAGCGATAATCCTCGTTCAGAAAAACCAGAAGAAATTCTCATTCAGATGACCCTAGATCTAGATATCCAAGAGCCAAGTGCAGTTATTCAAGATCGTTCTCTGGCCATTAAAGCTGCTGTTAATCAAGCCCAAGAAGGTGATCTTGTAGTAATTCTGGGCAAGGGGCATGAAAAGGGACAAGAAGTTGATGGAAAGATTGAACCCTTCGATGATCTTGTAGAACTTGCACGAGCAATTGAGGACAAGAAGTGATTACTCTAACCGCAGGAGAGATTGCCCTACTTGTTGGGGGAGAATTACATTGCGATAAAGATTTATTAGTCTCAAAAGCACCTGTGTTTGACTCTCGATTAGCAACACCTGGGTGCATATTTTTAGCTCTCAAGGGCGAGCATGCTGATGGACATGATTTTACAGCAGATGCATATCGCGCAGGTGCCATGTTCTCATTAACAACTCATCGTATTGACGGTCCATGCATTGTCGTTGATGACGTTTTGACTGCCTTATCTGTTTTGGCTTCATTTGTAAGAAAACGTTTAACTGGGTTAACTGTTATCGGTATTACGGGATCGCAAGGAAAGACGAGCACGAAAGATTTACTGTCTCATATGCTCAGTGTTGTCGGTCCTACTGTGTCTCCTGCAGGATCCTTTAATAATGATTTGGGTCTGCCAATAACCTTGCTGCAATGTGATGAACGGACAAAGTTTTGTATTCTAGAAATGGGTGCACGCCATAAGGGCGATATCGCTCGCCTATGCGAAATCGCACAACCAAACATTGGAATAGTGCTTGTTGTTGGTACCGCTCACTTAGGAGAGTTTGGTTCAGTCCAAGCTATTGCAGAGACAAAATCTGAGTTAATTCAATCATTGGGCGCAGAAGGAATTGCAATTCTTGGAAGTTACGATCAATACACACCTGCGATGGCATTGCTGCATGAGGGTCGCACAGTGATCTTCGGAAATACACAAGAAATTCGAGCGACTGATGTTGAAATTCGTGAAGGTTGTCCACACTTTGATCTTGTCACCCCGGCAGGCCGAGACGCTGTTGGAATGAGGCTTGTTGGTGAGCATCAAATTTCAAATGCTCTTGCAGTTGCAGCAGTTGGCACTGCATTAGAACTGCCAATTGAATTGATCGCAAGCTCATTGTCAACTGCAGAGAATGCCAGCAAATGGCGCATGGAGCTCCATGACATCTTCGGATTATTGATTATCAATGATTCTTATAATGCTAATCCTGAATCAATGGCAGCGGCCATGCGCTCTTTGGTGCTCTTTGCCCAGGAGCGCGGCGGAGAATCATGGGCTTTTGTCGGAAAAATGCGCGAACTCGGCGAGTCAAGTGCTGCTCAGCATGAAGCAATTGGCACCCTTGCCCAAGAGATAGGTATCGATCATTTGGTTGCTATTGCCGCACCTGAATATGGCAACCACAAAGGTCAAATGCTTGTTCATCATTACGCAAGTATTGATGAATGCCTGTCAATGACAGATTATTTCTCTGCAGGTGATGTTGTTCTTGTGAAGGCGTCGCGGTCTGAAGGATTTGAAGTGCTAGCTCAAAAGTTAGAAAGTTTGTGGCTAAACAAGAGCGGAGTTGAAAGTTGAAACAGATTCTAATTGCAGGCGCTTTTGCACTGGTATTTGCACTCTTTGGAACACGCTTATTGATTCGCGTTCTTGCTGGTAGAGGGTATGGGCAAATAATTCGTGATGACGGTCCAAGTAGTCACCACATCAAGCGCGGTACCCCAACTATGGGTGGAATCATTTTCATCCTTGCGGCGACACTTGGATATTTTGTAGCTCACCTTGTTACAGGAACTTCTGTCACTGTATCTGCATTACTAGTAATGGGATTAGTAGTGTGCTTAGGATTTATCGGCTTCTTGGATGACTGGCTCAAAGTCTCTCGTCAGAACTCTCGAGGATTGCCAGGTCGATATAAGTTATTAGGCCAAGCTATTTTTGCAGCACTCTTTGGGTATTTGGGATTACAGTTTGTCGATTCAGATTCCCTGACTCCTATATCTGAATATTTGTCTGGAGTTCGTGAAACTTCTATTTACTTGGGTCCAGTGATTGTGATTATCTGGATTGTGATTATGGTGATGTCTGCAAGCAATGGCGTCAACTTATCGGATGGTCTTGATGGGTTAGCTACAGGTGCATCAATTATGACTTTCCTAGCTTTTGTTTTAATTGGCGTGTGGGAGTTTGGCCAAAGTTGCGCTCTCAATGATGTGCCCGGATGTTACGCGGTACGTGATCCACTGGATTTAGCGGTTCTGGCTGCTGCATTTGCTGGTGGATGCACCGGCTTTCTTTGGTGGAATACAGCACCTGCCAAAATATTTATGGGTGATACCGGTTCTTTGGCATTAGGTGGAGCGATAGCAGGATTAGCAGCAACTTTGCGCGTGGAATTGTTGTTAATTCCACTTGGCGGACTTTTCGTCATTATTACAATGTCTGTACTTATTCAAACTGTTTACTTCAAAATCAGTGGTGGAAAGCGTGTGTTTAAAATGGCCCCGCTACATCATCACTTCGAATTAATTGGGTGGGAACAGATAACCATTGTGATTCGTTTCTGGATCATTGCTGGTTTGTGTGTTTCAGCAGGTCTTGGTCTGTTTTATGCACAGTGGGTAGCTAAGTAGAACATGTCTATCCAATTTGCCAACCAACGTTTCTTGATATTAGGAGCTGGGGTGACCGGAAGCGCCGTTTCTCAAGCCCTAAAAAGTCGTGGTGGATTGGTAACAATTACAGATGACAACTCAACTGATGCTGCAAGACCAGAGAGTGTTGAATTAACAAATTTTGATGCTGTAGTGATTTCTCCGGGTTGGCGACAGGACCACCCTTTAGTTGTTAAGGCACTGGCCAGCGATCTACCTATCCTCAATGAGATAGATCTAGCCTGGCAAATTCGCACCGAGATATCACCGCATCAGAAATGGTTAGCGCTGACAGGTACGAACGGCAAGACAACTACGGTTGAAATGGTTGCAAAGATTATGCAATCAGCTGGATTAAATGCCGCGGCTTGTGGCAATGTGGGAGACACGGTGATTGAGGCTGTTGATAGTAAAAATGCATATGACTATTTGATTCTTGAGCTCTCAAGTTTCCAACTTCATTGGGCTCGGCAGGCCCAATTTGTTTCAGCGGCAATTCTAAACATTGCAGATGACCACCTTGATTGGCACGGCACTTTTGATGCCTACGCAGATGCAAAGTTTTCTATATTAGATCGAGCCGATTTAGCGGTTCTAAACGCCAATGATGGTGAAGTAGTCAAACGAGCGCATCAGTTTGAAGGCCGAAAAGTATTTTTCTCCCTAGATACTCCGGCACCAGGGGAACTCGGTGTTGTTGAAGAACTGTTGGTTGATCGCGCTTTTGTGAAAGACCCACTTGAGGCGGCCATGATTTGCGAGTTAAAGGACATCACTCCAACTGTTCCTCACAATGTTTCTAATGCTTTAGCTGCAGCTGCGCTTGCTAGAAGTGTTGGAGTTTCCCATGAACAGATTCAAAAAGCGCTGCAAGAGTTCAAACCTGGTCGCCATCGTATGGAGACAATTTTTGAAAGTGATGCAATCACTTGGGTAGATGATTCAAAAGCAACAAATCCTCATGCCGCATCCGCATCGTTGATGTCCTATCTCTCGGTCGTATGGATTGCCGGGGGATTAGCAAAAGGTGCTGATATGAATTCACTTGTTAAGCGATGCAAAGGTCGTATTAGAGCTGCGATTCTCATCGGAACTGATCGCGCTTTGATCGAGCAGGCATTGAGTGAACTAGCACCCGAAGTACCTCGAATTCTCATAGATGCCCCTTCTGGCTATTTGCGTGGTGGAGATTCAAACGCATTGATGGAAGCCGTTGTTTCCGAGGCGGTTAAGTTGGCAAAACCGGGGGATACAGTGTTGATGGCACCGGCATGTGCATCGATGGATCAGTTTGTTTCTTATGTTGATCGCGGAGATCGTTTTTCTGCAGCTGTCCGAAAAGTGGTGGCGCATGAGTAATGTGCAAAAGGAGACCTTTTTTACAAAACCAGTCAATCTCTATTACATGCTGGTGGGTAGCACATTGGCGTTAAGTCTTCTTGGATTAGTAATGGTCTTTTCTGCCTCTACGATTTATTCGCTGGGGGAAAAAGGAACGTCGTATGCCATATTCCTTCGCCAATTAATCTTTTTGCTTCTAGCTATACCAATGGCCTGGGTTTTCTCACGTTTTTCCTTGAATCGGTGGAAGTTGTTTGCACGCTTTGGATTTATCATTTCAATCATTCTCTTGGTACTCGTCCAGATTATTGGAAAGAGCGTGAATGGTAATCACAACTGGATTAATTTGGGCTTTATAGATGTGCAGCCCAGCGAAGTAGCAAAGTTCCTTATGATTTTATGGGCCGGATTTATGCTGGCAAAACAGGAGCGTTCTGGGGTTGAGCACACAGTAGTCCTCAAGCACATCGCGCCAGCTTTTATACTGTGCATTGTCTTGGTGATGCTAGGACGAGATTTGGGGACTGCCTCAATTTTTGCCTGCATTTTGGCTGGATTACTGTGGGTATCAGGGTTGCGTCTAGGTATTTTCGGGGCTGGATTAAGTATCGGACTCGTTGCCTTAACAGTTGCGATTTATACATCTCCTTATCGTGTTGAACGATTCGTTGCCTTTCTAAATCCTTTCGCAGAAGAGCAATACAAGCTTTACGGATGGCAGCCGGCACATAGTTTGCTAGGCCTTGCTAGCGGCGGTTTCTTTGGCGTTGGACTTGGCGCAGGTCGCCAAAAGTGGGGCAACCTTGCTGAATCTCATACCGACTTTATATTTTCTAATATTGGTGAAGAGCTTGGGCTATTTGGAACAATGACAACATTGCTACTGATTAGTGTTTTGATCTTTTCGATATTTAAGTTAGCACTTCGTGCACATGATCCAATGGTTCGCTACGTGGCTTCAGGATTTGGTTGTTGGATTGCTATACAAACTATTTTGAATATTGGTTCGGCAATCAGTGTGCTCCCAGTAGTGGGAGTTACTTTGCCACTTGTCTCCTATGGCGGTTCTGCGCTTGTTGCAACCTACATGGGTATTGGCTTCCTGCTAGGTGTTGCTCGGCGTGATCCAGGCATCGCTCAAGAATTAGAGAAAAAAGGTATCAAGTGGCTACGGTAGTTCTGGCAGGTGGTGGCACAGCAGGTCACGTTGAACCGGCTTTAGCAGTGGCTCGTCAATGGAAAGTTTCTCATCCCAAGGATCGACTAGTTTTTCTTGGCACCGCAACCGGTCTTGAAAATACCTTGGTGCCTGCAGCCAACTTTGAGCTGCACTTAATCCCAAAAGTTCGAATTTCCCGCAAGCCATCACCATCTTGGCTAAGGATTCCATTTGATTTGATCTCATCAGTTCGTGAGTCAAAAAGAATCATTAAAGATGCTGATGTGGTTATTGGTTTTGGTGGCTATGTAAGTGCACCTGCATATCTTGCAGCGAAGTTGACTAGTACGCCGATTGTGATTCACGAAGCAAATGCAAAGCCTGGGTGGGCTAATCGACTTGGCTCTAGATTTACTCAACACTTAGCTGTTGCCCACCCGGTTGATTCCGGAAAATTTGAGCAGGCATTACTTGCTGGTCTGCCCTTGCGCTCAGATGTTTCGAAAGCTTTTAACGATTCACGCACTAATTGGGAAGAGTCACGGCGGGAAGCAAAGGTTCGTCTTAGTTTTCCAGTAGATAAGCCTTTGATTTTTGTCATGGGTGGATCTCAGGGTTCAGTAGCAATAAACGCGCTGGTGGCCTCAATGGTCGAAACATTTAAGGAACAAGGGTTGTCAGTTTTGCACTCGGTTGGAAAGCTCAATGCCCTTCCAGAAGCTAGTGGCGGCTATCAACCTGTGGCCTATGTCGATGCTATGGCAGATGCTTATTTAGCCGCAGATCTGGTTATCGGGCGAAGCGGCGCAGTTACTTGCAGCGAATTTAGAGCACTTGGCCGTTACGCTCTTTTCGTGCCCCTACCCATCGGAAATGGCGAACAGTTTGTTAATGCCGCATCTCTTGTTGCAGACAATCGTGCTGAAGTAGTTAGTCAAAAGCACTTCACTACGAAATTTCTGAAAGATAACTTGGCAAACCTTTTGTCTAAGTCTGCACGTGCGCCAATACAAGGAAATGGCACAGATTTAGAATCTGCTGCGAAGATAGTTGCACTTGCAGAGTTTGCGATGAAGAAATGAGTCAATCACTTTCTTCCTTGATCGGTAAGCGAATCCACTTTATCGGTATCGGTGGGGCTGGCATGAGCGGATTAGCTCGGATAGCTCTTTCTCATGGCATTGTGGTGAGCGGATCTGATGCAAAGGATTCATCTGTTGTGATTGCACTATCTGCTTTGGGTGCAACCGTTTCGACATCCCATGATGCAGCACATGTTGAGGGCGCAGATCTGGTTGTCTATTCGACTGCAATTTCAGCCAATAATCCTGAACGTGCTCGAGCAGAAGAGTTGAAAATACCAATTCTAACTAGAGCTGCAGCTCTAGCAATTCTTATGTCGGAATCAAAGAGCATTGCTGTGGCTGGAACACATGGGAAAACAACCACATCGTCGATGCTTGCCGTGGCACTTCAAGCGTGCGCTGCCGATCCATCCTTTGCCATTGGCGGAACTATCACCGCTTCTGGGTCCAATGCCCATCGGGGAACCGGTGAGATATTCGTTGCAGAAGCCGATGAATCAGATGGTTCATTTATTGAATACCACCCCTTTGCTGCCATCGTTACTAATGTCGAACATGACCATGTGGATTTTTTTCCAACACCAGAATCAGTTGCTCAAGCATTTAGAGATTTCGCTTCAACAATTAAACCTGAGGGATTCCTTACATATTGCGCTGACGATGCGGGTTCTGTTGCATTGGCTGAGAATACAAAGAATGTTGCTTTACTTTCTTATGGCGTTTCGGAAGGTGCAGATCTTCACATCGACCAGATTGAGTTAATGACAATGGGCTCTTCCGCTCGTGCTTTGTGGAAAGGTAAGACAGTTGGTCACATCGAACTGCAAGTACCTGGTCACCACAATCTTTTAAATGCTGCAGGCGTTTTAGCAACAGGATTGAATTTAGGTTTTGGGGCCTCTGAATTACTTACTGGGCTAGGTACATTTCGCGGAACAGGTCGTCGCTTTGAGCTGATCGGCACAGTTCACGGAGTTCGAGTTATAGATGATTACGGACATCATCCAACTGAAATTCAGGTAACACTCGATGCTGCCCGACGATTTGCATCAGATGGTCGATTAATAGTTATATTCCAGCCACATCGCTATTCACGCACGCAAGCATTTTCATCAGCCTTTGCCTCGGTTCTTGATGCAGCAGATCGCGTCATAGTTCTTGAGGTTTATGCCGCCAGTGAAAAACCAATCGAAGGCGTCACTTCCAAGTTGATTACAAGCCAAATGAAAATTGGAGAGTATATTCCTAACTTTGTTGAAGTAACCGATTCGGTGGTTGCTATGGCACAACCCGGTGATGTCATCATGACATTAGGAGCCGGAGATGTTAGCTCGCTCGCGCCAATCATTGTGGATGGCCTGAATAGACGTTTTGCGTAACCATGAAACGCCGACTTGTTGTTCTAATATCAGCAATCATCTTTGCTTCGGCCACATATATTCTTGGCTGGTCATCAATTTTTGTGGTTGATTCAGTTGAAATAACAGGAACTAAGATGAAGTTAAATCCAGGAGTTTCCATTGGAGAAAAATTAGCTCGTGTAGAAACTCGAGCTGTTGCCGCTAATTTCGAAAACTTAGATTGGGTTGAAGATGCAAAGGTTTCTCGAAATTGGATCAACGGTAAAGTTACGATTGCAATAACCGAACGGACACCTGTGGCAATTTTCAATAACATTGCCATTGATTCAAAAGGTGAAAGTTTCGCAATCCGTGAGGCACCTGTAGAGCCTTTAGTTCTAGTCGAGGCTACTGATCTAGCCGCTGCTAAAAGAGCGGTCGCTTTTTTAACCTCGCTTCCAGAAGATCTCAAGTCAGCATTGACAGTTATTAAGGTTCGAGGCAGTGGGGCACTGGTCTTGGTAGTAAATAACTCAGGCAAGCAGTTAGAGATTCGTTGGGGGAGCGACAGCGATAATGCATTGAAAATAAAGGTCTATAAAGCACTTATCTCGCTTCCGGAAAATGCCGACATAAAAAGAATTGATGTTTCTGCACCACATGCACCGATCGTTAAATGAGTTATCAGCAATTTTGATTTTTGCGACACGTTAAACAATTCATGTCGGTGTTTGATAATCACCCCCATGCGCTTTAGGTTCGCCTTATAGAAAAAGGTTGAATTGTAAGCCTCAAGGTGAGGTTTATGGTTCATAAGGAGGAATCACAGTGGCTTCACCACAAAATTATCTAGCGGTCATCAAAGTTGTCGGCATTGGTGGCGGTGGAGTTAACGCAATCAATCGAATGATCGATGTCGGATTAAAAGGCGTTGAGTTCATTGCGATTAATACAGATGCACAACATTTGTTAATGAGTGATGCAGATGTGAAATTAGATATTGGTCGCAAGACAACACGCGGTCTTGGCGCTGGAATGGATCCAGACAAAGGACGTGAAGCTGCACTAGATCACGCAGATGACATTGAAGAAATTCTTCGCGGCGCAGATATGGTTTTTGTTACAGCAGGTGAAGGTGGCGGAACAGGAACTGGCGCTGCTCCAATTGTTGCAAAGATTGCAAAAGATATTGGTGCCTTAACAATCGGTGTTGTTACTCGTCCATTCTCCTTTGAAGCAAAGTTGCGTTCCGCTCAGGCAGATGTCGGAATCGAAGCGTTGCGCGCAGAAGTAGATACGCTCATTGTAATTCCAAATGATCGCTTGCTCGCGATTTCTGATCGCACAATTACTTTGGCAGATGCCTTTAAGAGCGCAGACCAGGTATTGCTATCAGGTGTTCAAGGAATTACAGAAATTATTACTCAACCTGGTTTAATCAATCTAGATTTTGCAGATGTTAAGGCTGTTATGTCTGGAGCCGGTTCTGCATTGATGGGAATTGGCTCAGCTCGTGGCGAGAATCGTGCGTTGCGCGCCGCAGAGCTAGCAATCTCAAGTCCTTTGCTTGAAGCATCAATTGATGGTGCTATGGGAGTTCTTCTTTCAGTATCTGGTGGATCAGACCTTGGTCTGTTCGAAGTTAATGAAGCATGCGAATTGGTTCAATCAGCTGTTCATCCCAACGCAAAGTTCATCTTCGGAACCACTATTGATGATGCATTAGGTGATGAAGTTCGTATCACTGTTGTGGCAGCAGGATTTGAGGGGGGAGAGCCAAAGCGAGTTTCAACCCCGGTTATTGATGCTGCAACTCTTGGGGGAGTAGCTGATCCAATTGCAGCTAATGACCCAATTTCAGTGGCGCTAGACCTCGGAAATGACACCCCGAAACGTCGGGTCACATTTGAGCAGATGGTGGCAGAGGATGAAATCGACGTCCCTGACTTCATGAAGTAAGGCTTTGCCTCACTTTTTTACTGATCGGCGCAAAGGCTCCAGCCTTGGCGTGTATGAATCCTTGAACTTTGGCTTTCATGTTGGCGATGAAATTGCTTCAGTAACTTCAAATCGTGCGACCTTAGGCAATGCGCAGTTTATGAATCAAGTGCATGGAAACGAAGTTATTCTTATTGACCATGTGCTTGATCAAGAACCAACGTGCGATGCCATGGTCACAACAACTGCCGGAATTTCGCTAGTTGTCATGGTGGCCGATTGCATTCCGCTCTTACTGATATCAAAAAAGGCGGTTGCTGCAGTTCATGTTGGACGTGCAGGCCTGACCAATAAGGTTGCGATTAAGGCATTAAATGTAATGAATGAGCAGGGCGCAGTAGACGTTCATGCAATTCTTGGTCCATCCATCTGTGGAAGCTGCTATGAAGTTCCCTTGACGATGCAACAGGATGTTATTGCCGACCACCCTAAAGCATTATCAACCACTCGCAGTGGAACCCCAGCCCTAGATTTATCGGCGGCATTAATTGCAGAACTAGTTGCTCAAGGCGTTTCATACGAAGCATCGCCTATCTGTACTCTGGAAGACCCACTCTATTATTCATATCGCAGAGATAATCAAACAGGACGTTTTGCAGGCGTGGTTAGTTTATGAGTCGCAAAGAAGAGCTCTCTTATAATCTTGAAACTGTGCGGTCAAATATCGCAAAAGTTGCAAATCATGATGTCACTTTGATTGCTGTGACAAAAACTTTCCCGGTGACTGATGTGGAGATTTTGCACGAGTTAGGTGTCTGTGATTTTGGGGAAAACCGCGATGCCGAAGGGGCTCAAAAGGCAGCAATCGTTTCTGGGACCTGGCATTTTCAAGGCCAAATTCAAAGCAATAAGTTGAAATCAATAACTTCATGGGCCTCAGTCATTCATTCTCTCGATGATCCACGCCATTTCGAAATGATTGAAAAAGTTGCAACGCATCCATTGCAGATCTTTCTGCAGGTTTCACTAGATGGTGCCCATCATCGTGGGGGAGCCGGCCTTAAAGATTTGAACTCTTTAGCCACATTGGTGGAGAACTCGCCAACCCACAGCCTGGCCGGGCTCATGACAGTGCCTCCGATTGGCATGGAACCAAGGGAAGCTTTTGCTCAATTGTCATTAATTCATACTGAGTTTATGGAGCGATTTCCAGAGGCCACATCTTTGTCTGCTGGCATGAGTGGGGACTATGAATTAGCTATTTCCCATGGCGCGACACATGTGCGGATTGGCTCATCAATCCTCGGCTCTCGACAGGTGCGCGAGTAAACTTTCCTCATGTCTAATCCCTTGCGCAAAATCGGTAATTATCTAGGTTTGTTGGATGATCTTGAACTTGATACTCCAAAAACACCAGTTACTACACCCGTTGGGACAACAGGTGATGTTCGCATTACAACGCGTACCATTCGCCCTGATTCAGTAGTTCGTACTCCAACTGTTGTTGAAGTACCGCAACAACTTGATCTTCCAGTGTTAGATCGCATCATCACTTTGAATCCACGTTTTTATAATGAAGCTCGAACAATTGGTGAGCACTTTCGTCAAGGAAACCCAGTGATAATCAACCTGACTGAAATGGATGAGTCAGAACTCAAGCGTCTTGTTGACTTCGCAAGTGGACTTGCATTTGGTTTGCATGGAACTATCGAGAGAGTGACTAAGAAGGTTTTCCTGATTTCACCTTCAAATGTCAACGTCAGCAACGAAGACAAGTCAGCTGCTGCGCAAGCAAGTCTTTTTAATCAGAGCTAATTTATGTTGAGCATAAGCTCATGGCTTGCAATTTTTGTTCAAATATTCATTTATGCCCTATTGGGTAGACTGATTTTTGATTACATTCAAATGTTTTCTCGCACGTGGAGACCGCGCGGGCCAATCTTGTATTTAGTCGAAGCTATTTACACCGTTACTGATAAGCCACTGAAGTTTGTAGGACGATTTATTCCACCTCTTCGACTCGGAGCCATAAGTTTGGATATGAGTTTTATAGTTCTCTTTTTCGCAGCCCAGATGCTATTGAGGGTTATTGGCTCTAAGAGCTTTTAACTAGCGCAACCTCTACGCCAACTTCGGTATCGACCACCGCTAATGCAGTGTCGCGCTTCATGGATATAGCTAGAACCTCATCTGCAATGTGTTGCATGTCAGATTCAATTGCTGCGGCAATCTCATCAGTTGCATTCCAGGTCAGAATGATTCGATCTGAAATATCAAAACCATCACTCTTGCGGCGCTCCTGAATAAATCTAATAACCTCACGCACGCTACCGGCTGCAATTAAAGCCGGGGTTAGTTCTAGATCCAGGGCGACGCTTTCTCCATCGTGGGAAGAAACGCTCCATCCACTCTTTGGAACTTCTGTAATAACAAGGTCATCTAGGGCAATCTCCCAAGTGCCAATCGTTGTGATGCCCACAGAGCGCAAGGTTTTAACTAACGCTGTTGCATCAGTTAATGCAATTGCCTTTGAGATCTCTTGAACAGCCCCACCAAACTTGGCTCCCAATGATTTAAAATTGGCTTTCACGCTGATATCAACAAGGTCGCCATCTGCAGAGGCAATATCTTGAAGATTTTGAACATTTAACTCATCGGCGATCTGTTCACGCATTTGTTCAGGCAAAGTCGACCAACCACTTGCGGCGATTAGCGCGCGACCCAAAGGTTGGCGGATCTTGATCCCGGATTCAGCGCGCGTTGCTCGTCCAAGTTCGACAATACGTCTGGTCAAGGCAACTTGTGACCCTAGGTTTACATCAATGGCAGAGGCTTGCGCAGTCGGCCAATCAGCCAAGTGCACAGAAGTTTGAGCAGATGAATCAGTAGGACGTACAAGTTCTTGCCACACCTGTTCTGTTATGAATGGAACAAGAGGGGCTAACAATTTTGTAAGAGTTACTAAGCATTCGTGCAAAGTTCCTAGTGCCGCAGTATCTCCATCCCAGAAGCGTCGACGAGAGCGACGGACATACCAGTTTGATAAATCATCAATAAAACGGGCAAGTGCGCGTCCTGCTATCTGTGAATCAAAATCTTCAAGTGCAGCATCTACTTCTTGAATCAATAAATTGAGTTCAGAGATAATCCATCGATCCATTAATGGACGTTCTGCAAGTGCCGGAGTTTGTGATATTTCAAAGTTAGAGGCATTTGCATAGAGAGCATGGAAAGAAACTGTGTTCCAGTAGGTGAGTAGGGTCTTTCGAACAACTTCGTTGATGCTTTCATGTCCAACACGTCGAGCTGCCCAAGGCGATCCGGCTGCGAGCATGTACCAACGAACAGCATCTGCGCCGTGTTGATCCATAAGCGCCATTGGCTCTAGGACATTTCCGAGGTGCTTACTCATCTTGCGCCCATCCTTGTCCAGGATGTGTCCAAGACATAGAACTGTTTTGTAAGAAGATTGGTCAAAGACCAATGTTCCAATAGTCATTAATGTGTAGAACCAGCCTCTAGTTTGGTCAATCGCTTCGCAGATAAAATCTGCAGGATATGAAGCTTTGAATTTTTCGACAGAGCCTTCTTTGTGCGGATATCCCCATTGAGCAAATGGCATTGCACCAGAGTCATACCAGCAGTCAATAACTTCAGGCACACGTGTCATTGTTGAAGAACAATCGGCGCAGGCAAAGTGAATGTCATCAACAAAGGGACGATGTGGATCAAGGTTTGAGAGCTCTTGCCCAGCTAGTTCGCCAAGTTCCTTGAGCGAATCAACACAGATTTCATGCTCATTTTCGCAGCGCCAAATTGGAAGAGGTGTTCCCCAAAAGCGGTTGCGCGAGAGGGCCCAGTCGATGTTGTTATTGAGCCAATCGCCGTAGCGACCTTCTTTAATAGTCTCTGGATGCCAATCTGTCTTTGCGTTCTCGCGAAGCAATGCATCCTTAATTGAAGTTGTACGGATGTACCAGGAAGGTTGCGCGTAATACATCAAGGCAGTGTGGCAACGCCAGCAATGCGGATATGTGTGTTCGTATTGTTGATGCTTATAGAGCGCACCACTTGCCTTTAACTCCTTGACTAGTGGCTTATCTGCATCTTTAAAGAACATTCCTGCAACTACAGGTACGTCAGGCAAAAAATGACCGTCAGGTGCGATTGGGTTCACAACTGGCAGCCCGTAACTACGACAGACCGCCAAGTCGTCGGCACCAAAGGCAGGGGATTGATGAACTAAACCGGTTCCATCTTCTGTCGTTACATACGTGGCAAGAACAACAAAGTGAGCATCTGGAATTTCAATGTAATCAAAAGGACGTTTGTAGGAAATACGTTCTAGATCCTTGCCTAACATGGTCTTGAGGATTTTCTTCTCGCCTTTAACCGTATCCATCAAGTTCTTGGCAACAACTAATACTTCAGTTGCATCTTCCTCTGTGACTTCAACTGCCACATATTCAACTTCTGGATGAACGGCAATTGCAGTATTTGACACTAATGTCCATGGAGTAGTGGTCCAAACCAACAAGGAAGCGTTCAGTGCTACAAGTTCACCGGATGTGATGGGAAAACGAACAAATACTGATGGATCGGTAACGGTTTCATATCCTTGTGCTAATTCGTGATCTGATAATCCAGTTCCGCAACGAGGACAGTACGGTGCAACGCGATGATCTTGAACGAGTAAGCCTTTTTTCCAAATCTCTTTGAGTGACCACCACACAGATTCAACATATTCAGGTGACATAGTCCAATATGCTTCATCAAAATCAACCCAGAAACCCATTCGATCTGTCATATCGGTAAATGCGCTCACGTGGCGCTGGACAGATTCACGACACTTCTCATTAAAAGGCGCGATACCGTATTTTTCGATATCTCCCTTGCCAGAAAAACCGAGCTCCTTTTCAACAGCAATTTCAACAGGTAAACCGTGGCAATCCCAACCAGCTTTTCGAGTTACTTGTTTTCCCTTCATCGTGTGAAAACGTGGGAACAAATCTTTAAACACACGTGCTTCGATGTGGTGAGTACCAGGCATTCCATTGGCAGTTGGTGGACCTTCGTAAAAAGTCCATGTTGGTGCACCCTCACGAGCCGCAACAGTTTTTTCAAAGATTGAATTTTCGCGCCAGAACTTTAAAATCGAATGTTCGACGGCAGGCAGATCAACTGCAGCTGGAATGGCACGAAATGGCATAAAAAATCCTCCAGAAAACAATCTCTGGAGGGACGATCGCTGCATTCACAGCTATCGCGGTACCACCCGCCTTGTGCACCGAAATGCACCACTTCATATCTTGCGTGCTGGTTCTAGATGAGCGTTGGCTCATTTCTTCCTGCTGGCTCGTGAGGTGATAGCCCCGTCTGCGCCACATACGCGAGGGTTCAAGTGTAGGTCATGGAGATATAAAATTATCACCGTGGCGAAATTGGTATAGGTGCCTGCTTGGGCATAAGGTTCGCGACATGCCTAAGAAGCCTGTTAAAAAAGTGATTGCCAAGAAGGCTGCTGCAAAAAAGGCCGCACCCGCCAAGAAGGCTCCAGCGAAAAAAGTAGCCCCAAAAAAGGCGGTAGCCAAGAAGGCTCCGACGAAAAAAGTAGCCAAGAAGGCACCAGCGAAAAAGGCCGCGCCAGTAAAGAAATCGGCTCCAGTTAAAAAAACTGCAGTCAAAAGCATTCCAGTTAAGAAAGCTGCCGGAAAACCATTTCCATCAAAGACAACTCTTACCGTTGATGAAAAATCACAAACAGTTTCTGTTTCAACAGTTTCAGCACCTGTGGTTGCACCAGTTATAGAAGAGCGCCGATTAGTCATGCCCCCTCCGCCACGTCCAGTAAAAAGTGGCAAGAAGATCGCTCCCTTGAAGCCAATCAAAATTGCACCAACTCCAGTCGTTGTCAGTGAATCTGAGGCACCTTGGACCAACGCAGAAATCAAGGCGGTCCGTGCCGATATTTCAAAAGAGTTAGAGCGTTTACGCAAAGAACTTGCTTTAGTTGAAACTGAAATGGATGAATTGATTCAAGAATCTGGCGAAGGTGCTGGAGATGATCAAGCAGATGCCGGTACAAAGACTTTCGAACGCGAACACGAAATGTCATTAGTGATTAATGCTCGTGACATGGTTTTACAAACAGAACGCGCTTTAGAACGCATTGATAATAAGACATATGGGAATTGCGAAGAGTGTGGGGCACCAATAGGTAAAGCACGACTTCAAGTATTCCCTCGCGCAACTCTCTGCATGCTGTGCAAGCAGAAGGAAGAACGGCGCTAACTGTGCGCACATGGCGCACACTCTTTAGTGTTGCCTGGTTTGTTTGGATCCTGGACTTAGCAACAAAGTTGTGGGCCGTCAGCACGCTCTCCCATAGGTCAGACATCAAAGTTATAGGTTCATTTTTTAAATTAACTTTGGTTCGCAATTCAGGGGCTGCATTCTCTCTCGCAGAAGGTGCAACAATCTTTCTCAGTATTTTCGGGATACTTTTTTTATGTGCGATTTTGTATTTCTCGCCTCGAATCACATCAAAGGGATGGGCTGTCGTTTTGGGCCTAGTTATGGGCGGAATTCTAGGAAATTTAGTAGATCGCATTTTCAGGGAGCCAGGGGTACTACGTGGCCACGTTATTGATTGGATGCAGTTGCCTAAGTGGCCGATTTTCAATATTGCAGACTCAGCTATTGTCATTGCAGCGCTGATTGCTATGGTGCTGACTGCGCGAAATATTCCACCTATATCAAAGGTAGGCTCTTAGGTATGAGCAATCGCATCGCCCGAACCTTAACTGTTCCTGAAGGTGTTGCCGGTGAACGCATAGATAGCGCACTCACTCGAGTCCTAGGTTTATCTCGAACGGCGGTTGTGAAACTACTTGAAGATGGTGACATCACTACTGACGGTAAAGTAATGCCGAAGTCAGATCGAGTAACAGCAGGCCAAGTAATTGAAGTACTTATGCCAGAACCTATAAATGCTGATCCAATCCCATTAACTCCAATCGAAGGCTTAAGCATTATTTACGATGACACCGATATCGTCGTCATCGATAAACCAGTCGGATGCGCAGCGCATCCAAGTCCTGGTTGGACAGGTCCCACTGTTGTAGGTGCATTGATGGCAGCAGGTTATTCAATTTCGACTTCAGGTCCAGCTGAGCGCCAGGGAATCGTCCATCGCCTAGATGTTGGAACTAGTGGATTAATGATTGTCGCAAAAAGTGATGCAGCCTTTCATGCATTGAAGGAAGCATTTCGAAATCGGACAGTCGATAAGATTTATCACGCAATGGTTCAAGGCCACATGGATCCAAGTACTGGCACAATTGATGCGCCAATTGACCGACATCCAAAAGAGGATCATCGATTTGCGGTCATGGCTACAGGAAAAGAATCAATCACGCACTATGAAGTAATTGAGTTTTACCGGGGAGTTTCAATGGTCAAGATTGAATTAGAAACCGGTCGCACACACCAAATCCGCGTTCACTTTTCGGCCCTTCACCACCCACTAGTAGGGGACACTACATACGGAGCCGATCCCGTCTTAGGTAAGAGTTTAGGGATGTCTCGACCTTGGCTTCATGCTGCCGAACTGAAATTTAGCCATCCGGTAACCGGGTCTTCTCTTCACTTTGAGGCCCCATATCCAACCGATCTCACAGGCTCGCTGGCGTTGCTTTCCGACGCCGTTCTGCCATAAGCACTAATCTCGCCAATCATGCCGACAGAAAATTTCGTACATCTGCACGTCCATACTGAGTATTCGATGCTCGATGGGGCTGCTCGCGTCGGCGAATTAATGACTGAGGTTTCAGCACAGGGAATGCCGGCAATTGCAATGACAGATCATGGCAATGTCTTTGGTGCATATGAATTTTACAAAGCTGCAAAAAAAATAGGTGTGAAGCCCATAATCGGAATCGAAGCCTACGTTGCCCCTGACTCACGTTTTGATAAAAAGCGGGTGCAGTGGGCAGATGGCGGAGAAGATGATGTGTCAGGCGGTGGCGCATATACGCATATGACAATTCTTGCCGAAAATAATGAAGGCCTTGCTAATTTATTTCGATTGTCATCCCTTGCATCTCTTGAAGGCTTCTATTACAAGCCTCGAATGGATCGCGAATTGTTGGCGAAATATGCAAAGGGGTTAATTGCTACAACAGGTTGTCCAGGTGGAGAAATTCAAACTCGACTCCGCATGGGAGCATATAAAGAGGCGGTCAAAGCAGCCAGTGACTATCGAGATATTTTCGGTCCTGAAAATTTCTACCTTGAGCTCATGGATCATGGGATTGAGATTGAAACGCGAGTTAAGCAAGATTTACTAAAACTTGGAAAAGAGTTGGGCTTACCACTACTTGCCACCAATGATCTTCACTACACAAAGCAATCAGATGCTGGAGCGCACGAGGCGTTGCTATGCGTCCAGTCAGGTTCAACCTTGGCAGATCCAAAGAGATTCAAATTCGATAATGACACTTTTTATGTCAAGACCGCAGCTGAAATGCGTGAGCTCTTTAAAGAACTTCCCGAAAGTTGTGACAACACCTTACTTATTGCCGAACGTTGCAATGTGACTTTGCGCGAAGGCGAGAACTTATTACCGCAGTTTGAAGTACCTGCAGGTGAGAGCGAAGATTCATGGCTTAAAAAAGAGTCCGAACGCGGCATGAAAGAGCGTTTAGGATCACGCTTAACTCCTGAACATGAAGCTCGTTTGAAATATGAATTAGGCGTAATGGAAAAGATGGGCTTTCCGGGCTACTTCCTTGTTGTGGCAGACCTTGTCGCCCATGCCAAGCAAGTTGGTATTCGAGTCGGCCCGGGACGCGGATCTGCGGCAGGTTCATTAGTTGCCTACTCGCTAGGAATAACAGGACTTGACCCGCTTGAACATGGGCTGCTCTTTGAGCGCTTCCTTAATCCAGAACGTATTTCAATGCCAGATATTGACTTGGACTTTGACGAGCGTCGACGCAGCGAAATGATTCGTTATGCAACCAATAAGTATGGTGAAGACCGAGTTGCGCAGATCATTACCTATGGAACAATTAAATCTAAGCAAGCGATTAAGGATTCAACACGCGTGCTTGGGTATCCCTATGTAGTTGGTGAGAAATTAACAAAGGCTTTACCACCTAGCGTTATGGGTAAAGACATAACACTCAGTGGAGTCTTTGATGCTAAAGATGAACGATACGGCGAAGCAGGAGAATTTCGCGAACTGTACAACTCTGACCCAGATTCAAAACGAGTTGTAGACACCGCTCGTGGGCTTGAAGGCTTGAAGCGCCAGTGGAGCGTTCACGCCGCAGGTGTCATCTTGTCACGCGAGCCCTTGTTAGATGTGATTCCAATTCATCGTCGTGATGCAGATGGTGCAATTATTACTCAGTTTGATATGGGTGCGTGTGAAGCTATTGGATTGCTAAAAATGGATTTCTTAGGTCTGCGAAATCTTTCAGTCTTAGATGATTGCTTGCTCAACATTAAGGCTAATCAGGGAATCGATCTAGTTTTAGAGACTCTTTCCCTTGATGATTCAAAGACTTACGAACTTCTTAGTCGCGGAGACACGTTGGGAGTTTTCCAACTTGACGGCGGACCAATGCGTGCCTTGCTTAAAAGCATGTCACCAGATTCATTTGAGGACATTTCAGCTGTTATTGCTCTCTACCGCCCGGGACCTATGGGCGAAAATGCCCACAACAACTACGCCGATCGTAAGAATAAACGAAAGCCAGTAGAACCAATTCACCCAGAATTGTCTGAACCATTGCAGGAAATTCTCGGGGATACCTACGGTCTGATTGTTTACCAAGAGCAGGTTATGGCGATTGCGCAAAAGGTTGCTGGGTTCTCACTTGGTCGTGCCGATCTTTTGCGTAAGGCCATGGGTAAAAAGAATAAAGAGATCTTGGATAAAGAGTACGTACCTTTTGAGCAGGGCATGAAAGCTAATGGGTTCTCAACAGCTGCAATCAAACGTTTATGGGATGTTTTGATCCCCTTTTCTGATTATGCATTTAACCGTGCCCACTCTGCTGGGTATGGAGTGGTTTCCTACTGGACGGCGTATTTGAAGGCTAACTATCCAACTGAGTACATGGCTGCATTGCTTACCTCTGTACGTGATGACAAGGATAAGTCTGCGTTGTACTTATCGGAATGTCGTCGAATGGGAATTAAAGTGTTATCTCCGGACGTTAACGAATCCGATGCCGAATACACCCCACGTGGAGCCGATATTCGCTTTGGATTAGCGGCGATCAGAAATGTTGGCGAGGGAGTTGTAGCTTCAATTAAGAACTCGCGTGATAGTAAAGGCCGCTACACATCATTTGGTGATTTCCTAGCAAAGGTTGATGCGCAGGTTTGTAACAAAAAGACAATCGAATCACTCATCAAAGCCGGTGCCTTTGGATCTCTTGGCTCATCACGCAAGGGATTGATTGCAGTTCATCTTGAGGCAATTGACTCTGTTATCGAATCAAAACGTGCAGAGGCTATTGGGCAATTTGATTTATTCGGTGGGGCCGCCATTACCGCAGTCTCTGGACTAGATATTGAAGTTCCACAAGGTGAGTGGGATAAATCAATGCTTCTTACTTATGAGCGAGAAATGCTAGGTCTCTATGTTTCAGATCATCCACTGCTAGGTGTTGAACATGTTTTGCGGGCCAATACAGATATGTCAATCAGTGAAATTGTTGATGATGGCGCACAGCATGAATCCGTCGTAACAATTGGCGGGTTAATCACAAGTGTTACTCGCAAAGTTTCACGCCAAGGAGCTTCATGGGCGGTTGTGACTGTTGAGGACCTTGAAGGTTCCTTAGAAGTTCTTTTCTTTGCAAAGACCTATAATCAGTATTCGATGTCCCTTACTGAAGACAGAATCGTCACAATCCGAGGTCGCGTTGATCGTAGAGAAGAGAAATTGCGGTTTACGGCAATTGAAATGTCGATGCCAGATATCAATATGGGTCCTACGGGTCCATTGGTAATTTCCTTGCCAATTCAACAGTGCACCCCGCCAGTAGTTGAAAGAATCAAAGAAATCTTGCGTTCTCATCCAGGTAAACGTGAGGTGCATTTACAACTAAATGACAATGGGAATAACACCGTAATGAAGGTTGATGCACTCATCACTTCATCTCCAAGTTTGAGCGCTGACTTAAAATCCATTCTGGGACCTAACTGCCTCCTCTAAATTGAGCCTCGCGACAAAGGTCATAGCCGTTACAATTGCCCAATGATCCGTACCGTTGACCTGCGCGGACGAAGCCTGTCTAAAGCCCAATACAACCTTGAACTGCCTCGCGCTAGGCTCAATGTTGCAGAGGCCATGGTATTGATCCAGCCAATTCTAGATCGAGTTAAAAATGGAAATGAAGCAGATCTGGTTGCCTTAGCCCAAGAGTTTGATGATGTTACTCCAGTAAGTATTCGAGTGCCGCAACAGGCAATAGACAAGGCATTGTCAGAATTAGAACCAGCAATTAGAGCCGCGCTGGAGCTCTCAATTACAAGAGTGAAGAAAGTTCATAACGATCAAGTTCGGACTGATAAAACGACAACTGTTGTGGATGGCGGAACTATTACTGAAAAGTGGGTTCCAGTTGATCGTGTTGGACTATATGTCCCTGGTGGTCGTGCGGTTTATCCCAGCAGTGTGATGATGAATGTGATTCCTGCACAAATAGCAAATGTTCAATCAATTGCTGTTGCATCACCTCCACAAAAAGAGTTTGGTGGATTACCGCATCCAACAATTCTTGCAACATGTGCATTGCTCGGCGTCACCGAGGTGTATGCAGTGGGGGGAGCGCAAGCAATCGCACTTTTTGCCTATGGAATGGATGGTGTGTGCGAAAAGTGTGACCTTGTAACAGGACCAGGAAACATTTATGTAGCAGCTGCTAAGCGGGCATTACGTGGAGTTATTGGAATTGACTCAGAAGCAGGCCCAACTGAAATTGCAATTCTTGCTGATTCATCTGCAATCCCAGCAGATGTTGCAGCAGATTTGATTAGCCAAGCAGAGCACGATGTGATTGCAGCGGCTGTCCTTGTTACCGATTCTCCAGAATTGGCAGCAGCTGTTGTAGCAGAACTAAAAGTTCGCGTTAGTGCCACAAAGCACAGCGAACGGATCATGAGCGCTCTTTCTGGAATTCAATCTGCAATTGCGCTAGTTGATTCAATTGAACAGGGCCTAGCGGTGGTCAACGCATATGCTGCTGAACACCTCGAGATTCAAACACGGAATGCACCTAGCGATGCCGCGAAGATTCGAAACGCGGGTGCTGTGTTTATTGGTCGTTTTACTCCGGTATCACTTGGTGATTATTCCGCAGGCTCAAACCACGTATTGCCGACCGGTGGATGTGCATGCCATTCAAGTGGATTATCAGTTCAGACATTTCTGCGTGGATTGCACTTCATTGAATATGATCAAAAAGCGTTTATAGACAGTGTTGATACTGTTGTAACACTTGCTAATGCTGAAGATTTACCTGCACATGGTCAAGCAATGACTGCGCGCTTGGAGAATTTGTGATGAGCTGGCCAAGTTGGTTACCGCTTCGCGAAAATCTTCGCGCAATGACAGTATATGGAGCACCACAAGTTCCGGCACAAGCATCATTAAACACAAACGAGAATCCATATCAACCCTCGCCTGTTTTACAGAAGGCAATTACTGAGGCAATTGCAAAGGTTGCAGCTGATTTGAATCGCTACCCAGATCGTGATGCAACTGTATTACGCACAGTGTTGGCCGACTACATTAACGAACTTAGTGGTACTAACTTTTCAGCTGACAATATTTGGGCGGCAAATGGAAGTAACGAGATTATTCAGTCTATTTTCTTGGCCTTTGCTCAGGGACCTGTGCTTGGATTTACGCCTTCGTATTCAATGCACCCACTCATTGCTAAAGTCACGAGTGCTCAGTGGATCGATGGCAAACGTAACACTGACTTCTCTTTAAATATCTCGGATGCTGTGTCAGATATTTTGAAGAACAGGCCGACCCTAACCTTTGTTACTACACCGAATAATCCAACTGGCGGCGCAGTTACTATTGATGAAATTCAAATGCTGGCAGATGCTTGTAAGTCTGTTGGTGGATTGTTAGTTGTTGATGAGGCATATGCAGAATTTTCGCAGCAAAAATCAGCGGTTACATTAATTGCGAGCAATCCACAAGTAATAGTTATCCGGACAATGAGCAAAGCATTTGCTTTTGCGGGAGCTCGAGTTGGGTACTTAGTCAGCGACATGGCGGTTAAAGATGCGATGATGATTGTGCGCTTGCCATATCACCTAAGTGCGTTGACACAGGCCGCAGCCCAAGTTGCAATTGAGCATCGTGCAGAGTTGTTAGGTGGGGTAGCAGCAATCATCGCTGCTAGGGAATCTGTAGTCGAAGCCCTTCACGACTTGGGTCTGACGACTATCGATAGCAGCGCAAACTTCGTTTTGTTCAGTGGATTCACCCAAGGTGCGCCACAACTTTGGGCAGCCTTGCTGGAAAAGGGTGTTCTGATTAGAGATGTGGGATTATCAGGGTACTTAAGAGTGACTATTGGCAATGATGCCGAGAACAAATTATTTATATCAGCCCTCAAAGAGCTCATTTAAAGGAGAAGGCCATGAGAACAGCGCGCGTTGAAAGAAAGACCAAGGAGTCACATGTATTGGTGGAACTCAATCTTGATGGTCAAGGCGTTATCAATGTAGACACAGGTGTTCCTTTCTTCGACCACATGATGTCTCAATTGGGCAAGCACTCTGGTTTTGATTTAACTGTTAAGACAGTTGGTGATGTAGATGTTGATTCACACCACACAGTCGAAGACACCTCTCTTGCATTTGGCCAAGCTCTTCGTGAAGCACTCGGAGACAAAGCGGGTATTCGTCGCTTTGGTGATTCAATGGTTCCTTTGGATGAGGTTTTGGTTCAAGCAGCTGTAGATCTTTCAGGTCGTCCATATTTAGTGCACCGTCAACCAGAGATCGTTGAATTGATCGGAACTTTTGATACAACACTAGGCAAGCACATCTGGGAATCAATTGTTGCTGAAGCACGTATTGCACTGCACATTCGCGTTCTAGAAGGACGCAATGCTCACCATGTATTTGAAGCACAATTCAAAGCTGTTGCTCGCGCACTGCGCGATGCAGTTTCCCTAGATGGCAGAGTCGCCGGAATTCCATCGACTAAAGGATCTCTTTGATAGCAATTCTTGATTACGGATCCGGAAATTTACGATCTGCAGAACGCGCATTTGCAACGGCCGGTAGAGATGTAGTTGTTACATCTGATCGCTCTGTTGCGCTCCAAGCCGAAGGTTTGGTAGTTCCGGGTGTTGGTGCATTTGCAGCATGCATGAATGGGATAAATGCTGTGGACGGTGGTGCAATTGTTCGTGAGCGTTTAGCTAAAGAACGTCCTACTTTAGGAATCTGCATTGGTATGCAAATAATGTTTACCGAAGGCACAGAACACGCTGACAGCGGCGCACATGCCGGAATCGGAGTATGGCAAGGAACCGTTTCGAAGCTAAATGCGCCAATCTTGCCTCACATGGGTTGGAACACAGTTGAAACTGCAGCAACGTCAACATTATTTAATGGTGTTGAAGGCGAGTCCTTTTACTTTGTCCATTCATATGCCGCCAAAAAAGCTGTTGGAACCACACAAGCATGGAGCACTCATGGTGAAAAGTTTTTAGCTGCCATAGAAGATGGATACATAAGCGCAACTCAATTTCACCCAGAAAAATCTGGCGCAGCTGGATTAGCTCTGATTAAGAATTGGGTGGATTCACTATGAGCTACTTAGAGTTGTTGCCAGCAGTAGATGTGAAAGATGGTCGCGCTGTCAGATTAGTTCAGGGAGAGCTCGAAAAGGAAAGTATTTATGGGGCTCCGCTAGATGTTGCCCTTGAATTTCAAGCAGCAGGTGCTGAATGGTTACACCTTGTTGATTTAGATGCTGCCTTTGGTCGTGGTGAAAACTCTGCTCTCTTGGCCGAAGTGGTCGGAAAGCTTGATATCAAGGTCGAGTTGTCAGGTGGAATCCGTGATGATGAATCCTTGAAGCGTGCATTAGCTACTGGTTGTCATCGTGTAAATTTAGGAACAGCTGCGCTAGAAGATCCAGAATGGACTGCGCGAGTAATTGCAGAGTATGGAGATCGAATTGCAATTGGCTTAGATGTTCGTGGTCACACCCTGGCAGCACGTGGTTGGACTAAAGAGGGCGGGGATCTATTTGAAACAATAGAGCGCCTAGATCGTGATGGTTGTGCACGCTATGTGGTTACAGATGTTGCAAAAGATGGAACATTGGGCGGACCAAATATTGAATTACTCAAATCTGTCTGTGCTGCAACAACAAAGCCGGTAATTGCAAGTGGTGGAATTTCATCCTTAGATGACATAGCAGCACTTGCAGCATTAGTGAGCAAAGGGGTTGAAGGCGCAATTGTTGGCAAGGCTTTATACGCAGGTAAATTCACACTACAAGAAGCACTAAAGGTCAGCGGTAGATGACACTTTCAGTTCGCATCATTCCTTGCCTTGATGTAACAGATGGACGCGTGGTTAAAGGAGTTAACTTCACAGATTTGGTGGATGCAGGCGACCCGGTTGAAATGGCATCGCTCTATAACTTAGAAGGTGCCGACGAGTTAACTTTCCTAGATATTTCAGCAAGTGTCGCAGGTCGTGAGACAACCCTTGATGTCGTTCGTCGCACAGCTGAGCAGGTGTTTATTCCGCTAACAGTTGGCGGCGGGATCAGAAGTGTTGACGATGTAGACCGCCTACTACGAGCAGGTGCTGACAAGGTTTCGATTAATACATCAGCAATTGCACGTCCTGAACTTATTGCTGAGATCGCAGATCGATTTGGTTCACAAGTTCTAGTCATTTCAGTTGATGCACGTCGAGCAAACACAGACTCTGGTTTTGAAGTGACGACACACGGCGGACGTGAAAGTGCTGGGATCGATGCATTAGCGTGGGTTGAAAAAGCTTGTGCATTAGGAGTTGGTGAGATTTTGTTAAATTCAATGGATGCTGATGGGACTCGCGCTGGCTATGACATCGGAATGATTACTGCGGTGCGCGCAGTCTCAAAGGTTCCATTGATTGCAAGTGGAGGGGCTGGAAGCCTTGAAGATTTCTCGGCGGCCCTTGATGCAGGCGCTGATGCCCTTCTTGCCGCTAGTGTCTTTCACTTTGGCATTCACCGTATAGGTGATGTGAAGTCATATCTTGGCAAGCACAATTATCCAGTGCGCACGTCAGCGTCTCGTTAAGGCAGAATACGCACATGACGACAATTGATCCTCAGGTTGAGGCACTTCTCAAGGATCCGGCTGCATTAATGCCAGCAATTGTTCAGGATGTCTCAAGTAATGAAGTTTTGATGCTTGCATATATGAATGCAGAGTCATTGTCTTTGACGCTGTCAACAGGCAAGGCCACATATTGGAGCCGCAGCCGCAACGAATTATGGGTTAAAGGTGCTACCTCTGGACATTTCCAAGATGTGCATTCTGTTTCTCTTGATTGTGATGGAGATGCACTGTTGTTAAAGGTGACCCAAACTGGAGCTGCATGTCATACAGGGGATCGAACTTGTTTTCACACACCACTTGAGCTTGGTAAGTAAATGAAACTAGAAGAGTTTCGTGCATATGCGAAAGTATCAAATGTAATTCCAGTTTCTAGACGTTTACTGGCAGATGGCGAGACACCACTAGGTGTTTATCGAAAGTTAGCCAAGAGTGCTCAAAACACATTTCTACTTGAATCAGCAGAGCACGGCGGTGCTTGGTCGAGATATTCCTTTATAGGCGTGCGCAGTGAGGCAACGCTGAGTGAAAGGGATGGTTTTGCTTATTGGCAAGGAACAGCACCAGCTGGTGCACCAACTGGGATAGATCCCCTTGAAGCGCTCAGACTCTCTGCTGCTCATTTGAAGTCGCCGCAGATTCCAGGGCTTCCGCCCCTGACAGGTGGTTTGGTTGGGTTTATGGGATATGACGTTGTTCGACGCCTAGAACGATTACCGGATTTAACAACAAAAGATATTCCTTTGCCTGAACTCTCATTTATGTTAACGAGTGATTTAGCGGTGCTAGATCACAGCGATGGAACCATCACCTTGATTGCCAATGCGATCAATTGGGATGGTAGTGATGATCGCATCGATGAGGCCTATGAATCCTGCCTACAACGTTTAGATCGCATGCAGGCAGACCTTTCTACTCCTTTATCCGGTGAGGCGACTGAGATTCCAGATTTCTCACTTCCTGATTACATTGGCAATATTTCGGGGGAGCAGTTCACGGAGAATATTCTTAAGGTTAAGGAAGAAATCCTTGCAGGAGAGGCGTTTCAAGTTGTTTTGTCGCAGCGATTTGCAATGCCATGTCAGGCAGATGCAATAGATGTCTATCGCATGTTGCGCTTAAATAATCCTTCGCCATACATGTATTTATTCCGCTTTACAGATGGAATCGAGATCGTTGGATCTAGTCCGGAAGCGCTTGTTAAGGTCAATCAAAAAGATGTAATGATTCATCCAATTGCTGGTACTCGTAAGCGTTCATCAAACCCAGAAGAAGATCACCGTTTAGGCGAAGAGTTACTTGCAGATCCAAAGGAGAGAGCCGAGCATTTAATGCTTGTTGATTTAGGCAGAAATGATTTAGGTCGGGTGTGTGCGCCAGGAACAGTTGAAGTGGTCGACTTCATGCATATTGAGCGATATTCACATGTGATGCACATTGTCTCTACTGTGATCGGAAAGCTAGCTGACAAAGCAACTCCTGTTGATGCTCTCTTTTCAGTTTTTCCCGCCGGCACATTATCTGGGGCACCTAAACCACGAGCCATGGAGATTATTGAAGAATTAGAGACAACTCGCCGTGGTGTCTATGGTGGGATTGTTGGCTACATAGATTTCACCGGAAATATCGATACATGCATCGCGATTCGCACAGCGTTGCTCTATCAAGGAACTGCATATGTTCAAGCAGGTGCAGGTGTGGTTGCAGATTCTGATCCTGAGTCAGAAAATCAAGAGTGTCAAAATAAAGCAGCAGCGGTGTTAACCGCAATCCATGCCGCAAATCGTTTAGGGCACGAGCATGAGTGATCTGCTAGCTGTCGCGATTGCTGGGATTTTTGTGATGACTATCGTTTTATTAATTGCAAGAAAGTTTAAGATTTCATCTAGATATGAACGTGCGCCTCGTGAGCTAAACTCCTGGGTAGCACTTGATAAGGGAATTGATCCAACAGAAGATCAAAAATTATGAGCGTTCTAGATTCGATTATTGAGGGCGTACGTGAGGATTTGGCGGCCAGACGCTTGCCTATGTCTGAATTACTGGAGGCACTAGAAGTTGCACCGCCGGTAAGAGACTGCCTATCGGCCTTATTGACTGAAGACATTTCGGTGATTGCCGAAGTCAAAAGATCCTCACCAAGCAAAGGAGCCCTTGCTCCGATTGCAGATCCTGCCGGGCTGGCCTCAATGTATCAAGAAGCGGGTGCGTCAGTAATAAGTGTTCTAACTGAGCAACGTCGATTTGGTGGAACTTTGGCAGATTTAGATCTTGTGCGAAAAGCAGTTGACCTTCCGGTATTAAGAAAAGATTTTATGGTTGATGAGTATCAATTCTATGAAGCAAGAGCACATGGTGCTGATGTCATCTTATTAATTGTTGCTGCCTTGAGTAAAAATCAATTAGATGATTATTTCCATTTGTCCAAAGAATTAGGTATGAGAGCGTTGATTGAAGTTCATACTCCTGGTGAATTAGAAAGTGCACTCGAAATTTCACCTGACATAATTGGTGTGAATTCTCGTAACTTGAAAACCTTAGATGTTGATGCGCAAGCTTTTTCTGATCTAATCCCACAAATTCCAAGCACGATTGCGCGCGTTGCTGAATCTGGAATCTCCACTCGGGCAGATGTTGAGTTTGCTCATGAGCATGGAGCGACCGCAATACTGGTGGGTGAAGCGTTGGTTCGCTCAGGAAATCCAAATGTTGCGATGGCACAATTGCTCGGTAGGCTTGCACAATGAGTACTGAAGGCCACTTTGGAGAGTATGGCGGGCGTTTTGTGCCAGAAGCTCTCATTGGCGCTCTCGAAGAGTTAGAGGCTGCACATAGTGCGGCGCAAAAAGATCCGGCATTTATTGCCGAACTGGCAGAACTACACCGCACCTATACCGGCCGTCCAAGCATCATTACTGAAGCAAAGAGATTTGCTGAGCATGCTGGTGGCGCACGTGTATTTCTCAAGCGTGAAGATCTCAATCACACCGGTAGCCACAAGATTAATAATGTTTTAGGCCAAGCTCTGTTATCCAAGCGCATGGGCAAGAAGCGAATTATCGCGGAAACTGGTGCTGGTCAGCATGGTGTTGCATCTGCAACCGCCGCTGCGCTGATGGGGCTGGATTGCGTCGTGTATATGGGAGAAGAGGACACGCGACGTCAAGCGCTAAATGTTGCGCGCATGAAATTACTAGGTGCGCAAGTTGTTCCAGTTACATCTGGATCCAAGACTTTAAAGGATGCAATTAACGAAGCAATGCGTGACTGGGTGACCAACGTTGCAGACACTCATTACATGCTGGGCACTGTTGCAGGGCCGCACCCTTTTCCAACAATGGTCCGAGATTTCCACAAAATCATTGGCGATGAAGCACGCAATCAAATGCTTGCTCTGACTGGCAGACTTCCAGATGCAGTGCTTGCATGTGTTGGCGGAGGATCTAATGCCATTGGAATCTTTAATGCATTCATTCCAGATGTGGGCGTGAGATTAATCGGGCTTGAGGCAGGCGGAGATGGTGTTGAAACAGGACGCCATGCCGCAACAATTACTGGTGGATCACCTGGTGTACTCCATGGCACTCGTTCTTATGTTTTACAAGATGAAAATGGCCAGACCATAGAGTCACACTCAATTTCTGCAGGTCTTGATTATCCGGGAGTAGGCCCTGAACATGCTTACCTCCATGACATCGGACGTGCTGAATATCGCGCTATTAATGATGATGCAGCAATGACTGCTTTCGAATTGCTTTGCAAAACTGAGGGGATTATTCCTGCGATAGAAACTGCGCATGCATTAGCTGGGGCGTTAATCATTGGAAAAGAGCTTGGCCCGGATGCGAACCTATTGATTAATCTATCTGGTCGCGGGGATAAGGATGTTCAAACAGCTGCTGAGTACTTTGGAATTCCACTGTAATGACACAACTAGATGTTGTAATGGCCAAGGTTCGTGCAGAAAATCGCGCGGCATTAATTGCCTATATTCCAGCTGGCTTTCCTTCAAAGTCTGGATGCGCCAAAGCAATTCAAGCATTAGCTGCCGCTGGGGTCGATGCTATTGAAATAGGTTTCCCATATAGCGATCCAGTAATGGATGGTCCAGTCATACAAGAGGCAGCAGATATTTCACTTAAAGCGGGAACAAATGTTGCCGATGTCTTTGAAGCACTCAGCGTTGCTTCAGGTACGGGTGTGGCGGCTGTAGTAATGACTTATTGGAATCCAATTGCAAGGTATGGAGTTGAAAAGTTTGCACAATCCATCGCTGACAACGGAGGATCTGGGGTTATCACTCCAGACTTAACAATCGAAGAATCTGATGAATGGATCGCAGCAACAAACAAAAGTGGCATCAATCCAATTTATGTCGTTGCCCCTAGTACAAAAGATGAGCGTTTAAAAAATGTGACTGCAAAAACAGGTGGATTTGTATATGCAGCAAGCATGATGGGTGTGACAGGAACGAGAAGTTCCGTCGCATCAAGTGCAAGCGAATTGGTGGCACGTGTGCGCACAGTTACCGATCTACCAATTTCTGTAGGTCTTGGTGTTTCAACACGTGAACAAGCAAAGTCACTAGCTGCCTATGCAGATGGCGTTATTGTTGGTTCAGCATTCATAAAGTTATTGCTCGATGCGCAGTCAGAGCAAGAAGGCTTAGATGCGATATCCGATCTTGCTAGAGAGTTGGCTTTGGGAGTACGTGAGGGACGATGAGAAATTTCAATCAACGATTCCAGCCAGTTATTACCTTGGTGGCACGACTTGTTCTGGGCGGCGTCTTATTGGCTGCAGGTGGATTAAAAGTATTTAAACCGACTGAATCAGCAAATGCAGTTGCTGCCTATAAATTGTTGCCAACAAATCTGGCCCACCTGACCGGGTATGCCTTGCCGTGGCTAGAAGTTGCCATTGCACTTCTCTTGATTGTTGGCTTTATGGTTCGACCAGCGGCCGTTGTTAGCGGACTGATCATGATCGTTTTTATTGGGGCTATCGCTTCAGTTTGGGCTCGAGGAATGCTCATCGACTGCGGTTGTTTTGGTGGAGGCGGGGAAATTGACCCTTCATTGGCCTCAGAGGTTCGTAGGACCTATTTCATAGAAATAATGCGCGATTTAGGTTTGGCTCTGGCCGCGCTTTATCTGTATTTTTTCCCATACGGAAAGCTATCCATTGAAAAAGCAGCACCCTCAACTAAGGAGTAAGAATGGCAAAGCAGCAGGCAAAAAGCGGTGACAACGTAACCCGTTGGATTGTTATTGCAATGGTTTCGCTCGTGGTTGTCACAGGTGTGGTTTTTTCAATGATGAATCAAAACAATAAAGAGTCTTCAGCTCTTGCAGCCCTTGACGACTACAAGTCAAAGGGCACAATTGTTTCGACAATTGATGTGGACAATGGATCTGCAATTACCTTCAATTCAGGTTTAACTAAAACCGTTGATGTTTGGGAAGATCCTCAATGCCCTGCCTGCAAGTCTTTTGAAGAGGCAAGTGGCGAATACATAGATAGTTTAGTTCGTGACAAGAAAGCAACGGTTCGATTCCATGTTCTTTCATTCTTGGGTGATGAGTCAGTGCGCACAGCTAATGCCTCATTCTGTGCTGCAGATGAAGGCCAATACTTAGATTTCCACAAGGCTTTGTATCGCGTTCAATCTCCACTGGAAAACTCTGGATTTTGGAGCAATGAGACCTTAATTGCCATTGGTAAAAAAGTTGGAATCACTTCAGAAAAATTCGCTACGTGTGTGACTGATGGCCAAAAAGTTGATCTAGTGAAAACAAATTCCGAATCAATGTCTAAATATGGAGTTCAGGGAACTCCAACAGTTTTCATTGACGGAATCAAGGTCTCAGACCCGAGTCCAAATGGATTACGCGCTGCTATTGAAGGTAATTAGAAGTTGTTGATCGCATTTCCAACGCCAACGCAATCGGCGTTGGAAATCGGTCCTTTAACAATCCATTACTACGCACTGTGCATCATTACTGGTATTGCTGTTGCAATTTGGTTGAGTGACAAAAGATTTCGTGCAAAAACAGTTAATGGAAAGTCAGTAGTTTCTGAAGTTGCAATCACAGCAGTTCCGGCCGGAATTATTGGCGGGCGTATCTATCATGTGATTTCCTCGCCATCTGCTTACTTTGGTTCAGATGGTAATGCTGTGGATGCTTTAAAGATTTGGCAAGGGGGATTGGGCATCTGGGGTGCTATTTCCCTGGGGCTCTTAGGAGCTTATTTGCGATACAAGTCATTACAAAAACGAATGGATCTGCCTTCATTTGCAGTCTTTGCCGATGCATTGGCTCCTGGAATTTTATTTGCTCAGGCTATAGGTCGTTTCGGTAATTGGTTTAATGGTGAACTATTTGGCCGCCCTCTGGATGCATGGTGGGCACTTGATGTTCCGCCTAAGTATCGCCCAATTGGGTATAGCGAATTTGAATCATTTCACCCGACATTTTTGTATGAGGCAATTTGGTGCATTGCTGTTGCAATCGTCTTGATCACATGTGGTAAATCCCTCAAATCTGGACAGACTTTTGCTGCATATGTGTTTGCGTATTGCTTTGGAAGATTATTCATTGAACTCATCCGAATAGATTCTGCTAACACGATCGCTGGGTTGCGCGTGAACGTGTGGGTGAGTGTGATTGTGGGATTCGGAGCTGCCTTTGTTTTCGCTCGTGCCTCAAGAAAGAAGGCATAACTTTCAGGTAGGCTATGCACATGGCTCTTGAAGAAATTCATAAACGCAATCAACAACACCGCACCCATCGTGCGGGCTGGTTACGTGCCGCAGTTCTTGGTGCAAATGATGGGCTTGTTTCGACCGCATCATTAATGATTGGTGTGGCAGCTGCTGGAAAAGATGAATTTCTTGCAACAGCAGGAATTGCCGGAATCACCGCAGGTGCGATGTCAATGGCAGTTGGTGAATATGTCTCAGTGCGATCACAAAATGATGTCGAAGATTCTGACCGATTGTTAGAGATTGAACATTTAACGCTAGATCCAGAAGGTGAATTGCAAGAGCTCCAGCACATTTACATTAATCGTGGCTTAACACCAGAACTAGCATTACAGGTCGCGTTAGAAATGCATCGCAAAGATCCACTAGAAGCGCATCTGCGAGATGAACTGGGCCAACATCCGCATACAAAGGCCAGACCAGTTCAAGCAGCTATTGCATCTGCCATTTCATTTACTGCAGGGGGACTGATTCCATTTGCGGGAGCTTTTGCTCCAACCTTAAATACCAAAGCGTGGAGCATCGTTGCCTTTACATTGTTTGGCTTGATCCTCACTGGAGTGATTAGCGCCAAGACTTCAGGGTCAAAAGTCTTAGCTCCGACGGTTCGAGTCCTGATCGGTGGCTGTTTAGGCATGGCGATCACTGCGGGAATTGGCCAAATCGCCAAAATTTCCGGCATCTAGACAGCGTTCCTTTAGCCTTCCCTTTTACCCACTTGTTGCTACGCTTTCGCACTAAGCACGCCCGGGCCAAGGATGTCCCTAAACAGTCAGGATCATCCCGTAGGAGCATCGCGCATGGCACTTGCATCCAACTATCCACAAGCACAAGGGCTCTATAACCCTGCCCAAGAACATGATGCTTGCGGAGTTGCGATGGTTGCAACCCTTAACAAAATTGCAACGCACGAGATAGTTGCCAAGGCACTAACTGCCCTTCGCAACATGGAACACCGTGGGGCATCAGGTGCTGAACCCGATAGCGGCGATGGTGCTGGAATCTTGATTCGTATTCCAGATGAGTACTTCCAAGCAGTTGTCGATTTCAAACTTCCAGCAGCCGATGCCTATGCGACAGGTATTGCTTTTGTGGCCCGAGGGGCCGATGTTAAGAGCGACATTGCACAATTAGCTGATCAAGAGGGTCTGATAGTTCTTGGATGGCGCGAAGTTCCTATCAATTCCAGTTCTTTAGGTAAGACGGCATTGTCAGTCATGCCCGACTTTCAACAACTATTTATTGCAGGCAAGAACGGCGAAACCGGTATTGCCTTAGATCGCCTGGCATTTTGTTTACGAAAGCGCGCCGAGCACGCCCTTGATCTGTACTTCCCATCATTGTCGTCACAAACAATTGTCTACAAAGGAATGCTCACAACTGGACAACTAGAAGAGTTCTTTCCAGAGTTATCAGATGAGCGCGTAGTTTCACCATTAGCTCTAGTTCACTCACGTTTTTCTACCAACACTTTTCCTTCTTGGCCACTTGCGCATCCTTATCGTTTTATTGCACATAACGGTGAAATCAATACCGTTAAGGGAAATCGCAACTGGATGCGCGCTCGCGAATCATTACTTGCCAGCGAAGTAATCCCTGGAGATCTAAAGAGATTATTCCCAATCGTTGAAATGTCAGGATCAGATTCAGCCTCCTTCGATGAAGTTTTAGAGCTTCTATATTTAGGTGGCAGATCTTTACCTCATGCAGTTTTGATGATGATTCCTGAAGCGTGGGAAAACCATGCAACCATGCCGCAGAATCGCCGTGATTTCTATGCATTCCATGCATCGATGATGGAGCCTTGGGATGGTCCAGCATGCGTGACATTTACTGATGGCCATCAAGTCGGCGCGGTATTAGATCGCAACGGACTGCGTCCTTCACGCTTTTGGGTCACAAAAGATGGACTAGTTGTGCTGGCATCTGAAGTTGGCGTGCTAGATATTCCGGCTGAAAACATCGAGCGCAAAGGTCGCCTGCAACCAGGAAAAATGTTCCTGGTAGATATTGAAGCTGGTCGAATTATTGAAGATGGCGAAATTAAAGATGAACTCGCAAATGCAGCACCTTATAAGGACTGGTTGCATGCCGGAATGGTAAAGCTGAGCGATCTTCCATCACGCGAGCACATTGTTTATCCCCACTCATCTGTTGTTCGCCGCCAGCGTGCATTTGGATATTCAGAAGAAGAGCTACGCATTCTTGTCACCCCAATGGCTAAGAACGGTATGGAAGCACTCGGTTCAATGGGCACAGATACCCCAATTGCCGCGCTTTCAGACAAGCCACGCTTGATCTTTGACTATTTCTCTCAACTATTTGCACAGGTAACAAATCCACCGCTAGATGCAATTCGCGAAGAACTGGTAACAAGTCTTGGAACTTCCATGGGACCTGAACACAACTTGTTGGATCCAGGCCCTGCGAGTTGTCGTCAGATTAGTTTGGCCTTTCCAGTCATCGATAATGATGAGCTTGCAAAGATAATTCACGTCAACGCTGATGATGATTACCCAGGTTTAAGTGCACATGTAATCCGGGGCCTATTTAGTATTGCGGACGGCGGAGACTCCTTACGCGAGCGATTAAATGAAATAAAGGCTGAAGTTTCGCAAGCAATTAATGATGGTGCTCGCATTATTGTTTTATCAGACCGCGATGGCGATTCTGAAAATGCTCCAATTCCTTCATTGCTTCTTACATCTGCGGTTCATCATCATTTAATTCGCGAAAAAACTCGTACTAAGGTTGGTCTCGTTGTCGAAGCTGGTGACGTGCGAGAGGTTCACCATGTTGCTCTTCTGATTGGCTACGGCGCAGCATGTGTTAACCCTTACCTTGCAATGGAGTCTGCTGAGGACTTAGTTCTACAAGGCGTCATCACTGGAATTACTCCAGAAAAGGCAGTTAAGAATCTGATTAAGAGCCTTGGTAAGGGCGTATTGAAAGTCATGTCCAAGATGGGTATCAGCACAATTGCTTCTTACACAGGAGCTCAAGTTTTCGAAGCAATTGGATTGTCACAAGAAGTTGTAGATGAATACTTTGTTGGAACGACATCACGTCTTGGTGGTGTTTCACTGGACACAATCGCGCAAGAAACAATTGCGCGCCACCATGTTGCATATCCACCTGGGGGAGAAGTACCTGGCACTAAGCGCCTTCCAATTGGTGGGGAGTATCAGTGGCGCCGTGAAGGTGAACCACACCTATTTGACCCAGAAACAGTATTTACTTTGCAGCACTCAACTCGCAACAAACGTTATGACATCTTCAAGCGTTATACAGATCGCGTCAATGAGCAAAGCTCTCGTTTAATGACCCTTCGTGGATTGTTCCAATTTAAAGAAGGTGTAAATGCGCCGATTTCAATTGATGAAGTTGAATCCGCGCGAGAGATCATCAAACGCTTTTCAACAGGTGCGATGTCATACGGATCAGTTTCTGCCGAAGTGCATGAGACATTAGCGATTGCAATGAATCGCCTTGGGGGGAAATCAAACACAGGTGAAGGTGGGGAAGAACCAGAGCGTTATCTGCCCATGGCAAATGGAGATTCAAAGCGATCTGCGATCAAACAGGTTGCCTCTGGACGTTTTGGTGTTAATAGCAATTACTTGGTCAATAGCGATGATATTCAAATCAAAATTGCACAAGGTGCAAAGCCAGGTGAAGGTGGTCAACTACCTGGCAACAAGGTCTATCCATGGATTGCTAAAGCGCGTTACTCAACCCCAGGTGTTGGCTTAATTTCCCCACCACCGCACCACGATATTTATTCAATTGAAGATCTAGCCCAGTTAATTCACGATCTAAAAAATGCCAATAAGAACGCTCGCGTTCATGTGAAGTTGGTAGCAGAAGTTGGTGTTGGAACAGTTGCAGCTGGTGTTTCTAAAGCACATGCAGATGTTGTTTTGATTTCAGGCCATGATGGCGGAACAGGCGCATCCCCACTGACATCTTTAAAGCACGCCGGTGCTCCATGGGAGTTGGGACTTGCTGAAACTCAGCAGACTTTGCTGCTTAATGGACTTCGTGATCGAATTGTTGTTCAGACAGATGGCCAGCTAAAAACTGGGCGAGATGTTGTTATCGCTGCATTGCTAGGTGCTGAGGAGTTTGGTTTTGCTACAGCCCCTCTTGTGGTTTCTGGTTGCATCATGATGCGTGTTTGCCATTTAGATACCTGTCCTGTTGGAGTGGCAACCCAAAACCCTGAACTTCGCAAGAACTTCTCAGGTAAACCTGAATTTGTCGAAACATTCTTTGAATACATCGCAGAGGAAGTCCGAGAAATTCTGGCGCAGTTGGGATTCCGCACACTTCTTGAAGCTGTCGGACATGTTGAATTCCTTGACACTCGAAAAGCTGTTGATCACTGGAAGGCGGCAGGACTAAATCTTGAACCACTGTTGGTTCGCCCAGATGTTGAAAGTCCATTGCACAGCACTATTAAGCAAGATCACGGCCTAGATGCCGCACTTGATAACACCTTGATCAAGCTTTCAGAGACAGCATTGTTAAAGGGTGAAGCGGTCAGAATAGATCTGCCTGTGCGAAATGTTAATCGCACAGTTGGAACGATGCTTGGAGCAGAAATCACACGCAAATATGGCGCGGAAGGTCTTCCAGAGGGAACTATCGATGTGACATTGCATGGATCAGCAGGACAATCACTTGGCGCATTTATCCCAAGAGGCTTAACAATTCGTTTGTATGGCGATTCAAATGACTATGTCGGTAAGGGAATATCTGGCGGACGAGTAATTGTTCGCCCAGATGAGAAGGCATCCTTTAAATCTCAAGACAATGTTATTGCTGGAAATGTTATTGGCTATGGCGCAACTGCAGGAGAGATATTCATTCGAGGCGTTGTTGGAGAACGATTCTGTGTTCGAAACTCTGGTGCCTTAGCGATCGTTGAAGGAATTGGCGATCATGGTTGTGAATACATGACAGGCGGCACAGTAGTTGTCTTGGGACGCACAGGCCGCAATATTGCAGCAGGTATGTCCGGGGGACGCGCTTTTGTTCTAGATCTTGAAGCGGCAAATGTAAATCCAGAGATGGTCGATGTGCTGGCAGTGCCAGAAGATCAAAGAGAGATTCTTAAAGCACATATCTCCTCTTACTATGCTGAAACGGGATCAGAGATTGCTTCTGTGTTGTTGAAGGATTGGGACAAGAGTGTTGCTCGAATTTCCTTGATAATGCCGCGTGATTATGCGCGAGTACTTGCTGCGATGGAAAAGGCAGTTCGTGAAGGATTACCAGCAGATGCACTAGTGATGGAGGTTGCAGCTAATGGCTGATCCAAAGGGATTTATGACAACTCCTCGAGAGACACCTACTCGCAGGCCGGTAGATGTGCGCATTCAAGATTGGCGCGAAGTATATGAACCGCAAAGTTTTGAACACTTACAAAAGCAAGCTGGTCGTTGCATGGACTGCGGGATTCCTTTCTGCCACAACGGCTGCCCACTCGGCAACTTAATTCCTGAGTGGAATGACTTGATGTGGCGCGGCGATAAAGAGGAAGCAATTGATCGTCTACATGCGACTAATAACTTCCCAGAGTTCACTGGACGTTTGTGCCCAGCACCTTGTGAAACTGCATGCGTTGTCGCAATTAATCGTGATGCAGTCACTATTAAGCAAGTTGAACTCCGGACAATTGAAGAAGCATTTGATGCAGGCAACGTTAAGCCAATGGCACCGGACCGTTTGACTGGCAAAACTGTTGCGGTCATTGGTTCAGGACCAGCAGGTCTTGCTGCTGCCCAGCAGTTAACTCGCGCTGGTCACACAGTTGCTGTTTATGACCGCGCAGACAAAATCGGGGGACTGCTTCGTTATGGCATTCCTGAGTTTAAAATGGAAAAACACATTCTTGATCGTCGCCTAGAGCAAATGGAAAAAGAGGGAACTCGTTTTCGTCCAGGTGTCGATGTTGGCACTGAGTTAACTGGTTCTGATCTTCGCAAGAAGTACGACGCGGTTGTTTTGGCAGTAGGTGCAACCCAGTGGAGAGATCTTCCAATCAAGGGCCGTGAGTACAAAGGTATTTACCAAGCTATGGAGTTTTTGCCTTGGGGTAATAAGCAGGCGCTGGGAGAAGTAGTCAATCCAGATATAAATGTTGCTGGTAAGCATGTTGTGATTCTAGGTGGGGGCGATACTGGAGCGGATTGTTTAGGAACTTCTATTCGACAAGGCGCAGCAAGTATTACTCAACTTGAAATTATGCCTAGACCAACAGAAGAGCGTCCATCAGGGCAACCTTGGCCAACGTATCCAATGATTTATCGTGTTTCTAGTGCGCATGAAGAAAATGACAATCGAGTTTTTGCTGTTAGCACTGAAGAGTTCTTAGGAGATGAAAAGGGAAATCTTCGTGGAATCAAGATTGTCGAAACTGAGTTCAAGGATGGAAAGTTCGCACCAGTCGGCGGAACAGAGAAAGAAATTAAGTGTGATTTCGTTTTCTTGGCCATGGGTTTCACGGGCCCAGAGAAGTCACCATTGTTGACGCAGTTGGAAGTTGAATTGGACGAGCGCGGCATGATTAAGCGCGATAAGAACTTCCAATCAACAGAAGAAGGAGTTTTCGTTGCAGGCGATGCTGGACGAGGTCAATCATTGATTGTGTGGGCTATTGCTGAAGGACGAAGCACGGCTGCTGCAGTTGATAGATATCTCACTGGTCGCACACAACTTCCTGTGCCGATTGCGCCAACTGACCGCCCACTAATGGTTTAAGGTTGACTCATGCGTAGAGCCAAGATTGTTTGCACGATGGGTCCAGCCGTTGAGTCTCCAGAGAAGGTTAAGGAGCTTATCGAAGCGGGTATGAATATGGCTCGCCTAAACCTTTCACATGGTGGATATGAGGAGCATCAAACTCGCCTAGATCGTGTGCGTGCTGCTGCAAAGGAGGCAGGAACCCCTGTTGCAATCCTTGTTGACCTTCAAGGTCCAAAGATTCGTCTTGCACGTTTTGCACATGGTCCACATGAGTTAGAACGTGGAGATTTTTTCACAATAACTACTGATGATGTTGAAGGAACTAAAGATCGCGTTGGAACTACCTATAAAGGCTTGCCAGGAGATTGCAAGCCTGGAGATCGCATCCTTATTGATGACGGAAAAGTTACCGTTGAGGTTGTTGAGGTAAAGGGTAACGATGTAATCACAAAAGTCATTCAGCCAGGGGCTGTAAGTAACAACAAGGGAATAAACCTTCCAGGTGTTGCAGTTTCTGTTCCAGCATTATCTGAAAAAGACAAAGAAGATCTGCGTTGGGGGCTTCGAGCAGGCGCTGACTTTATCGCGCTCTCATTTGTTCGAAATGCTGCAGATATCGATGATGTGCACGCAATCATGGATGAGGTTGGATTTCGCATTCCAGTTATTGCAAAGATTGAAAAGCCACAAGCTGTGGAGAATTTGCAGGAGATTGTTAACGCTTTTGACGGGATCATGGTTGCTCGTGGTGATTTGGGTGTTGAGCTTCCTATCGAAGAGGTTCCACTTGTTCAAAAACGTTGTATTGAGTTGGCACGCGAAGCTGCAAAACCTGTCATCGTTGCTACTCAGATGCTTGATTCGATGATTACTAACTCTTCGCCGACAAGAGCTGAAGCAACTGATTGTGCAAACGCTGTGCTCGATGGAGCAGATGCCTTGATGTTATCTGGAGAAACATCAGTCGGTGCATTTGCCATTGAAGCTGTTGCAACAATGGCTCGCATTATTGCTCGCACTGAAGAAGGTGGATTCGAAATGATTCGCCCATTGCGAACCACTCCAAAGACAAAGGGCGGGGCAATTACCCGTGCAGCAGCTGAGGTTGGCGCAATAGTTGGCGCTAAGTACCTGGTTACATTCACCCAATCCGGTGATTCTGCCCGTCGGATGGCACGTTTGCGTTCACCGATTCCAATTCTTGCATTCACTCCTGAGGTTGGAACTTACAATCGTCTTGCATTGTCATGGGGAGTAGAACCAGAAATCACACCCATGGTTAAGCACACAGATGAAATGGTGAAACAGGCCGACACTCTTCTCATTGAATCAACTCGTGCGAAAATCGGTGAAAACGTCATGATTGTTGCTGGTTCACCTCCTGGGATCCCTGGATCAACTAATGCAATGCGCGTGCACCGCGTAGGAGATGCAGTTGGTGGAGTAGTAGCGGCATACCGCTAAGATTGCTCCACTAAAGGCCTCGGTACTCCAACGGTAGAGAGGGCAGTCTCAAACACTGCATAGTGTCGGTTCGAATCCGACTCGGGGCAC
>JBIIKH010000017.1:0-22837 GCA_044233285.1 Candidatus Planktophila sp. | reverse complement strand
CTGCTACAAGCGCGATGCGCTTGAAAGTTGTCTTTGTAGACATTTGTTTCCTTTCGATTAGTCGGTTCTCGGACGATCCGAGAGCCGGCTGTGGGTAATAAGTGCCTTCTCATATGTCATGAGAGGGTCTTTTTCACCCGTTTCGATGAATCGCACGTGCTGATTCACCAAATCCCCCACCGTGTATCCGGACGCGGCGAGGAAACCTATTTATTTGTTTATCACCTGCACTGCTTGCGCGAGCACGGTGGTCTTGCCTGAGTTCAGAAGAACTCGAGTTGTGATGGTCTTTGGAGCATCGACTAGGTCATAGCCGCGCTTGCCAGTTGGCATCACAAAATCTGTTGTGTTGAGGTAGCCGATGTTAAATGTGGCTGTGATCAGGAAGTTGCCGTTTGCTAGGCGATCTACAGAAGTCTCTGTTGACTTGATTTCAACTGAGCGCCAGTTGCCACCAAAGCCAACGTTGACTGAGTTAGCACTGTAGTTAGTGCCTGTTCCATCAACTGTGATCATCTGATCGATCAAAACATTTGGACCAGCTGAACCGGTAATGAACTGGTTGCTAACAAGTAGACCTGCTGTGCCAACAGTTGAAATTCCCTTTGTTACGCGGCCAATGCCCGCGTTGCCATTTTCATCTGTAATTGAAAACGCTGTTGGAATACCCTCTTTATTAAGACCAGTAAATGAAAGTGCTGCAATCTTTGCGTAGATCGCTGCTTGCTGAGCCTTCTTGGCAGCAGCTGTTGCTGCAGCCTTTGCCTTTGCTGAAGCTGTTGCTGTTGCAGATGCTGTTGGTGTTACTTCAGCAGGTACTGCTGTTTCAACCTGGGCAACAACTGGAGCAAGAGGTGACTCATTGCCGGTCATTGAGTTAAAGCCAAGGAATGCAGTGACAACAAGGATTAATGAAAGAGCAGCTTTAGATGACTTCTGTGCAATTTCAATGCTCTTCTTATATGTGTTTGAAAGAGCGTTAAGTGCTGTCAGGCCAGTCTTTTCATCAACAATCCACTCTTCAAGAACACGGACCATTGACTTGCGTGCGCGGCCCAAGATGTGGCGCACATTGGCAGGGGTTGTGTTCAAAGCTGTTGCGATCTCTTCTGTGGTGCGACCTTCCATTTCCCACATCACTAGCGCTGTGCGCTGGTCTGGGGTGAGGCGAGCAAGTGCTTCGCGGATAATCGCGGCATCTTCTGCTGCAGTAATAGTTGTATCAAGATCGATGTGGTTTTCAGCAGCGATCTCGTTTAGACGCTCTTGTGTGGTGTCAGCATCGATTGCAACCAAGTTTGGACGAGCACCGCGAGCGCGGATTACGTTCAAGGAAAGGTTGGTCACTGAGGTGCGAAGGTATGCAATCGCGCGATCTGCTGTGTCTAGATCTGGGGCAGCAAGCATGAACTTCAAGAATGCTTCCTGGACTACTTCATGTGCTTCAGCCTCGTTCTTAGTGATGCGACGAGCCTGAGAGACAAGCTGTGTGCGGTGTTCTGTGTAGATCGCTGAGAGTTGTGCAATAGACCAATCAGCTGCTGAGCCTTGAGCGTCTGCGGGATTTGCGCTCAATATGCGGGCGGCATCGGTCGCTGCAGCTGCTTTCGCCGCTTTCGACTTCAATAGTGCCATTTGAGTAACTCCCGCGAGTTTGTTAAAACGAAGACAACGTCTTGCCCTCTATTTGTTAAGACACCGCTAGGGGCCAAATGTTGTGCCCATTTGAAAAGTATTTTGGGCCAATAGGTGGATCCGAGGGTGATTGAGCGTAAATGGGTAGATTGGGGATAGAACGCAGGGCTTTCGCCGAATGGCAGCGAGAAACAAGCCTGCCGGAATCAGATCTCTAGTCTATGGGATGGGCAAGGGTAAAGCCCGCATTGAGGGTTTAAGCGTGTCTGGTTAGACCAGGCTGAGCGTGAGGGCCTTCTTGGCAGCTTCCTTACGGTCGCTAACGGCCAGCGCTTGGTAGATACGCATGGTCTCGTGGCGAATGGTTGAGACTGAAAAGCCCAGCTCAGTGGCTAGCTCGTGGTTGGTCTTGCCCTCAACCATGCCGCGCAGGATCAAAATCTGGCGTTGGCTCAGCTGTCCGTTTCCACCGTCTCTAGCATCGGTGGGAAGGGTGAATCCTCCCACGCCACCACCAATTGGGCGGGTGAGGAAGGAAAGGTATAGGGCCAACGGAACACTCAGATCATCGATGGCTTCGGCGATTCGATGCTTATCTGCCTCGCTGATTGGATTATGGAATTGGATGATCAGATATCCCTGGATGACCCCACGGTCTCGCAATGAGCTGATGTGCATTGTTGAATCTGAGGTCCAGTGCAACTTCGATTCGCCCGTGATGATCCGCACATCCTCGGCATCAATAGAGCGCCATTCTTCACTGGGAATGTTTCGATTACGGTAACGGTCTGCGTCGGCGTATCCATACTGACCAAGAACGATGATTGAATCATCGTTGTTAACGCGGCCAAAACGAACGCCTAGCACTGGGAACTCAGCCAGGTACTCGGTGGCAAGTGCGCGTGCAATTTCTTCGGTAGTTGGGTGGTAGCTCAGCCATTCAATGAATCTGCGAATTATGGGCATTGTTGATCAGCGCCGCTGCTCATTGAACAGTTCAAAAGGTGAACTTTGCGCTTACTCTCCATGTGCTCAATGTATGGGCAATGACCTGTCATTGTGAATAGAGCCTGCAAAATGACTAATCAAGTCTGAGCCTAGTCACGGGTGATCTTTTATCTCTAACTCCGCTGTGCGGTACTACCACGCTCAAGGATTTGATGGAAAACAAGATGCTGGTGCACATGGTCAATTGCTGCTGAAAATGCGGCAACCATCTGTGCGCTCGCGCTCACTCCCAGTTGATTAGGTGTGTGCAGGAGGACAGATTGACTAGAGTTTGGGATTATGGCGAAGAAGTTAAATGTGGCTACCCAGCAGGCTGAGATCACAATCGATCAGGTTGCAAGAGCTGCCAAGGTAAGCCCGGCAACTGTCTCTCGCGTTCTCAATGGAACTGCAAAAGTCTCTGCTGATAAAGAGAAAGCAGTTCGCAAAGCTGTTGCAAAATACAACTTCACGCCTAATGCCACAGCTAGACGATTAGCTGGTGGACGCAGCGGTTTGATTGCTTTGTTAATGGAAGAGTCCAGTGAAGAGTTTTTCCTCAATCCCTTCTGGGGCCAAGTTGTTCAAGGTTTTTCAACTGCAATCACTGAAGCTGGTCTTCATCCCATGCTGCTTATTAGACCTAAGAGTGGAACAGAGGACTCACTCTTTTCTACATTACAAGCTGGTCAGATGGATGGGCTTGCAATTTTTAGTTGGCACAGACCCCTGCGAAGTTTTGAAAAGATGTTAGATCCAAAGATGGCAGTTGTCTTTGGTGGCGATTTAGGTGGATCTAAGAAATATCCCTATGTTGATGTGGACAATGTCAAGGGTGGATATTTAGCAACCAAGCACCTGATTGATTCTGAGTGCAAGAACATTGTGACGATTACTGGTGATCTAAAGTTGCAATCTGGTCGAGATCGATTAGATGGATATGAAAAAGCCCTAACTAGCGCAGGCATAAAGATAAATGATCAACTTATTATCCATGGTGATTACACCCAATCAAAGGCGGAAGAGTTAATCCGCCAATTTCTTAAGAGAAAAATTAAGTTTGATGGTGTTTTTGCAGGCAATGACTTATCAGCACTCGGTGCCATCAACGTATTGCTACAAAATGGCATCACCGTTCCTGGCAAAGTAAAAGTTGTTGGCTTTGATGATTCACCGATTGCAAGTAGAAATAAGCCATCAATAACAACGATAAGACAACCCATTAGAGAATTGGGCGCACAAGTTGCGCATAGTCTTTTAGCTATTTTAGATGGTGAAGAAGTAGAAGATAAAGTGTTGGATGTTAGATTAATCAAACGCCAATCAAGTGGTGCTAAATAGCAGTGTTGGCAGCAATAATCTCTTTATACTTTTTGAAGCTCATCTTTGGGGTGCGTTCAAAGGTCTGATAATCAACATGGACTATTCCAAAGCGCTTGGCATAGCCTTCAGCCCACTCAAAGTTATCAAGTAGGGACCAGGCAAAATATCCCTTAACTGGCGCGCCATCTGAAATTGCGTTTTGAAGTGATTGAAGATGTGCCACTAAATATGCGGTGCGCTTGGTATCGATTACTTCACCGTTCACCTTGACATCATCGTATGAAGATCCGTTTTCAGTGATCACTAGATACGGGATCGAAGGCCAATCCTTGTGGACTCGCTTTACTAAATTACCAAGGCCTTCAGGTGTTACAACCCAGCCCATCGCAGTTAAATCATTATTTAGGTGTGCTGGCGATGAGCCATCTACGCGCTGTGGGAAGGGCATAAAGCCACCTTCAATAGCCGGCTTATCTTCTGGCCGCGGAGAGCGAACAAAGCCATCGCAGTAATAGTTAATGCCTAAGAAATCAGGAGTAGCGATTAGTAGTTTTTCATCGCCTGGCATAACAACTCGGCTGAGCATTTCGTCGTAGCAATCAACTAGGTTTTGTGGGTATTTTCCAGTTGTAAATGCATCAATCCACCAACGATTTAGATTTGAATCATTTAACGCCACAAAATCAACAACGTCTTGATCATCTGGTGATTCATTATGAATGTTGTTCATGTTCACAGTCAGGCCAACTGTTGCATCTGGACAAATTGCTTTGATTGCGCGAGTTGCAGCAGCATGAGCTAAAGCGGTGTGATGGCTTGCAGCAACAGCTAAATTAAAATCCTTTTTACCTGGTGCGTGCACGCCATTTGAATAACCCAGCCAGGAAACACACCATGGCTCGTTGATCGTGATCCACGTTGAAATGCGATCGCCAAATGCCTCGGCACACGCAGTTGCATAATCTTCAAAGGCTTTAACAACATCACGGTTTGCCCAGCCACCTTTATCTTCAAGTGCTTGTGGCAAATCCCAATGATACAAAGTAACCATTGGTTCAATGCCGGCTGCAACAAGTGCGTTGATCAAACGATTGTAGAAATCAAATCCACGTTCTTCTCTAACAGAGTCGCCGTTTGGAAATAGGCGAGGCCATGCAATTGAGAATCGATATGCGCTAACGCCAAGATCTTTCATAATCGCAATATCTTCATCAAAGCGGTTGTAGTGATCGCAAGCTTGATCACCTGTGTCCCCATTTACTACCTTGCCAGGTGTCTTTGAGAATGTATCCCAGATACTTGCGCCTCGGCCATCGACATTAAATGCACCTTCAATTTGATAACTTGCAGTTGCAGTTCCCCAGGTGAAATCTTCTGGAAAGTGAGAACTCATGTCGTGGATATCCCATCTGTGCAGATCAAAATACAGCGTTTTGGCACTTGATTATTAGTGAAGGAAACGCTCTCGTAGTCTACTGAAAGCGGTTTCATAAGCAATACTCTAGCCTAACTAGATTCTAAACATTAGGAGAATTCATGGCCAACAGGCCCGCACTATCGCTTTTGTGGTCAGAGGAGTTTGCTGACCACCATGGCGGTCATCTGTTGGAAGACATTTGGAATTTTGATATTGGCGATGGTGCCTCTGCTGGATTAGTTGGGTGGGGCAATAATGAACTTGAGTACTACACCAAAGATTCAGTCAGCATCAATGGCGACCTGGTTATTTCTGCAGAAAGACTCACCGCTGATTCTGAGTTGAACTGTTACTACGGCCCAGCGCAATGGAAAAGTGGCAAGATCCACACAGCTGGCAAAATTGGATTTAAGCACGGCCGCATTGAGATTAAGGCAAAGATGCCAAGTGGTGTTGGTACCTGGCCAGCACTGTGGTTACTCGGTGCAAACCTTCTAGATGGCGTTGCCTGGCCACACTGCGGTGAAATAGATATTTTAGAAAATACCGGTGCGCATCCTTTTCAAGTTCAAGGAACTATCCATGGTGATGGCTACTTTGGGGAAAATGGATTAACTAAAATCATTCAATCTCCAACAACGCTTTCTAGCGATTTTCACACCTACTCAATTAACTGGACACCAGATGCCATTGAATGGTTCTTTGATGACCTTTGCTACAACACAATTAATCGAGCAGATGTTGAAGCACAAGGTAAGCCATGGCCATTTAATCAAGAGTTCTATCTGATTATGAATCTGGCTATTGGTGGTTGGTTTGCAGGAGAGGTTGATCCAGAGTTAAAAAGCGCAGACCTGCACATTGCGTCAATTAGCTATTACTCAATAGATGGCGTTGGCGAACTGATCCTGCATTAATGCTTTATTACTTCTCCAACACCGTTGATCGTTGAGAATCTGATCCAATCAAAACTCATACTTGCTTGCCTCAAGCCAGGTTCGATCGCTCCGCCAAGGTTTCCACCCATAGCTAAATTCACTACTAAGTAAAATTCATGGTCAAAAACCCAGTCTTTATCCTTCTTTTGCTGGCTTCCAAAGAGAACTCCATCGACATACCAATCAATGCTCTCTGGTAACCAATCAACTGCGTAGGTGTGATATTCATTTGCAAAACCATTAGGCATATCAACAGTTGTGCCACGACCCCCAAAGCCACCTGAGAGTAATCCGTGTAAATATCCGTATGCAGTATTAGGTGACTTGCCAACTAACTCAGTTACATCGATCTCGCCACACCATGGCCAAATTCGAGTATCGATGTCAGCACCTAACATCCAGAACGCACCCCACGTACCTGGACCTACTGGACCTTTGATTCGCGCTTCTAATCTTCCATACTTAAATCCAACTTTGTCTTTTGTGATGTATTTCGAACTAACCCATTCACATGGAGTTTTGTAATAACAGTTGTATTCGTTGGCACCAGTTGTAGTTGCATCGATTTGCAATGCACCATCTGATGTGATCTTGGCTAAGCTCGGGATGTAGTACTGACGTTCTTTATTTCCCCAACCACCCCCTGCTACCGCTTTACTTCCATCACCATTTTCGGATACCCAAATTGAACTATCAGGAGCCGAACCTGCGGTTAAATTGAATTCATCTTGCCATACCTGCACATATGTTCTCTTAAAAACTGGAATTGCTACTTCACTTGAATCAGCTTTGGTATCAGTAAAACCCTTTGCGCTATATGTTGCAATTACATACACCTTAAAACCTTGATCTATGCCTGCAGGTATATATGTTGCAGATTTTGCACCACCAATTTCAACTGGTCCTTTGAACCATTGATAGGTGACCTTGGCAGTTTTTGGTGAAAATACACCTGCAGTTGCAATCGCTTTACCGCCCGAAGAGTCAGCAAGGGCTGCTGTTGGCTTCACATTCACAATTACGTGGCCGATTGTGCCCACAACCGAAGATGCGGTCGCACCTGCTGCCGTAACCTTGAATTGAATGCGTTGGTTCTTCTGCTTTGCAGAGGCTTTAAAGGCGGTTTTAGTAGCACCAGGAACTGCTTTGCCGTTGACAAACCACTGAAACTTTGGAGCTTTAACTCCGCTGATTGAGGCTGGAGTTACAGCAAAATTTAAACCAGTGTTATCTGAATAGATAATTTGCGGCTGGATAGAGACATCTGCTTGTGCCGAAAACGGCGCAGCCAGAGCTAGAAGTGAAAATGAAATAAGAAATGCTAATGAGCCCTTAAGTGACTTCATTAGCATTTCTTATTCTCCCCCTACTTCGCTACAACTTTAGATGTGTATGTCTTCCCATCGATAACCACAGAGACTGTCTTAGCTCCTGCAGTTACCTTCACAGGGACAACCTGCATTGCTGAAGAGATCTTGACTGTAGTTTTCTTTGCACCTGTTACAGAGACAGTTGCTGACTTACCAGCAGCTCCTGCAACAGCAACTGAGACTACAAAATCTTTTCCAGATTTTGCAACAGATGTTGTAATGCCACGGTAGTAGTGGAACTCAACGCCTTCTGCAGCTGCAGGAGTTGTATCTGCAATTTCAGGAACGAGCGTTGCAAATGCTGTGCTAGAAACTGGCATAGCCGAGGTTGCTGAAACTGGCGCCGCATTTGGTTTTGTATCAGCGTTCTTCAAAGTAAATGCTGCATAACCAAAAGCATCAGTTGTCGCCTGAAGTGTTGACTTACCGCCGTTTACCTTCAAGGTAATAACCTTGTTTGGTACTCCGGTCTTTCCATCATCGCCAGTTACCTTGTAAACAACGATGAGATCTCCACCGATTGGTGCATATGCTTGCTTTAGACCCTTAGCCGCATTTGTCACAGAGTTTGTTGCACCTAACTTTGGTGTCACCAATGTGATTGTTGGCTTTGTTGCTGGCACAACAATTGGTGCCTTTGGTATGTAGTAATGGAACTCAGTGATTACTGAGTGATCGGCTTGCTCACTATTTACCTCAGGAAGCATCTGTGAATGTAGACGATCTAACTTGTCCTCGCTAAAAATAGGCTTAGATGTCATTGATTCTGGCTCTGCTTCACCTAAAGACTCAAGATCTAGGTTCTTGACCGCAAAAGTCACGTTTCCGTATGCATCGGTGCGGTGAATTACATTTGCCTGATCAAATGGTGGACGATCAATTCCCTTTGTCTTTATTCCGTCAACTGAAATAATTGATGATGCTTCGCTGTAACCCTTATTCATACGTAGGTTAACGGCTGTGAAGGCAAGTGGCTTTCCATTCTTGTCTGTCACGTTGTAGGTCAAGTTAATTGTTGACCCCACTGGTGCAAATGCAACTTGGAAAAGTAAGCCAGATCCAAACCAACCCTTCGCAACCCAACCATCGGCCATCTGCTGATTGACCCGTGCATCTGATGTGTTTGTCGCATCAAGAAAAGGTGATTGCAACGTAATGACGGCATCTCGTGGGCCACCTGTTGCAGCAGTTGCGCTGTAGAAAGCAACTGGAGAAATAGCGAGGACCATCGCAAGGATGACGCCGATGTGAGTACGGAATTTAGACATATGTATGCCTTTCTTACCTAGGGTGGATTGAGATTTAGTCATTAACCTTTTACCGCTCCGTCCATAACACCGCTTACTAAACGGCGACCGACGAAAATAAACAGAATCAGAAGTGGCGCTGTTGCCAAGAACGCACCACCCATCTGAAGTGAGTAATCAAGCCCATAAAGCGGCTTTAATTGTGTAAGAGCAACCTGCAAGGTAAATCTCTCGGGGGATTGCAAAACAATTGTTGGCCATAGGTAGTCGTTCCAGGATGCTAAAAACGCAAAGAGGCCAAGAACAAAGGCGCTCTGACGAATACTTGGAAGCACGATGCTCCAGAAAACTCGCGGAACAGATGCGCCGTCAATGCTTGCAGCTTCAAGAATTTCGTTAGGGACCTGGGCATCAATGATCTGGCGCATCCAAAACACACCAAAAGCAGTAACTAAGGCCGGGACTATGAGCGCATACAAGGTGTTAACCAGGTTCAATTTATTAGCCATGATAAACAGCGGAACGATTCCAAGCTGACTTGGAAGCATCATGGTTGCAACAACAAAAAGAATCGAGAATCGACGTCCCTTGAAATTCAGCTTGGCAAAGGCAAAACCAGCGATTGCAGAGAAAATTACTTGCGCAATTGCAATTGCAATGCCGACGACAAATGTGTTGAACAGCGCTCTTCCAAAATAGACACCTTCTGCGGTGAGAACCTTTTCTGCAACTTCTAAAAAGCGAGGCCCTGGTACTAGAGAAGGTGGGCTCTTGGAAATTTCTGCATCAGTGTTGGATGAAACGATAAACATCCAATAGAAAGGAAACACCGACAAGAAAGTAATTAGGGTTAGCATCAAGTAATGCAGCTTTGAAGTCTTCTGCCACTTAGGGATATGCCGCTTGATCTTTTTAGGAGCAGTTGTTGGTTCCAGTGCACCGAAATTTAGTTCGACTGGTGCTGCAATTTTATTAGCAACTGGTTTTTTGCGTTGCGAAGCGGCTTTCTTTACAACAGCCTTTTTGCGTTTAGGTGCGGCTTTTTTGGTTGCTACTTTTTTGCGCTTGGGGGTTGCCTTTTTAGCTGCTACTTTTTTGCGCTTAGGTGCAAGCTTTTTCGCGGCAGACTTCTTACGCTTAGGCGCAGCCTTCTTTACTGCAACTTTCTTTCGCTTGGGTGCAGCTTTTTTACTTGTGGCTTTCTTTACTGCAGATTTTTTGGCCACAACCTTTTTGGTAGCTGCTTTCTTGCGCTTTGGGGCAGCAACTTTCTTACGTTTAGGTGCTGCAGCTTTTTTTGCTACAGCCTTTTTACGCTTGGGTGCAGCCTTCTTCGTCGCCGATTTCTTGGTTGTCATCGGCTACCCTCACCTGAAAGTTTGCGAGTAATGAAGAAGTTCACCGCTGAAATAATCAGGACGATGAATGTGATCGCGATACCGATTGCCGCCGCATACCCGTACTTATTGTTAAGGAATGCTTGGTTATATAGGAACAAAGTTAAGGTTAAGAATTGTTTTGTTGATCCACCCTCAGCGTTTAACTGCTGAGGTTCAGCAAAGACCTGTAATCCACCGATAGTGCCAACGATTAGGACGAAGGTAATCGTGTTCTTCAGTGATGGGAGAGTTACATACTTAAATTGCTGCCATTTGGTAGCGCCATCAACTGAAGCGGATTCATAGAGCTCATCTGGGATTGCCAGCATGGAAGCCAAGAAAATCAGAGTGTTATAGCCAACCCAACGCCAGGTAATCATCGTGGAGATTTGAATGTGACTTGGTATTACCCCTTCAATGAAGTCGATGTTTTCAATACCAGGGATTAATCCTAATAAGCCATTAATTAACCCGTAATCGCGGCCAAAGAGTTGTTGGAAAACGATTGTGATTGCAATGACTGAAGTGATGTTTGGGACCAAAAGAATCGTGCGCCAAAAAGACTTTCCCTTTAATCGCTTATTGCGAAGGATTGCCGCAAGGCTGATCGCAATAATCATCTGTGGGAAAGTTGATAACACCCAGATACTAAAAGTATTTCTGAGAGCTATCCAAAAATCTGAATCCTGAAATAAGAAAATAAAATTGTTAATGCCATTAAATTCAGATGCACCCAGCGGGTCCCATTTGAAAAATGCGATGTAGATTGAGTAAACAACTGGTGCGACGCCAAAAATAAGGAAGATGATGAAAAATGGAGCAATCGCCGGGTATCCCCAGCGACCATTCAAAGATCCCACGCCTGGAAGCGGCTTCTTTTCTTTTTTTCTTTTTTGCTTCCAAGGAGTAAGAGGCGCCTGTTGGCGCCCCTTACCATCCTTAATTGTTGTCATCAGATAAATACTTTAATTCTTAAAGAGTTTATCGATGTCCGAAATAACGAGTGCATAGGATTTAGCAGATGTCATCTTTTTGGATGCAACACGACCGAGTCCTGCACCAAATGTGGAATCAATCTTGCGTTGTAGTTCTCCTTCAAAGATTGGCTTCAACTTCAACACACCACGTGTGTAGATCGCACCAACTGGTGCGTTGCTGAAGAACTCATCTTTGTAATCAAGCAAAGCTGCATCATCGTAGAGAACTGAAGTTGAAGGGAATAGACCATAGGTCTTAAAAACCTTTAACTGTTGTTCTGGTGCTAGGTACCATGTTAGGAAGTCATAAGCAGCTTGCTTATTCTTTGAGTAGCTAGGAATTCCAAGCTCTGTTCCACCTTGGTTTCCACCACCTACAGGAAGATCGGCAATATCCCACTTACCCTTTGTATCTGGTGCTTGCTTCTTGATGTAATCAAGCATCCAAGCTGGAGCAAGAATTGTTGCCATTGCGCCCTTATTCATACCAATGTTCCAGTCAGATGTGAACTGGCCTAGGCGCGCGCCGATACCTGCATCAAGTGCCTTCACTGTGGTGTCCCAAGCCTTTTTGATCTGAGGATTTGTCTTGTAAACAAGCTTTCCTGCATCAGTTCCATCTGGTTGGTAATACTTAACAGTTCCTTGGTTCATGACAGCTGCATAGATTGATCCAGCATCATCAATGAATCCCTTACCTGCTTTCTTTTCCGCAGGTGTTAACTTGGAAACATATGTCTTACCAGTTGCAATAAATGCATCCCATGTTGGCCACAACTTACTGACCGCTACGCGATCAGTTGGTAGTCCAGCCTTCTTGAACAAGTCTGTGCGGTATGCAACCTGTAACCCACCGACATCTGTTGGAATGCCAATAACGGCGTCATTAAATGCAACACCTTGCTCCCAGCGCCATGGAAGATAATTCTTTTTAATATCATTTGCTGATAGTCCAGCTGCAACACCTGCAGCCGCGTTAGTGCCAGAGGTCTTCATCTGTCGCAAATCTTGGAAACAGCTTGGGCGGTTTCCTGTGCGCCAGTAACCTGAGTAAGGAACTTCAAAGGCGATGATGTCTGCTGGTCCACCTGTCTGGCAAGAAAGAATTGTCTTCTGGTGAAGTGGATCAACATCGTTCTTAATTGGGATGATTTTAATTTCAGGGTGCAATTTTTGATATTCACGTTGTAGGCCTGGCTGAATAACTTCGCCAAAAGTCCAAATAGTTAAAGTGATTTGCTCAGCTGCCTTTGCAGGTGCTGACATCACACCTAATGAAACCGCCATTGCAACGATTGCTCCAAGGAATGCATTTTTGGTGGCTAATTTTTTCATGTGTGGAACCTTCCCTTTAACAGGCCTGACATCCGGCAGGCCCTTAGTGAAAACTTGAAACTCTCAGAAAACTCTCGCCATTGGGGGTTTCCATGAAAGCGGTTTCAAGGTACGCTATTTAAGCCTTTAATGCTATCTGGCACAAGGGATTTTGGGTTAAAGTTTGATAACGAGGGGAGGGCTGCCAATGGCCACAAGAAAAGTGCTTCTGGCACCAACGAGTCTTTTTGTTGCGCTCTCCATCGCCCTGACCTTCATGGTCAACCCAGCGGCTGATGCAGCCACAAAGAAAACTTTAAAGCTTTTGTGGTCAGATGAGTTCAATGGCAAAAAAGGAACACTGCCATCTTCAAAGACATGGAGCCGTGAAGTTGGCGGTGGTGGCTGGGGAAATTCTGAACGCCAGTTCTATACCGACAAAGCTGCCAACGCCTCCATGGATGGTGCAGGCCGTTTGGTGATTACCGCCAACAGAATTTCAAATGAGTACGGCGATCTCATTGGCGATGTACCGGGCACTGAAGACATTCTTAACCGCTGTTCTGAATGCCAATTTACAAGTGCTCGCATGAAGACTGCTCGCAATCTTTCATTTCAATACGGTCGTATTGAAGCGCGAATCAAAATGCCACAAGGTGTTGGAACCTGGCCCGCATTTTGGATGTTGGGCGGAGATTTACTAGATGGTGTTCCTTGGCCTGAGTGCGGCGAGATCGACATCATGGAGTTTCGTGGTGACATCCCAGATCGCTCAACCTCTGCAATCCATGGTCCAACAACTCCGCAAGGATCTGGTTTAGGTGCAGCATTTTTGAGTTATGACTCTTTATCTAATGGTTACCATACCTATGCAATTGAGTGGAAAAAGAATTCCATTACATTCATCGTTGATGGCAGAGTGACCGGCACATACTCTTCCGCAGATACTGGCTCTAGAGGCTGGGTATATAACCAAAAGTTCTTTTTGATCTTGAATTTAGCTATGGGTGGTACATACGCTGGTGAGTACATCGATCCAATGGTTAATCAAGCTCAATTGCATGTTGATTACATACGTTTTTATTCGGTAAATGGAGTTGGCAAGGTTTTCAGAGGTTAAATCAACTAGGTAAAGGAGCAGGGAATGAAGCACATACCAATCACACGCAAGTTAGTCAGTGGGGTTGCAATGCTTGCGCTCCTACTCACTGGAGGGTTGATCGGGCAGAGCACATCCCAAGCTGCTGGTCTACCAACAATTCGCTATGTATCTCCTGACTTTAACTCTGCGAATGAAACCTTTGCATCAGATGGCCTAGGCCAGTACTACGCAGCAGGCGGACGCAGCTTCTTCAAGTACGTAGGTGCTGGATCAACAATCACAATTACCTATTTGGTTACTACTGATGGAACAACACCAGCAGCTGACAAGGCTGTTTCATTCATGGTCAATGCTCCTTACAGTGGCTCAAAAGCGACGTGGGAAGTAGACGGCAAAGCAGTCGGTGCTTCACAAGATTCAGCAACTGGATACGGACTATTAGTTCCAGGAAAGACTGACTCTGCAGGAAAAGTTTCATTCACAATGAAAAACACAAACACAGCAGATTCTGCAATGGCAATTCCTGCATCAGAAACACAACCTCGTGCAACAACTGGACGACTCTATGGAAACATGAAGTTGATTATTGATGGATTAACTGACATGCAGCAAATAACAGACCTGTTAACCTTTGATATTACAAAGTCACCAGCAACAACAATTGGCGCTGCTGTTACACCAACACCTACTGCCACACCAACGGCGACAGCTACTCCTACTGCCACACCAACCCCAACTGTTACTGCTCCAGCGGCATTGCCATCAATGCGTCTAGTCTCTCCGGCGTTTGGTCCATCAAACAGTGTTGATACAACGGGTGATATTGCGCAGTGGTATTCAGCTAAGACTCGTGCGTACTACACATACATTGCAGCAGGAACTACTTTGACTCTTAAGTATCTTGTTACCTCTGATGGGACAAAGCCACTTGCAAATAAGGAAGTAACACTCCAAGTTAATGCTCCTTACAGTCTTTCTAAGGCTAACTGGCTTTCTGGAAGCACCAAGATCGGTGCTCCTTCTGCAGAATCTGCATCGGGTGCTGATCTGAAGGCAACAACAAATGCAATGGGCGAAGTTACCTTCATCATCAAAAACACTGACACGACCGGTACAGAAGCAGTGCCGGCCTCACCTAATGCAATGGCACCAAAGGTTCGCCTGTATGGAACATTCAAGGCAATCATTTCTGGCTACGGAGACAAGGATGCAGATGTTGATCTAGTGACATTTGATGTTTACGCAGCACCAAAGCCAGTTGTTAAGGCGACAACGATTACCTGCGTGAAGGGTAAGACAACGAAGAAGGTAACTGCGGTTAATCCAAAGTGCCCAACTGGTTATAAGAAGAAGTAAAAACTTACTAATAAGGAATCCCGGTGCCCATATGGGTGCCGGGATTTTTTATGGATTAAAGACTTCTCCATGCCCATTAACTTGGTAACTGCGAACCCAGTCAATACTCATTGTTGATGATTGTAAATTCTGCCATGAGCCACTAAAACTTGCGTTAACTGCGTTGTTTAGAATCAAGAAGAACTTGCTATTAAACACCCACAGGCCACCTAAGTTTGATGGTGTTGTAGTCGATATCAATCGATTATCAACATAATAAGAAATTGAGTTAGGCATCCAGGCGACAGCGTAGGTGTGATATCCAGCTGATGTGTCAGCCCCAACCCCAAGTGCTGCAACCTTGTATTGATGATTGGTGCAACACGTGTTGGGTGAGTTAACTGTTGAATAATGTGTTGCAGCTGTAGTAGTTGTTGGTTCATTGCTATGGATTTCAGTTATGTCCATTTCACCTGAATAAGGCCAACCCACCTGATTTATATTGTCACCCAGCATCCAGAAGGCAGGATGGTTTCCACTACCTGCAGGCATCTTGATACGCGCTTCGATGAATCCATACTGAAATGCCACTTTGCCATGTGTATCAAAACGTCCACTGACAAAGCCGCAGTAGCCTGTTAGGCACTTTCCAGCATCACTAGGTAGCGCTCCTGTTATACGAGTTGTTGTAATAACAGCTGCGCCATCTTCACTGCCATCTAGTTTGATCGCTGATGGGGCGTAGTAAACAACTTCGCTATCAAAACATGCTCCGCCGCCCATGCCTGTGGGTGTTCGGTGGCAGTTACGAGCACTCCAGTTGCTAGCGTTAATTGAAGAACCCTTTGAACCAACAAAATCATCACTCCACAAAAGCTTGCCAATGACTAATCCAGCAACCTTTGGGATTTCGGCAGCCGCCTTTGCTGCTTTGGCATCTGCAGCCCCTTTTGCCGCAGCTTCTTGTTGTGCTTTTAACTCTGCTGCTTGCTTAGCCAAGAGCTCTGCTGCTGCCTTTGCTGAAGCATCTCGAATATCAGCAAGTTGTTGCCAAGTGGGGCCGCTAATCGGAAATGGAACAAAATCAGAGGTGTTGTCATCGGTTAATTGCCACACCAACTTGTTGTTTACCTTTACACAGGAATACAGATCACGTTCTTTTAATTGTTGTAATCCAGATTGCTTACATGATGTGCCTGCAATTGTGTTTGTTGCAGAGCTTGGCAGGGAAAATGTGCTCACCAGAGAAAGAACCAATGAAGCAACCAGCCATCTTGTTTTTCGCACACCTAAGCATAAGGCCCTTGGCTTAATGAATCACCACTTTGGCAAGACTCTCAGCATTAGGGGCATTTCACGGGATTGATGGATACTTCCTTTATGAAAATCTGGCGCCGAGCACTGATTGCACTTCTTGCTTCCGCACTTCTTGCCCATTCACTAGCGCCAGCTGTCGCAAATCAAAGTAGTTCAGTTCTTCCTTCTTGGGCGGTTAAATCCACAATCTATGAGGTGAACGTTCGACAGTATTCGACAGCCGGTGACTTTAAATCTGTGACAAAGTCCTTGCCGCGCCTCAAAAGACTTGGCGTTAGCATTTTGTGGTTGATGCCGATTCATCCGATCTCAAAAGTAAAACGTAAGGGAACTTTGGGCTCGCCTTACTCTGTTGCAGATTACAAAGGCATCAACCCTGAATTTGGGAGTGCAGAGGATTTTCAAGCACTCATCGATGAGGCACACAGACTTGGAATGAAAGTGATTATCGACTGGGTCGCTAATCACTCAGGTTGGGATAATCCTTGGCTTGCCAATGAGTCCTGGTATCACCGAGATCTAAATGGAAAGATCATTTCTCCCAATAATGATTGGACCGATGTAGCGTGGCTTGATTACGAGAATCCACAAATGCGCGCAGCGATGATCGATGCCATGAAGTATTGGGTTACAGAATTTGATATTGATGGCTTTCGTGCAGATGTTGCTGGATTAGTACCCGTTTCTTTCTGGGAGAGCGCAAATACAGAACTGCAGACAATTAAGCCACTCTTCATGCTTGCAGAAGAGCAGGGCACAACTGACATGTTGAACAAAGCCTTCGTTGCAAACTACAACTGGGAGCTAAAAGATCGCATCAACGCACTTGCTACAGGGTTAACCATTCCTGTTTCCCTCTTGAAATATGTCAACAAACTGCCCTCTACATACCCAACAGGTGCGATCCCAATGAACTTCATTACAAACCATGATGAAAACAGTTGGAACGGCAGTGAATATAGAAGACTCGGCGCAGCCGTGCCTGCAATGGCAGCTCTGACCTTTACCCTGCCAGGAATTCCTTTGATCTACTCAGGCCAAGAGGTGGGCAATACTCGAGAGCTTGCATTCTTTGAAAAAGATCTCATTCCTAATCTTGAGATAGAAAACTCAACAACCGACCTCTATAAGAAACTAGTTGCTCTTAAGACTAAGAATCCAGCACTATGGAATTCAGCCCCTCTGGCTGCACCAGAGCTAACGCAGGCAAATGAAGACATCATTAGCTTTTATAGAACTGTTGGCAAGAATAAAGTCTTAACAATAATCAATGCTTCAAACAAGCCGCAGAAAACTTCAATTTCTCTTAATAAGTTAGCTGGCACTTATTATCAATTTAGTAGTAACAAGCAAAAGAAGTTGCCCTCAAAACTGACTTTAATCCTGAAGCCATGGCAGTTTGAGATCTACTCTTCTGCAGGTAACTAACTCTTAGTAATCGTAAAGACCGCACTTGTTTCTCCTGTGCTCTTAACCGTTAAGGTATAAGGAGCACCTGGCAGCTTAAATACTTCACCTGCCTGGAATCCTGAAAGCCACTTACCGTTCAAAGGCGGAAGAATAGTTTCTCCATCAGCATCTAGAATTGGCTGCCCGGCTGGAAGATCAGAACCGCTTCTTTCAATTAATATCGGCCCAACAGCATTTCCTTGGTCAGTTGTCCATGCTGGACCAATCATTCTTACTTCAAGCTGAGGCGCGTACAAATGGTTAGAGACTGACGTACAGCGATCCTTTGAGGGGACGTAGTACTCAAAGAAATACCAATTACCTTTATAACCAAGTTCATAAACGATTTTGTCTGTTACCAACCTTGATTCATCAACAGTTGTCTCAGCGCCAATTTTGATAGTTTTTGCAAGCGGTGTGTGAAAGATAGTTGCGCGTTGAGTGGCACTTAGGGTTGCGTTGGGACACCAATCATCATTACCCATCAAGTCTCTAAAGTCTCCATACTCTTCGATAGAACAATTCGTCGCATTAAACTTGGTGTAATCCGAACCTTTGCAATACATCGAGGATGAGTGGTAATAGCCAAAGTTATGACCAAGTTCGTGAGTCAATGTTGTTGATCCAAAAGAGCGAAGGTTTATAGCATTTCCTTCTTGCGAACCAAGTCCTGCATACCCACACGTGTCATAAATGTTCACAACAACTATGTGAGTCCGTATTGGGACCGTCTTTAAGCCCGCTATCTTCATCCCAGCCTTTATGTCGGCAGAAGGATTGCAGCGCTCAAGGGCGGTTCCTGGTTTGCCAATAAAAAACTTTGAAGTTGTGAACTTCATTTTGCCGCGGGAGTTTTGCTTCCAGAAGGTGATGGCGTTTTTCACCGATTCTTTGGCAAAACTCAACATCTCGCCTTCACTTGTTGCAGTGGTTGTGTCCACTAGATTTTCAGTCCAGAAATTTGGCTGGTCCTTGGGTGTTAATCCGACATAAACAATCTTGTGCGTCGTAGCCCATTCATTCTGAGCCTTGGGCGCAGCGGTGGCGGGAACAATAGGAGCAAGGAGAGCAAGCGCAATTACGACAATAGAAAATCTCTTCATATCGGCTACACCGCTGATTGTGTCTGGATTTATGCGTATTTGAAAAGAAATTTGAAACAGTGGGCCCAGACGGGCTCGAACCGTCGACCCACGGATTAAAAGTCCGTTGCTCTACCGACTGAGCTATAGGCCCCACTGCAGCATTATCTGCGGGCGCAATCGTATCGGAGATTTACACAGCCCACTCCATGCTCAAAAGTCCCATAGGGATGGATATTGCTGGAGTTAGAAAAGCACATAGCCACCGCGTCCTATTATGAAGCGGTGGCTATGTGTGGATTTCTTAGGACTTAGTTTGATGAGCCTTCATCAACATGTAGTCAAAAATAAGGCGATAGCCAAACATTGTTAAAGCACCAACTACACCGGCCAAGATGCCGTAAAAAATGTAAGAAGCTTCACCAGTATATGACGAATACCAAGCAACCCATCCAAAGATTGGACCGCCAATTAAATAGATCCAAGCAAAGACAGTCATAGTGGTTCTAAAAAATCCACCCCAGCGAATGATTGAATCGGCATACTTACTGATCTCATATTGATTGCTCATGAATTGCTCCATTCTTTGATGCTAGAGTTGGTATTTACTCCGATAAGTATGAAGCCGCAAAAGGGCTACTACTAGCTCGACACACATGTGAATGGTCAAATACTAGATTGACGAAAGAGTTTAAGCAGTGGGTTTAATCGTGTGATGATGTGCGAAGAAATAGCACCAAAGCCAGTAACCAGCCTGCAGTACATGCAGTGATTAATAAAGATCCAAGTGCGCCCGGGTTTTTATACACAAGAACAGCAACAACTGCGCATACTCCTGATGCCGCCCACAGCGCTATCGCTGCCATTGGTCTAGTAAGACCAGCACGCACTAAACGATGAGAGAGATGATCCTTACCTCCGGTTAGCGGAGAGACTCGTCGAGATATGCGAGAGAACACGGCAACGCATGTATCAAGCAATGGCACAGCTAATAAAATTACTGGGATTGTTAGAGATTTCCAGGTTGGCTCAATCCCTGGATTTAATCTAATTGTTGCAACGGAGATAATGATTCCTAAAAACAAAGCACCGGCATCCCCCATGTAGATCTTTGCTGGAGATTTGTTCCACATTAAAAATCCAATAGTTGCACCCGCTGTAACAACAGATAATGCACTGACTAATTCTTGTCCGCGATCAAATGCGATAAAGAAAACTCCAAGTGCAGCAATTGCAACAGAGCCAGCAGCTGCGCCATCTAGATTGTCAAAGAAATTAATGCTGTTACCAATTCCCACAATCCAAAAAATGCTTATGGCTGTATTTAGTGTTGATGTCCCAAATGGAGTTCCAGTTGTGCCTGCATTAACAATGACAAGTGCAACCACGGTGCCAACGACAGATTGTGTAATTAACCGCGGCCAAGGCGATAGCGAGCGCAGATCATCAATTAGTCCCATCACCCCCAGCAATAACGCTGGCAATAAAACGGTTAGTGCTAAATCTTTAAGCTGGCCAGCATTCTCACCGCTCTTGTTGCCGCCAACATAGACAGCGGCCAAGGTCGTAATCGTTATGCCCAAAGCAATTGCTACCCCGCCTAAATACGGCACCGGCTCTGCCTGTGTTTTACGGGCTAAATTAGGCACATCCATCGCACCTAACCAAAGGGTAAGGCCCGTACTGGCCAGGTTAACAAACCAGTCATTGCAAAAGCTGCCACACCCAAGATTAGAAACTGTGTGGTCGAGATGCTCATGGGTGAAATCCTATTGTTCTAGCTCTGAGTGCTGCCATGGGCAGCCCTTTTTAACCGGTCACGAATTGCAACAGCGATGCCTATTCCAATCGGCTGCATAACAACTACCTCGGCCAACCCCAACACATCTGCTTCCCGCAAGGCGGAGTAAAGAACTCGCGCGAACTCTTCATCGGTGTGTGGAGATGCCAATCGAACTACCCCTTCTGGAGTTTGGATATTTGCATGCGCGATAAAACCTTGTCCTGCAGTTGGAGTTTCACAGAGTAAAACTTTTGCCACCGGTGCGTAGTGACTATCTAATGAACCACTGACACGAATAGTTGGTTCTTCCACAGTGCCAACAACGACTAGTCCTGTGGACTCTTCAATCATCTGCACGGTTATGGCACCTGGTCTTAAAATCTTTGGCGTATCTCCTGTGCAATCAATAATCGTTGACTCCACACCAACATCGCACGCCCCGCCATCAATAATCTGATCACCATCTGCCAGGTAATCACCTAGCTCTGATGCCACAGCTTGTGCAGTCGTTGGTGAGACATTTCCAAAACGATTGGCACTTGGCGCAGCCACGCCCTTACCGCCGGCAGCTGCAAAGGCTTCTAACAATCCCAACGCAACAGGATGATTCGGTACTCGCACGCCGACTGTGTCCTGCCCGCCTGTTACAAAATCACCAGCCAAATCAGATCTGCGCACAACCAAAGTCATTGGTCCTGGCCAATAATCACGCGCCAGCGCAATTGCATATGCCGGCACATCACGCGCCCAATCACCCAAGCCGTCCATGGATGCAACATGCACAATCAATGGATGATCTGCAGGCCGACCCTTTACTGAATAAATCCGCGCAACCGCTGCCGCATTACAAGCATCTGCGCCCAGCCCATAAACAGTCTCTGTTGGAAAGGCCACCAAGCCACCAGTAATTAGTACTGCGGCTGCATCACCCATCGCCGAGGCACCGCACTTACTTAAGAACTGGCTCACCCGCTAATTCTCGCACTATTCCCAGCAATAACTAACGCCCATCACAACAAATGCGAGATACTTATCCTATGAAACTAACAAAACTTCGCACAATCGCATCCATCCTGACCGTTTCTGCAGTTGCAGGCGTTATTGCCCTTGCAATCCCAGCCAATGGTGCTGGCACATCAACTGATCGATACATCACCCTCACAGGTGTTGGCACGATCTCTGTTGTCCCAGATGCAGCCCGCTTTAACGCAACAGTCTCTGTAGTTGGTTCAACAAATGCTGCAGCGTTGTCAGCTGCAAGCAAATCATCTGCAGCTGTGCGCACAGCGCTGAAAGACAAAGGAATTGCTGTTAAGGATATTCGTTCAGCAAATATCTCTGTCTATCCTGAGTACACCTGGACACAAGAAACTGGCACAAAGATCACCGGCTACCGCGCCTCACAAACATTTGATGTCCTCATCAGAAAAGCATCTGATGCAGGCAGCATCATTGAAGCAGTTGTCACCGCAGGTGGCGACAACGTCCAGCTTGGTGGAGTAATACCAACAACACTTAATCCAGCTGTGGCAACAGAGGAAGCGCGTGCAGCAGCAGTTGCTAACGCAAAGTCAAAAGCAACTTCTTATGCAAAGCTTCTTGGCACATCAATTGGCAAGGTGTTATCACTTGAAGAGCAATCTTCTCCTGTCTACTCTTCACCTTTCCCAATGGCAAAGGCTGGAGCAGCAGATGCTGCAGCTGTTGAAGTTGATCTAGGTGAGCAAGATGTAACAGTGACAATTACTGTTCGTTGGGCGCTTAATTAATCGCTAACAACCTTTAAACAAAACAGCCGCAACCCCTAATCCGAAGGGGATAGCGGCTTTTTTGTGCTTATTTATCGGGTTTGGTCACACGCTCAATGGCAGGTAAGATTGGCAAGCCTTAGAACGTCCCCATCGTCTAGGGGCCTAGGACATCGCCCTTTCACGGCGGTAACACGGGTTCGAATCCCGTTGGGGGCACGCAGTACCGCAGTACATGCTTTAAAGATGGAAAAGTAGTAACGGCTTTAACTGTGACATAAGAGCCACTTATGTTTATCAATCTCTTAAGGCCCGGTAGCGCAGTTGGTTAGCGCGCCGCCCTGTCACGGCGGAGGTCGCGGGTTCAAGTCCCGTCCGGGTCGCAAAGGTTTTGGTGTTGTATGCAAATTTATTTGTGTGCCATGCGTACTAGC
>JBIIKH010000026.1:0-7884 GCA_044233285.1 Candidatus Planktophila sp. | reverse complement strand
GATTTACCATGATCACCTACGCGGGCTGAGATTTCCTCATTTATTTAGATCTACCTTGCGGTTGATCTAGACCTGCGGTCTTTGGTTATGGCGTAAGGCTAAAGGTGGGCAGCCTTCGGGGTCAAATCACGCATGAAAAAAGGCCCCGGAAGCAAGAATTGCCAACGGGATTTATCGGAAGGTCTACCAAGTCTCTACTTACGCGCATGAAAGACTTGTCAAACTTAGATCTGGATTAGTTGGAGGTTGAAATGCAAAAAATGGTTAAGAAGGCAATCGCTTTAAGTTTAACTGGGGCTTTTTTTCTTACAGGTTGCAGCTCCGAACCTAAGGCTATTGATCAATTCTTCAGCCAATTGTATTTGGAGGTAGATTCACAGCTGGATGATGGATACACAGTTGAGGAAATAAATGCCCTCGACACTAAAGAAGAACAAAATGAATTCTTCTCCGCTGGTTACAAGAAGGTTGACGCATTAGTTCAGAATCTAAAGATTAAAGCTGAGTTGGCCAAGAAGGATGCCACTGGGACCGAAGCGAATACCTTAAGCGAACTCATAAAAATGTATGACAACTACTCCAAGGAGTCACAAGAAGCTATTCGTTTGTTGAGTAATTACGATACAGAGTGTCCAGATGCAGCAAGTCGACCAGCAGGAACTCTTCCATCTCATGCTTGTGGTGATATTTTCCTAACAGTAAGTGACCTAAAAACTGCATCACTTGCATGCGTGTATTTCGTTTCTGCTGAATTTCTTACAGGAATTTCCAATTTCGATAAGTCCAAAGTAGTTTTCTTAAATTCTGGGATGAGCGAGGATGTCATTTCTCAGGGTTGTAAAGCATTTCCACAAAGTGCCTCTTTACTTGGATATCCACATCGAACTTCAAGATGGGTGGTACCCGAGAAAATGCAAAGAGAAATTGACTCCGACTTTGTGATTGCTGTTGCAGACGGCCTTTATACAAATGTAGTCAGTGACGTCCCAATACTAGAGCAGGCCGTTTACGGAACTTGGTTTGGATATTGCTCGACCTTTAAAAGTATCGAAGCGAAACTGCCGAATCAATCAAAGTCTGGAAATTGCTGGTAAAGATGATTAACTAGACTAAAAATAAGGAAGGACCCCAGCGCAATGCCGAGGCCCTTCCTCTTAATGCTTATTAGTTAGCTGATGGTTCGCGAACTAGGTTGGGATCGATAGCGATACCAGGTCCCATCGTTGTTGAAACTACAGCCTTTTGCACATAGCGACCCTTTGAAGAGTTTGGCTTTGCACGAAGTACTTCTTCCATCGCAGCTGCATAGTTATCTGCAAGTTGATCTGCAGTAAATGAAGCCTTACCGATCAGGAAGTGAAGGTTTGAGTTCTTATCAACGCGGAATTCAATCTTTCCACCCTTGATATCTTCAACAGCCTTAGCTACATCTGTTGTAACTGTTCCTGTCTTTGGGTTTGGCATCAAGCCACGAGGTCCTAGAACCTTACCGAGGCGACCGACCTTACCCATGAGATCTGGTGTTGAAACAACTGCGTCGTAATCAAGACGACCCTTTGCAACTTCTTCAATGAGTTCATCTCCACCGACGATGTCAGCACCTGCTGCGCGAGCTGCATCAGCATTTGCACCGTTCGCGAAAACCAAAACGCGAGCAGTCTTACCAGTTCCGTGTGGAAGGTTAACTGTTGAACGGATTGCTTGATCAGCCTTCTTAGGATCCACACCAAGTACAAGTGCAACTTCTACAGATGCGTCGTACTTAACTGTTGATGTTTCCTTAACAAGTGTTAATGCTTGTAGCGGTGTGTATAGGTGATCTTTCTTTACCTTTTCAGCTGCCGCTAAGTATTTCTTTGAGCGCTTCATTTCTTCCTCATTCCTCTCGTTAGAGAGCTAGTGGTTGTGGTTAGCGAACCAGCGAGGTTCTCCCACATCTCATCGCCAATTTAGCGATAAGAAAGTTAGTTATCCGTTGACTGTGATTCCCATTGAACGAGCTGTGCCCGCAATGATCTTCGATGCTGCATCAATATCATTTGCATTCAGATCTGACATCTTCTGTGTTGCGATCTCCTTGACCTGAGCCATGGTGATGTTTGCAACCTTGGTCTTGTGAGGAACAGCTGAACCCTTTTCAACGCCAGCAGCCTTCAAGATCAAACGTGATGCAGGAGGTGTCTTGGTGATGAATGTGAATGAGCGATCTTCAAATACAGTGATCTCAACTGGAATGATCTGGCCCTTTTGTGACGCGGTTGCATCGTTATATGCCTTCACGAACTCCATGATGTTGACACCATGCTGACCTAGCGCAGGACCAACTGGTGGTGCAGGTGTTGCTGCTCCAGCCTGAATCTGCAACTTGATGAAGCCGGTTACCTTCTTCTTTGGTGCCATTTCTGTTTCCTCTTTTTCTTGGTTTTCTTAAATTAAATCTTTTGTACTTGAGCGAATGAAAGTTCTACTGGTGTTTCACGTCCGAAGATTGAAACAAGAACCTTGAGCTTTGCTTGCTCTGGCATGATCTCTGAAATCGATGCTGGCAGCGTTGCAAAAGGGCCATCCATAACAGTTACTGATTCGCCTACTTCGAAATCAATCAGACGGATCTGATCCTTATCTGACTTCTTCTGTGGACGTGGTGCAAGAATCTTTTCAACTTCATCCATGCTTAATGGTGATGGGTGATGAGCATTGCCAACGAAACCTGTAACACCAGGAGTGTTACGAACAGCTGACCATGATTCATCAGTTAGATCCATGCGAACTAAAACATAACCAGGATAGATGTTGCGCTTAACCATCTTGAATTGGCCGTTCTTAAGTTCCTTTACCTCTTCTTCAGGTACTTCAATCTGGAAGATGTAATCCTCCATGTTGAGAGAAATAATACGGTTGTGAAGGTTGCCTTTAACCTTCTTTTCGTATCCTGCATAAGAGTGGACTACATACCAGTCGCCAAGTGCTGTGCGCAGAGTGCGACGGAATTCTGCGTTGGGATCATTTTCATCTGACTCGACGTCGCCATCTTCATCTGATGCGAGCGCTAGTTCAGGCTCAGTTGAAGCAACTGGTGCTTCAACGATCTCTTCTTCAACTACAGGAGTTGCAATCTCTGATGCGTTAGCAGCAAGTGCTGCCTCAAATGCATCAGGCTTCTGAGTATCTAGGTTCTGTTCTTCAGTCATTGTTTTCCTTTATCCAAATACCCAGAAGACAAGTCTTCCAAGAGCAAGGTCGATGAGGGATACAACAGCAATGATGAACGTTACGAATACGAGTACGACAGCTGTGTATGTCGTGAGTTGATTGCGCGTAGGCCAAACAACCTTGCGAAGTTCTGAAATAATTTGGCGATAGAAAAGTCCAACGCGCGCAAATAGACCGAGCTTCTCGGCTACCTGTTCAACAGACTCTGTCATCGTCATTCCTTTCGATACTTCACGGATACTTCTTTAAAACTTCTTGCAGGGCAGGAGGGACTCGAACCCCCAACCGGCCGCTTTGGAGACGGCAACTCTAGCCAATTGAGCTACTGCCCTTCGCGAGAGCATGGCAAAACCATAGGGAAAAGCAAACCCTCGTGAGCGTCGAAGTGTAGAGGCAAGGTGGGGTTCAGGTCTAACTCGCGCTTGAAATACGGCAGACTTACGCCTATGACTCCACGTATCTCAGCCCGCATTGCAGCTATCGCTGAATCGGCCACTTTGGCCGTTGATGCAAAAGCAAAGGCACTCAAAGCCGCTGGGCGACCAGTAATTGGTTTTGGAGCCGGAGAACCAGATTTTCCAACACCTGATTACATAGTTGAAGCAGCAGCTGTGGCAACAAAGGTTGTAGCAAATCATCGCTACACCCCAACACCAGGTTTACCAGATCTTCGTGAAGCAATCGTTGCTAAGACAAAGCGCGACAGCAACTATGACATCACTGTCGACCAAGTACTTGTAACTAACGGTGGAAAGCAGTCTGTCTACCAAGCATTTGCAACAATTATTGATCCAGGCGATGAAGTGCTACTTCCATCTCCGTTCTGGACTACATACCCAGAGTGCATCAAATTAGCTGGTGGAGTTTCAGTTGAAGTCTTTGCAGATGAAACCCAAAACTATTTAGTTTCAGTTGAGCAGTTAGAAGCTGCTCGCACACCAAAGACAAAAGCGCTACTTTTTTGCTCTCCATCAAATCCAACAGGTTCTGTGTATTCACCAGAGCAAGTTAAAGCAATTGGTGAATGGGCAGTTAAAAATAACATTTGGGTTATTAGTGATGAAATTTACGAACACTTGTTGTACGACGGTGCTAAGGCTTCTTCACTTCCAGTTCTTGTTCCATCACTAGCTGACACATGCATCATCATTAACGGAGTTGCAAAGACATATGCCATGACTGGTTGGCGCGTGGGCTGGATGATTGGGCCTAAGGATGTAATCAAGGCAGCCACCAACTTGCAATCGCACTTAACATCAAATGTTTCAAATGTTGCACAACGCGCAGCCATTGCCGCACTGAGTGGAAATCTAGATGCCGTCCACACAATGGGTGAAGCATTTAACCGTCGTCGTAAGTTAATCGTTGATTTGCTCAATGACATTCCAGGATTTGAATGCCCAACACCTACCGGTGCCTTCTATGTTTATCCATCAGTTAAGGGCGTTCTAGGCACAACTATTCGTGGGAAAACTCCAACAACATCTGCAGAATTAGCGACGCTGTTACTTGAAGAAGTTGAGGTTGCAGCAGTTCCTGGTGAGGCTTTTGGCCCATCTGGTTACTTGCGTTTTTCATATGCAACTAGTGATGAAGATATTGTCGAAGGTATTGGCCGTATTAAAAAGCTTCTTACAGAAGGTTAAATCTCGATCCCAATCAGATTTACCTCCGCTTCTAGCATTATTCCAAATACTTCTTTAACGTGATCTCGTGCGCGTTTTGCCAGCTCTGCAATATCTGCAGCTGTTGCATCACCAGAGTTAGTCAATGCCAGCACATGCTTAGTTGAAATTCGCGCACCGCCCACTTCATCACCTTTATGCATTCCAGCATTTTCGATAAGCCATGCCGCAGAAATCTTTACCCGGCCATCGTTAAGTGGCCACTTTGGCGCAGCATCTGGCAACGCATCTGCTGCTTGTTGAGAAATAATTGGATTAGTAAAGAAAGACCCTGCAGACCAAGAATCATGATCATCTGGAGATAACAACATTCCTTTACTCGCGCGAAGTTCGAGAACAGCAGCTCGCGTTGCAACAACTGATGCCTTATCTCCTGGCTCAATTCCTAGTTTCTTTGATAGCTCAAGGTAAGTGATGGGATCGCTAAATTCACCGATACGAAGTTGAAATTGAACTTCAAGAACAACATATCTTCCAGGGTGTGCTTTGAAATATGAATTTCGGTAAGTGAACTCGCACTGACTGTTTGTAAATGTGTAGATCTCTTTTAATTCACGATCATAGGTGCGGACACGAGTTATGAACTCTGAAACTTCGTGCCCGTATGCACCAATGTTTTGAATCGGTGCAGCACCAACAGTCCCAGGAATTCCACTTAATGTTTCAAGTCCTGCAAAGCCACTATTAATTGTGGTTTGAACAAAAACGTCCCAATCTTCGCCAGCACCAATAGTTAATGTCGCACCGCTGCATGCATCAACTTCAGATTGGACTGAATTGTTTGAGATTCGAATAACCGTTCCGTCAAAGCCCTTATCTGCAATAAGAACATTGGTACCACCGCCCATAATCAGAATTGGCGTGTCCCCTGCTTCTTCAATTGCAGCGATTATTTGTGCCTCTGTTGATACCTGAACAATTTTTGTAGCCGGGCCACCCACGCGCAAGCTGGTGTATTTGGATAACTCGGTCATGTAGAAAGGTTACCTGCGCGGGGACAAAATTGCGCTTTTACCTCTGTACTTATCCAAGATACGGTCGTAATTCTTCTTGGACTGCACTTCGCGGTACTCGGGATCAACATCGTGATATCCGTGATGACGCTCTTGCGTAAGAGGCAACTCCATTTGGAGCAACTTGCCACCTGCTTGACGAATCTTTAAGGAATATTCCATATCTGCATTTCTGTAATACAAAGCACGTGGATTAAATCCACCCACTTCTATCATCGCCAAGCGATTAAAAGCCATGAAGTAAGAAAATAAAACATCAACTTCGCCCGGTCCTTTGTCGTCAACGCTGCGCCACTGATCATCCGTGTTGACTAATCCCCCGCGCCAACCAACTGCGACGTATTCGCCCTTTTCGAGTTCTGCGACAACTGGCGTGACAGCATCTCCTATAAAGCGAGTTGAAGGATCCATGATAATTACATGCTTACTTTGAACCTTTTCTAGGAAAACATTTGCACAATCTCCCCATGCGGCCCCTGGATTAACTGAAATTAAGTAGGTGCGCTTATCCATCTGCTCAAACAAAGTCCCAGCATCGCCAATTGAAATTATTGCCACAGCGCAATCGCTGTTAGCCTTAATAGCTTTCACTGTTTCTAAAGCATCTTCTGTAAAACCATCAACAATTAATCCAACTGTGACATTTTTTTCAAGATCTATGGTGCGGATATCACGAGGATAAGCAAGGGTTATGTATGGCTTCTTAGGCTTTAGTTCATATCCACCAGCAACATCCACAACTTCAAAACCTGCTTGTAGTAATTCATCTCGATACTTATCGGCTAATGCAAAGTCTTTTGCTGCACGTGCATCCATCCGGGCTTGTGCTAGTGCGGTTACTGAATCTGGAATGCTCACTTAATTACTACCGCTTTAGCCATACCCAAAACCTTTACGCCGGCAGATGTAGCGCTCAAGGTTATTGAAATGCGATCACCATCTATTTCTGAAACTGTGGCAGTGACTGTCAAATCAACCTTTTGATCTGCCGGCACAATGACAGGCTTTATAAAGCGGGCTGAAAACTCTTTAACAGCAGCTGATCCGCCGGCCCAATCAGTCACATACTTACCGACCAAAGCCATAGTTAGCATTCCGTGTGCAATGACATTGGGAAGTCCGACAGAAAGTGCAAACGCCTCATTCTGATGAATTGGATTCTGATCCCCACTTGCATCGGCATACGCCTTAAGCATTGCGCGGTCCAAATAAAAAGTATGCTCTTCTAAAACTGTGCCGACTTCAATCATGCGCGCACCACCAAAGTCGACCATGAAGAAACGACTAGTTCGGTTCCGTTATGTAAATCTGAGCGCACAGAGATAATTTCATTACCTGCAGCTACCCGAAGTGTTTCTATTGTTGCTGAACACTTGAATACATCACCGGCAACTATAGGGCGAAAGATTTCAAACTTTTGATCACCGTGTACTAATCGAGTCCAGTCAACGCCAATTTCAGGTTGGGTCAGGATTGATTCATATTGTGACAAGGAGATACGAATTGAAAAGGTTGGAGGTGCGACAGTTGTATTATTTTCTGAAATAACAGCACAAAAGGCATCAATTTCAGATTGGGAAACAGTTACAGACCCTGCACCAGCAAAGGTGCGCCCGACCGAATCGGGATTGATCATTAGCGAGTTTCGCGGTGAAGAGTTGAAGACTTGCAACGTGGACAGAACTTCTTAAGTTCCATGCGGTCTGGATCGTTGCGGCGGTTCTTCTTTGTAATGTAGTTGCGCTCTTTGCAATCAACGCATGCCATGGTGATCTTTGGACGTACGTCCGCGCTCTTGCTTGCCATGGTCTTACTCCTTCATTGGTTATCGAGGGGCTCAGGTTACCTGAGCCATCTCGTAGCGCGAAATTCACGCTTGTTGAACTAGTAGCGGAGGCGGGATTTGAACCCACGACACAGCGATTATGAGCCGCTTGCTCTACCAAGCTGAGCTACCCCGCCAAGGGTTGTGC
>JBIIKH010000036.1:0-2568 GCA_044233285.1 Candidatus Planktophila sp. | reverse complement strand
GGATTGCGTTCAAGAATTGACCACGAAGCATTTGAAAGGCCGCCAATGACTCCCCAGTGCGACATTGGGAGCTGCAGCAAAGATCCAAGAATGCATCTGGCTGTTCCGCCATGAGTTGTAACAACTAACACTTGATCTGTTTTTTCACCAAGTGCTTTTTTAATCGCACGGATTGCGCGTTCTGCAACCTCACTGCGCCGTTCACCTGTAGTGCCTGCAGGATTATCTTCTCCGTCAATCCAGCGAATAAAATTGTGGAAATCTTCTGCGCGATTTTCTGCACCGGTTTTACCTTCCCACAATCCACCATCTGTTTCACGTAAATCAGGATCAATCTCAACTGTCAATCCAGTTAAGTCAGCAAGTGCTTGAGCTGTAGTTCGAGCTCTTCCTAAGTCGCTAGAAATAATTGCCGTTGGATTCATTCCCGCCAAAATCTGTGCAGCATGTTTTGCTTGAAAAATGCCGACTTCATTGAGGTCAATATCTGAATGTCCCTGGAAACGGTTGACGACATTCCAATCTGTTTGGCCATGTCGCCATAAAACAACTCTGTTAGCGGCCATTAACTGCAGCCTCCTTAACAGCCTCCAACTCGATTGTTGGGCAGTCATTCCATAGACGATCGAGCATGTAGTACTTACGAAGCTCGGCGCTTTGAACATGCACGACTAAGTCTGAATAATCAAGAAGAATCCACTCCGCGCCATGTTCGCGGCGAATTGGTTTGTCACCTGCTGCTGCAAGTTTGCGTTCTACTTCGTCAGCAATTGCATCCACTTGCGCTTCGTTTTGACCGGTTACGATTAAAAAGACTTCGCTGAGAACCAATTGATCAGAAAGGTCTAAAGCAACAACATCTACTGCAATCTTGTCGATTGCAGCATGTGCGGCAATCTGAGTGATCTCGTGGGTTCTTTTGCTAATTGTCATAGAGGTTATTCTCTCGTATAAATGTAGCTACCGATGCCGAAACATCTGCGCTTAAACCTTCTCTAATTGTGGTGGCAGCCACTGGCAGCGCTCCGATATCAATTCCATTTCCAAGGTAACCAGGTCGTGCAATGACAACAAATTCCACCATTGATCGCAGCTCATCAATTCGTTGCCACTGATCTAACTTGTCGGCGGCATCTTGTCCCACAATGAGAACTATTGAATCATCAGGGTAATTTTGAGCCACTGCTTCGACCGTATCGATTGCATAGCTGGGTCCAGTTCTTAGAACCTCAATTGGATTTACCTGAACTTTTCTTGCAACTTCTGGAGGTAAATCAGAAAGTGCTAGCTGGCACATTTGCCTTCGCTGTTGCGCCGTAGCACGTGGTGCATGGCTGCGAAGCAATGGTTCACCAGCTGGAACAACCAAGAGCAGATCAACGATCCCTTTTTCAATCAGTTGGGTAATAACATGCAGATGACCGATATGTATTGGGTCAAATGTTCCGCCGTAAATACCTACTCGGGACAAATTAGTCTCGGTCTAGGCGAAGTACTAAGTAAAGAAGTACGGTGAAAATTACAAATGTAATTATTCCAAAAGCAAGCGGTGATGCTGGAAGTTCGCGGTGCATCTCTTCTGCAAGATTAATCATGGCTGTAATACTACTACCTGCCTGCAAGAAGCTCTTTAAATTTAGCCTCGTCAATGACTGGTACGCCTAATTCCTGTGCTTTAGCTAACTTAGATCCTGGGTCTGATCCCACCAACACATAATCGGTTTTTTTCGAGACCGCAGATGCTGCCTTCCCGCCATGAGCTGTAATAGTTTCTGAAATCCCGTCGCGACTAAAGGATTCCAATCCACCGGTAACAACAAAAGTCAATCCTGCCAAAGTTTGAGGAAGCACCTCTGTGGGCTCATTGATCATGCGCACACCTGCTGCAGCCCATTTAGAAATAATTGCTCTGTGCCAATCTACTGAAAACCACTCAATAACTGAATCAGCAATAATTTGGCCGACTCCATCAACATCTGCAAGCTCTTCAACTGTTGCTTTAGAAATAGCATCTATTGAACCTAACGCTGTTGATAATCCTTGTGCGGCCGTCGGGCCAACGTGTCTGATCGAGAGTGCAACCAAAGTTCGCCATAACGGTCTGGTCTTAGCCTCATCTAAAGCTGCAAGAAGTTTCTCAACGTTTGCCGCTGGTTCTCCATTCTTTTTTGTGAAAAATTCAGATTTAGCAAGTTTTTCAGCAGTTAAATCAAAGAGATCTGATTCATCAATGATGACTTTAGATTCCAACAGAGCAACCGCAGCTTCATAACCCAACACATCAATGTCTAAAGCTGCCCGCGAACCAATGTAGTAAATGCGCTCCCTTAATTGGGCTGGACAACTCTGAGTGTTAGGACACCTGATATCAACATCACCTTCGGTCATGGCACGAAGTTCTGATCCGCATTCAGGGCACTGCGTGGGCATCACAAAAGCTGTTTCTTTGCCGGTTCGTTTGTCGATAACGGGACCCAAAACTTCTGGGATCACATCTCCGGCTTTTCGTATGACAACTGTGTCGCCAATTAAAACTCCTTTGCGAACGATCTCCTCAGCGTTGTGCAA
>JBIIKH010000025.1:0-8254 GCA_044233285.1 Candidatus Planktophila sp. | reverse complement strand
CTTGAGTGTTCTGTGGCAACTGCGATGAATCATTTGTTTGATATGGGATTTAACCTTGAAGAACTTGCACGTTTAACTCAAAAAGCAGAAAACCAATATGTGGGAGTTCCCTGCGGAATCATGGATCAATCAGTTTCCTTGATGGCAACTAATGGTTTCGCTCTTTTGCTCGACTGTAGGGATCTTTCAACTCGTAACATTCCATTTGATGTTGCCTCACACGGTCTAGAGCTACTCATTGTTGATACACAAGCCCACCACGCTTTAACTGATGGCGGCTATGCCGAACGTCGGGCATCTTGTGAATCTGTGGCTGCAAAGTTGCACGTCAAATCCATGCGTGAATTAACGATCACGCAATTGGATTCCTCCCGGGATCTACTCTCAGAGACTGAATACATCCGCGCCCGACATGCAATCACCGAAATGAAACGAGTTCTAGATTGCGTAGAGGCTTTAAGCAGCGGTGATTTTGTGAAAGTTGGCCAACTTTTAAACCAATCACATCTGTCCTTACGTGATGATTACAACGTTTCTTGTCCCGAGTTAAATGCTGCAGTTGAAGCATCATTGGTGGCAGGTGCATTGGGTTCACGTATGGTGGGCGGTGGATTTGGAGGAAGTGCAATCGCCTTAATTCAGGCATCAAAGACCTCAGAGACTATTGGCGTAGTTGAAAAAGCATTTGCAGATAAGAAATTTAAAGCACCTCGCTTTTTCACTTCATTACCAAGCCAAGGGGCTGAACTACTTTCTAGGCGCTAACTCTATTTCTTCAGATTTACAGGGGAGTTATTGAAAGAACTTCGACTCCACCGATTGCGCCTAAAACATTGAGAAGGTCTGTTGCATCGCTACCCGGTATTGCAACGGTGATGTCGTCATAGCCTTTGCCATCTTCAGACTTAACAACTGCGAGCGCACGGATGTCTCCCCCTGCGGCGCCAATTGCAGATGCAAGAAGTCCCAATGAACCTGGACGATCTGGAATAGCTACGTTTAGTTGGAAGAGTGCCATATGAAAATCTTATCCCTAATTAATCAGTGATGATTAAGACAGAACGATCCAGTCACCTTTGATAGCAACTTTGACAATAGGTAGCGGATTTTTGGCAGGTCCTGTGACAACCGCTCCCTTTTTAAAGGGGTCGAAGCTGGCATTATGTACTGCGCACACCAATAACTTTCGTGCTGCAAAAAACTTGGTTAATCCGCCTTCATGGGTGCAAATCGTTTGATACGCAAAGACACCTGTCTTTGTGCGAAAGAGCAGTGCTGGCGCACCATTTTTTAGTTGAAACGAATATGTCGCGCCAACCTTGACCTTGCTCAACTTCACAATTTGGTTATTGGCAGCAACTGCGTTTGAACCCATCAAAGTGGTGCTTGCCCCCACAAGGGCTAGGCGAAGGGCGGCTCTGCGCGTGATCTTCATGCTCCCTGACTTGGATTCGAACCAAGAACCTGTCGATTAACAGTCGACTGCTCTGCCGTTGAGCTATCAGGGATTAACTGTGCAAGCGCAAACTCTAGCGCACACACGGGTTTGGGCAAAAACTACAGGCTTCCAAGCGCCAAATCATGCAGGGATCTGCGGGCACTTTCTAGGGCTACTAGTTGGGCAAATGCTGCGTTGTATTCAATCTCATTTTCCACTGGATTTAAGCGCTGAAGCGATGACTTGAGTTCGGCAATTGAACGCGAAATTGCGACCTCTCGTAAACGAGCCACAATGCTTGCAACATACACCGCAGTGGGCTTTCCATCGGCGCGGATCGGTTCCACTGTTAACTCTGTAAACAATGCCTTGACATTATCATCAGCGATATTTTCTGGTGAGACTTTATCGACCGCATCAATTGCAAGTCGTAGAGAAATGTAGGCAGGATGCGTAAAGGCCCCTGCCTCAATTGAACTCCACAGATCTCCTATGAAAAGTGATGGTTCTTGCAATCTGGCCTTTAAGACTTCGCGTTCTAGAATTAATCGAGCTTCATTCGGATCTGGTCTGAAGTTTGGCTGAGTAGATGTTTCCTCAACCAAGGGTTGGGCCGCAGGTGCTGCCTTAACGCCACGTGAAACAGCCTGTGTAACAATCTCGACCTCAACACCAAGCCATCCGGCAAGTAGCCTGGTGTATTCAGGACGCAATGACTTGTCACGAATCTGAGCAACCAAAGGCGCTGCTGCATTTAATGCGTTAACTCGCCCTTCAGCTGAGTCCAATTTGTGATGAGCCAGCTCTGCGCGAATTGCAAACTCAAAGAGTGGAACACGTCGAGCAATCAGGTCGCGCAGTGCAAGATCACCTTTTTCTTGGCGAAGCTCACAGGGATCTAATCCATCTGGCTCAACTGCAACAAATGTTTGTGTAACAAACTTTTGATCCTCACTAAATGCGCGAAGGGCTGCCTTTTGCCCGGCAGCATCGCCGTCAAATGTGAAGATAACTTCTCCCCGAAAAGCATCATCATCCATTAACAATCTTCGCAATATTCGAATGTGATCTGCGCCAAATGCAGTTCCGCAGGTTGCAACAGCGGTAGTTATCCCTGCTAAGTGGGCTGCCATTACATCTGTGTAGCCCTCAACAATTACTGCTTGACGCTTTTTAGCAATCTCTTTTTTAGCCACATCAAGTCCGTACAGCACTTGGCTCTTCTTATAGATCGGTGTTTCAGAGGTATTTAAATACTTTGGACCTTGGTCATCGGCATCGCTAGCAAGCTTTCTGGCACCAAATCCGACTATGTCTCCCGAAATATCTTTAATCGGCCACATTAATCGGTTACGGAATTTATCGATTGGTCCGCGTTGGCCCATCTTCGATAGTCCCGCCAATTCAAGTTCATCGATTGTGTATCCCAAGGCACGTAAATGTTTTGTTAAGCCATCCCACTCATCAGGTGAATAGCCAACACCGAACTGCTCACATGCTGCTTTATCAAAGCCACGTTTTGTTAATAGTTCACGACCATGGGCTGCCCCAGGAGATGAATTCAGTAGCTCTTGATAAAACTTTGCAGCCTCTACATGTGCTGCGATCAAGCGGTTACGTGTTCCTGATGTAACAACCGGTCCGGTACTAGAGCCCTCGTCATAGCGAAGTGTGTAACCAATACGATCTGCAAGGCGCTCGATAGTTTCGGTGAAGGTTAAGTGATCAATCTTCATTAAAAATGCAATGGCATCTCCGCCTGTTTGGCAACCAAAACAATGGAAATATCCTTTGCTAGGTGTCACATGAAAAGAAGGAGACTTTTCATCATGAAAGGGACACAAACCCTTTTTCTGTCCGCCACCTGCATTTTTTAGTTGAACATAATCTGCAACAACTTCATCGATGGGTGCGCGATCGCGGATGTAGGCAACATCTTCTTCCCGAATGCGACCGCTCATGCTCCTACCCTACCGATTAGCAAGTAGGCGTGCATGCAAGGCATATGCACCGGGGTCGGTAAGTGCTGCAACTTGGTCAATAATCACGCGCATTTTGGCCATCTCATCACTTGCCTCGTTCCAAGGCTTCTGGAAATAGGAATCTAGTTCGTCCGGAAATTTCAATAACATCTCGACTAACTCACCAATGATTATCTGCTGCTTTGCATACCTATCTTGTGAATGTGCAGCGTTTATTAAGTAATGCCCTGCAATGGCCTTTAGAAAATCTACTTCTAGCTTTTGCTCCCGTGGAATCTCTAGATCAGCGCTATAGCGTGAAAGAGGTCCATTGCCATGAACTTTGCGAGTTTCCACCTCTGCTGCCAAAACAAAACGTCCAATGAGCTGACTCGTCGAATCCTTTAATCGTGCAAGGCTCCGAAGACTTCCGTCGTAATAGTGTGGCCATGCAGAAAGTGCTGAGAGGCGAGCGTGCGCATCAATAGCCTCTTGCTCAGTTGCATCACTCTTGTAGTCAGTTGTCATAACCTTGTATAGCTCTTCAAAATCACTTTCGAAATTCTTTACCGATACCTGCCCTGCAAAAATTGCATCCTCAAGGTCATGAACGGAATATGCGCAATCATCAGACCAATCCATAATTTGAGCTTCGATACATTTCTTTCCGGCAGGTGCTTGTTGGCGCATCCAGTTAAAAACCTCAACATCATCATCGTAAACACCAAACTTACGAGGATTTTCAGAACGTGGCCATGGATACTTAGTCGCACCATCTAATGATGCACGGGTTAAATTCAGACCAATACTCTTTCCATTTGTATCAACTGTTTTTGCCTCTAAGCGAACTAGTAATCTAAAACTTTGTGCATTTCCTTCAAAACCGCCGAACTCTTGGGCAATCTCTGCCAATGCTTCTTCACCGTTGTGACCAAAAGGTGGATGTCCTAAATCATGTGATAAACATGCGGTGTCTTGCAAATCAGGATCTGCGCCCAGTGATTCACCCAGTTCACGCCCAATCTGTGCACACTCCAATGAGTGTGAGAGTCTGGTTCGTTGAAAATCATTTTCCCATGGAACTGCAACTTGTGTCTTAGCTGCTAAACGGCGCAATGATGCAGAATGAATGACTCTGGCGCGATCGCGCATGAATTCAGTCCGCCCGGCACGCTTTGCAGGCTCATCTAAAAAGCGTTCTTGGTCAAAAGCGCTGTAATTCATGGCAATACCTTAGTAACAATATCTGCATCAGGTAAGTGATCGCTTATTTGAATGCCCCGCTTGCCTACGGTTATATAGACCAAATAAGCGCCAGCTTCACGAATTAAGTATTTATAACCACTTTTTGCAAGTGTATTGGGGCCAGTTTGTACGGGCGAACATGTACTAACCACACCTTGATCATCAGCCATACTCATTGCGCGCTTACAGTGATACGGATCAGTCACAATAATTACATCGCTGACATAACGTTTTTTCATAATGGAGGCAAAAGCTTTTGTACTGACCAAGGTATCGCGACCTTCTTCAACGGCAATGATGTTTTTGGCTGGAATCCCATTCATTCTCAGCCAATACTTCCCAGATGCAGCCTCTGTTGTTCTATCCCCTGGCGCACCTGCACCAACAGTAATAATAAGCGGCGCATATCCGAGATCATAAATTCTTTTTGCTTCGACAAGTCGCGCTTCCAGTGTTTCACCTGGTTTACCATTTAACTGAGCAGCACCTAGAACAACAATCACATCAGCTTCGCGCACAATAGGATTTTTTGCAGCACGCCATACTTGTGCAATGCCAAATGCGGGCACTATTAAGGCAAGGATCAAAAGTAGAGTGATTGTTCGACGTAACCATCTAAAAATAAACATTTATCCGCCTGAGAACGCATCCTCTAGTTCAACATGAACTAGCTCGTCAGGGTCATTGAGCCAACCATCTGGCAATGTCGGTGGACGGCCATGACTTGTGCGTCCACGTGGTTTTTCGCCTACTTCCGTTGGGTATGGCTGATCTTCGAGTTGATCTAATAAATTTCGCATCTCTTGTAAAGAAGAGACCATGCCAAGGTCATGCCTAATTTCTCGTGCCACACGGAAGCCCTTTAAATACCACGCCATGTGCTTTCGCATATCGCGCATTCCACGATCTTCCGATTCTAGATATTCAACAATCAAATGTGCATGACGGAACATCACTTCGCGTACCTCGTGCAATGTAGGCGTCATCTGCTTTCCTTCACCCTTGAGTGAAGAGACTAAATCTGTAAACAACCATGGGCGCCCAAGGCATCCACGACCAACAACAACTCCTGCGCAACCACTTTGCTCCACCATTGAAACTGCATCACTGCCAGACCAAATATCGCCATTACCTAAAACAGGCACACCTGTTGGCTTTAGGTGCTCTACTAAGCGCGCAATTGCGCTCCAATCTGCTTTTCCTTCATACATCTGTGCTGCTGTGCGAGCATGTAATGCAACCCAGGCAACACCTAAATCAGCTGCTGACTTTGCTGCCTCTAAATATGTCTCATGATCACTATCAATACCAATACGCATCTTTACCGTGAGAGGAATACCAAATGGTTTTGCTGCTTCAACAGCAGCACCCACGATATTTGTGAAGAGTTTGCGTTTGAAAGGAAGCGCTGCTCCCCCACCTTTGCGCGTAACTTTAGGAACAGGGCATCCGAAGTTCATATCAATATGATCTGCAAGGTTTTCCTTGCCAATCATGGTCACCGCGGCACGCATTGTCGTTGGATCAACGCTATATAACTGCACAGAACGTGGCCACTCATCTTTACCTGGAACAATCATTCGCAAAGTTTCTGGGCGACGCTCAATTAATGCGCGAGCTGTAACCATCTCAGAGACAAATAATCCTGCCCCTTGTTCACGGCACAGCGTGCGAAAAGGAGCGTTAGTTATTCCAGCCATGGGTGCTAGAACAACCGGTGGATCTATGTAGTGATCACCGCTTGCTAATGGAAGTAAGAGTGGTTTTAGCAACCTAGTAAACGAGGTGCTAGCCATGCTTCAACCTGATCTAGGCTGATGCGTTCTTGCGCCATCGTGTCGCGATCGCGAATTGTTACTGCATTGTCTTCAAGAGTTTCAAAGTCAATCGTGATGCAGTAAGGAGTACCGATTTCATCTTGACGACGGTAGCGGCGACCAATGGCACCAGCATCATCAAAATCAATATTCCAGTTTTTACGTAGTTGTGCTGCAAGATCGCGCGCCTTAGGCGATAGATCTGCATTACGTGAGAGTGGAAGAACAGCCGCCTTAATGGGTGCAAGGCGATGATCAAGCTTTAGCACGGCACGCTTTTCCATCTCGCCCTTGCTATTGGGTGCTTCATCTTCTGTGAATGCATCCATTAAGAAGGTGAGTGTGCAGCGATCAACACCTGCCGCAGGCTCAATCACATATGGTGTCCAGCGTTCGCCCTTTTCTTGATCAAAGTAAGAAAGATCCTTACCAGATGCTGCAGAGTGAGCCTTGAGGTCAAAATCGGTGCGGTTTGCAATACCTTCTAGCTCGCCCCATTCTGTTCCGGCGAATTCAAACTTGTATTCAATATCTGCTGTGCGCTTTGAATAGTGTGACAACTTCTCTTTTGGATGATCATAAATTCGAAGTCGCTCTGGGTTAATACCAAGGTCTACATACCAAGCCATGCGTGTATCAATCCAATACTGATGCCATTCTTCATCACTGCCTGGAACTACGAAGAACTCCATCTCCATCTGCTCAAATTCGCGAGTACGGAAAATAAAGTTTCCTGGTGTAATCTCATTGCGGAATGACTTACCAATTTGGCCAATACCAAATGGTGGCTTTTTACGTGATGTCGTCATTACCTGATCAAAGTTAATGAAAATTCCTTGAGCAGTCTCTGGTCGCAAATAAGCAAGACCTGATTCATCTTCTACTGGTCCAAGAAATGTCTTGAGCAATCCACTGAACTGCTTTGGAGTTGTGAATTGACCTTTGTTTCCACAAGCAGGACAGTTAACTTCTGTTAAAGACTCTGGTTTCTTTTTATGCTTTGCTTCATAAGCTTCTTCAAGGTGATCGGCGCGATAGCGCTTATTACATGCCGTGCACTCTGTTAGTGGATCACTAAATGTTGCAACGTGTCCTGATGCTTCCCAAACTTCTTTTGCCAAAATGACACATGAATCAAGTCCGACTACATCTTCACGTCCCATTACCATGGACTTCCACCATTGGCGCTTTACATTGTTTTTTAGCTCAACACCTAATGGGCCGTAATCCCATGATGCGCGAAGTCCGCCATAAATTTCAGATGATGGGTATACAAACCCACGTCGCTTTGCTAGTCCTACGATATTTTCTAAACGGTCCGTTGCCACAATTTTCTCCATCCGGCTGGCTGTCGGCGAAAAGCAACGTGTGTTACTTCCGTGCGATTATTTTACTCTGAGTACGGCTTTTCATATGCACCGGGCTCATCAATTGCCTGTGCCAAGATCGGAATCGCATTCATTTTCACATCGTTATTGCTTAATGCTCTTCGATATGAACCCACATTTTCCCAATGTGTTACCAATGACCACAGTGTTGGGTCATCAAGGTTTTGTCCGAACTCACCGCTTACAAATCCCTTGCATGCAGAAAAGGCATCGAGAGCGGTGCCTAGTTGTGCCTCAAATTGAGAGGCATCTGCGAGCGGGACTGAGAATCGAGCTACTGCAAGCATGGGTTGAGCGTAGCGGGGTGAATTATGGAAATGATAATCATTTCCATTTTTGTGATACTGTCCTGACATGAATATAGCCATCATCCTCGCAGCACTCACCGCTCTCTCAACCTTTGCA
>JBIIKH010000016.1:0-26083 GCA_044233285.1 Candidatus Planktophila sp. | reverse complement strand
CCTTCACCAGTACCAGCGGCAACAACTGGTACTGCTTATGTATTGAGTTTGGCAGCAGCCGGAGGAGTTGGAACATTTGCATACTCAGTATCAAATGGAACCTTGCCAGCAGGTGTTTCACTTGATCCTGCAACTGGACAAATAAGTGGCACACCAACCACTGCCGGTACATATACATTCACAGTGCGCGTAACGGATTCAAACGGTGTGTTCAAGGAAGTTGTTGTCACAATTACGGTCACAGCTCAAGTCATAGCACCAGTGGTGCCAACGTGTGACGCTGCATGTGTTGCAGCAAATGCAGCAGCCGCAGCGAAGGTGATTGCAGATAGAGAAGCCGCAGACAAGGCAGCAGCAGAGGCGATTGCTAAAGCAGCAGCCGAAAAGATTGCAGCAGATGAAGCCGCTGCTGCAAAGAAAATTTCAGATGCTGCCGCAATCGTGGCAAGTACGAAAGCAGCAGCCGATGCAGCTGCAGCACAAGCCGCGGCGCAAGCAGCAGTTGATAGAGCAGTTGTCGCAGCAATCGCCCAAGCAGCAGCCGATGCACAAGCAGCGAAAGCTGCAATTGATGCAGCAGCTGCACGCGCTGCGGTAGATGCTGCCGCAAAAGCCGCCGCTGCCGCCGCAGCAGCACTTAAGAATTCAACTTCTACTGCAGTTGCCAAAGCTGCAGCAACTGCTGCCGCGGCAAAAGCTTCAACTGATGCAGCAGCAGCGGTTAAAGCAGCAGCCAGTACGGCCCAGAAAGCAGCGGCAACAAAAGCAGCGGCAACAAATGCAGCAAAGCAGGTTGATATTGCAATCAACTCACTGAATTCAAAGACTGCAGCGGCTCAAGCCTCGGCTCAAGCGGATGCAATTGCGGCCGCAGCCAAAGCTGCAGCAAATGCATCTGCTGCAGCCGCAGCAACTAAGGCAACAGAAGCAAAAGCCGTCGCAACGGCAGCCCAAAAAGTGGCATCGGAGACCGCTGCTCGAATAGCAACTGAGCAGAAGCAAGCTGCAGACGCAGCCGCGGCGGCAAAGATTGCAGCAGAGGCAGCAGCAAAGGCGACTGCAGCAAAGATTGCAGCAGAGGCCGCAGCGACAAAGAGCGCACAAGAATTGGCAACGGTTCTTGCAGAAAAAGCTGCACTAGCCGAACAAGCCGCTAAGGCAACAGATCAAGCTGCTCGCGCTGAGATTCAAAGGAAGATAGATGAAGTTTCAGCGAAGGTAGAAGAAGCACAGGAAAAGGTCGAAGAAGCGACAACGAATGCGGAGAATGCAACAGAGGCACAAGAAACCGCAACAGAAAATTCAGAAACCGCTAACGAAGAAGCGCAAACTCAGGCTGAAGAGGCTGTAGCTGTGCGAGGAGAGTCTGCTGAGAAATCTGCTGCTGCCACAAAAGCATCAGCATCAGCAACTGTTGCAGAAAAGGTTGCAGCAGCAGCAAAAGCAGCAGCTGCGAAGGTTCCATCTAAGGCCACACCAACTGCAAAGCCAACTGCAAAACCAACCGCACCACCATCAAAGAACTCTGCAAAAGCAACGGTAACTGGATTAAAGCCTGGCCAAAAGGTCAAAGTAACTATCAATGTGAAGGGCAAGTAAATGAAGCTAAAGAGAATCATTTCTATTGTTGTGATTAGTTTATTTACTTCGCTGTTTCAAAATGTTCCGGCAGCCAACGCTGCTGCTCCGGCGGTACTGGGCTCTTTTGGAATGACGCAAACTTCAGCAGAATGCAGATATACATTTTCGATTGGTGCTTACACCGGCAATGCAGTCTCGGCATATTACTTCACAATAATTGACTTTCATTCTCCGAACTACAATATTGCCCCAAGTAGTGCAAGCTTTCAATTATTTACTGGTGAGAAAACTATCGGCGCTAACACAGGGACAGGCGTCTCATCTTCAGGATCTGTCGTTATTACTGCAGCAGATCTTCGCGCAGCAAGCATTTCTGCCAGCATGTACGGCAGGTTGTGGGTCCGGGCGTATAACGGAGAAACTGGTGCATTACACACCTGGATGGGAATTGGCTGTGCTCTAAACGATCCAGCAGATACGACAAGACCATCAGTGAGCAGTTTTTCTTCAACATCTGCAAATGGTTCATACAAGGAAGGCTCCACAGTAAATATCACAGCCACGCTAAGTGAAGCCGTTACATCTGCAGCCCGAATTACAGTCACATTAGATACTGGTGAAACAGTCCTACTCTCTCATTCTGCAACCGATAACACACTTACCGGTACGTACACAGTTGGTGCAGGAAAAACTACCTCTGATTTAACCGTTAGTTCTTACGTCCTTACAGTTGCACCCACAGATGCGTCCGGAAATGTTATGAACACAACGACTGTACCTTCAGGTACAAGCAATATAGCTGGATCAAAAGCAATAATTATTGATACAGCAGTTCCTACAGTCTCGAATATAACTTCGAGCCCTTCGAGCGGAACACTGAAAGCTGGGGACATAGTCTTAGTTCGAGTTGAATTCAGTGAAGTAGTTAATGTTACGGGAACACCTCAGATTACTCTCGAAACAGGGACAACAGATCGTGCAGTTAATTACACCTCTGGAAGTGGTACAAATACATTAACATTTAGTTACACGGTTCAAGCAGGTGATACATCTGCTGATTTAACCTACGTTGACCCTACTTCGTTAATTTTGAACGGCGGCACGATCCGTGACATTGCATTGAATAATGCAACGCTTACCCTTGCGGCTGCAAGTTCAGCCGGCTCACTTGGTGCAAACTCAGCAATTGTTGTTGATACGACTGCTCCGACAGCAACTTTAACTACAGGATCAATTACATCGTCAGAAAATGCTGCAGTTACTTCAACTGAAATAGGAACCGCTTACTTAGTTAATAACGCAATCGGAACTGTCTCTAATCTTGCAAGTATCACTGGTGCCGCTGACTCTTCGTGGAACAGCGTTGCTATAACAACGGCAAATTCATCTACAAGCCTAGCTGCGACAGGACTTACTCCTGGAACGTATCGCCTCTATACGGTGGATGCAGCAGGAAACTTGTCTCTGGTTTCAACAGATTCGGTAACAGTCACATTAGCTGCAACCGGAACTCCTGATTTAGTTTCTTCTTCAGACCTTGGTTCTTCCAATACTGATAACACGACAAATGACGATACTCCAGAGATTTCACTTTCTGGTTTAACCGTAGGTGCGGTCATTACTGTAACGGCAACACCATCCTCTGGAACAGCCGTTGTATGTTCATTTACTGCAACTGCGACGACTGGATCCTGTCCATTCACAACTCTTGCTAATGGGACATATTCTGTAGCTGCAACTCAAACCTTTAACGGCGTTACCTCTAGCGCTGCAACACTAACGGGATTAGTAATTAATAAAACAACAATCGCAACGCCTTCAACACCAGATCTTGATACAACATCGGATTCTGGAAGTTCGGCTACGGATAACATAACTTCAGATAACACTCCAAAAATCAATGTTTCTGGCAGTTTTGCAGGCACAGCGGTTGTTACCGCGACAAAGCAAGGAGCTACAAGCGTATCGTGCACTATCTCAACTAACACATGTGACTTAGGAACATTGTCAGATGGAACCTGGAGTATTTCTGTAACAGATACAGATTCAGCAGGTAATTCAACAACATCTACTGCACTATCAATTACTGTGGATGCAACTGCGCCAGCACCAACTGTTGTGGCTTTAAGCGTTACTACTGCAAGTGGGGTGACAGTTAGATCAAGTGAAAGTGGAACTGCATATCTAGTTAAAACAACTGTGACTGTTACTAATCTTGCAAGTATTACTGGTGCCGCTGATGATTCAATGAATCTAGTAGCTATAAGTGCAGCTGGTACTGATACGACCATGAGTACCGCAGGCTTGATTGCAGGTGATTACAAACTATATGTAGTCGATGCAGCAGGAAACGTTTCTTTGGCTTCCACCAATACTGTGACCGTGGCTGTTGCCGCTGCTCCTACTGCAACTTCAACGAGTGCACCGACAGGTACAACGACTTTTGGAAGCACTCTTACAAATGCGGTGACTTTCAGTGGAGTTCCTACACCAACACTTAGCTATCAATGGAAGAGCTGTACCTCTGCAACAGATACAACCACTGCTTGTACTGACATTTCAGGAGCCACAGCTTCTACCTTCATAGCAAGCGCAATTGATCTTGTGGGTAAATTTATCCGCGTTCTAGTAACCGCTATTAATGGAATTTCACCAAATGGATCTGCGTTGTCATCTCCAACTGCAGCGATCACTGCTGTTGCACCAGGTGTGCCAACAGTTGGAACACCAACACTGGGTGACTTACAAATAAATGTTCCATTTACTGCTCCTGCATCAAATGGCGGTTCAACAATCATCAAATACCAGTTCTCTACTGATGGTGGAACAAATTGGCTAGATCGCACAGATTCATCCACTGTTACTTCACCGATAGTTATCAAATTCTTGAGTACCGATGGAACGACGCCGATAGTTGCTGGCACTACTTATCCGATCCAAATCCGTGCTGTAAACACGGCAACAAGCCCAACGGGTGCAGCTACAGCATCAGTTTCTGTAACGGCTGCAACAGCACCAGGTGCGCCAACTGCGGTATCTGCAACAGCAACAGGGCAAACAACTGCAACAGTTTCATTTACAGCTCCGGCAAGTAATGGCGGTAGTGCAATAACCACCTATACCGTCACAGCATCGCCAGGTGGCGTCACAGCATCGGGTGGTACTTCCCCCATAACAGTTTCAGGCTTAACTGCATCAACTGCATATACATTTACGGTGACTGCAACAAATGCAGCAGCCACCTCCGTTGCATCGACTGCATCGACTGCGATAACAACAAATTCACCTCCACTAGCACCAGTGTGTGATGCAACGTGTGAAGCTGCCATCAAAGCTGCAGCAGATAAAGTAATTGCCGATAAAGCTGCTGCTGCAAAAGTTGTCGCAGATAAAGCTGCATCAGATGTGGTGGCAAAGGTTGTTGCAGACACCGTTGCAATAGATAAGAGTGCAGCAGAGGCTGCAGCAAAAGCAGCAGTTGATAAAGCAATTGCTGCAGTTCTCGCAAAAGCAACTGCAGACTTAGCGGCAGCAAATGCGGCAGTCGTCGCAAAGGCAGCAGCAGATGCACAGCAAGCGGCAATAGTTGCTGCAGAAAAAGCCGCAGAGGCGTTAAAGAGTGCGACAACTTCGGCGGCTGCGAAAGCAACTGCAACTGCCACGGCGGTAAAGGCTGCAAGTACTGCTGCTAACACTGTGCAGGCGGCTGCAACTGCTGCCAAAACCGCGGCAACTGCAAAGGCTGCGGCAACAAATGCAGCTAAAGCGGTAGATATTGCAATCGGAGCTACGGGTACACAAGCCGCCGCCGCAACTACTGCAGCCCAAGCAAATGCGATAGCCGCTGCCGCAAAAGCAGCAGCCAATAAAGCAGCAAAGACAGCAATCGATAAGGCCGCCGCCGCAAAAGCAGCGTCAAGTAATGCTAATCAGGCAGCAGCCAGTGCAGCAGCCAAGATTGTGATCGAGCAAAAAGAGGCAGCAGATGCTGCCGCCCAAGCCAAGATTGCAACTGATGCCGCACTAAAAGCGACAGAAGAAAAGATCGCGGCGGCAACTGAAGCTCAGAAGAGTGCAGATGCTGTCGTTAAAGCTTTAGAAGAAAAGATCTCCTTAGCTGAGGCATCAATTAAGGCGAAAGATATTGTCGAACGGGCAGCCATCGATAAAAAGATTGAAGAGATTACTGCCAAGGTTGCTGCATTACAAAAGGCCGCGGATACTGCTAATGCACAAGCGGAGTCGTCAGCGGTAGCTGCAGTACAAGCGGAGTCAACGGCTGCAGTAGCAGTACAAACCGCACAAACTCAATCATCAGAAGCAGCGGCAGCAAAAACAGATTCAATCAATAAAACAGCTACTGCGACTAAGGTCGCAGCGGATGCAGGAGTTGCTTCAAAAATTGCTGCCGCAGCAGTAGCTGCAGCTGCGAAAGTTCCAGCAAAAGCGACACCTCCTCCAACGCCAACTGCAAAACCTACGAAGAACTCAACAACAGCAACAGTGACCGGATTGAAACCAGGACAAAAAGTCAAGGTAACCGTTAACGTAAAGGGCAAATAATGAAGAAAATACTTCTACTCGCGATTATCTTTCTAAATCTATCTGTCTTGCCAAGTTTTGCGGCTGAACAAAAGGTCGTCATTGACCGTCTAACTCAATCTGAAGCAGAGGACTTGGATATCCAGATCCCTGATGATGTCCCACCCGGGTATCACTCAATCACCATTGAGGTCTACGATGACAACGGAACTGTAAGTCAGAAAGATATTGAGTTTTGTAAAGATGAAAATGGCGTTGTTCAATGGGATAACAACTGCCCTAATCTAAAAGTTGATGAAGAAGGCGACTTCATTGAACCTGAACCTGTTGAGGAAGTTAAGAGCGGTCTAAAACCATACAATCCATTAAAGGATTCAGACACCACAAAAGGCCTGCAATTGGCGGCTTTTGCAGCCCTTGCAGCCTTGACTTCAGTTAAGCGCAATCAAAAACAAAGTGATGAGGAACAGGACCAAGAGTCATTACAGTCTGTTTCTTCAGGTGCTTTAAAGCTACTTAAGGATGAGCCAGGTAGGGGAGATCTTTCTAAGTCTTGGGATAACAGACTTACAGATAACACAGATTTTGCTTTTGTCTCGCTCGCTCATCGCTTTAATCGATTCTCACCATTGCTAACTCGAACCATTCAAGATGGAAATACGGTTCGAGCAATCATTGGATCGTGGGCAGCATTATTGATGCCGATTGGATTGATTCTAGGAATTGTTGCCGCCGTCAATACAGGGGGACAAGCTCTTCCACCGGCCTGGATAATCGTTGCCCTAGTTATGGCGGTTGCAATTTATGATGCCTTTGCGGGCTTCATTGCAGGTGCTGTTTTCTTCCTTGCAGCGCTTTTAACCGGCAACATTACAAATCGACCTGAGTTCTTAACTGCAATTGGTGTGATGGTTTTGTTCTTTGCACCGGCTTTGCTTGCAAGTGCCTTCCGCCCGTTCCGGCGCCTTGTACGTAGCCAGGATGACAAGTGGGAGCGTATTACAGATTATGCATTGGGAACTCTGCTGACCTTCTGGGTGATCACAAAGATGGTAGCTGCGATGAATGGCCTAGCTCGCCTCGAATTACCTATTACTAATTACGGGACTGAGTTAGCATTAATAGCAGCAGCGCTACTAATTGTTCGAGTGGCACTAGAGGACATCGCTGTCGAGCACTACCCAATGCGCTTACGTGCGCTACACGTGGAAATCAAAAAGCCATCACAGAGCCAAAAGGTTCGATCACTGGCACTAAAGATTGCAGTCTTTTTCATAATGGCTGCGCCATTTGTGGGGTCACTGCTAAATCTTGTATTGGGAACAATTCTATTTGCGATTCCGCAGATCACATCACTTAGCCTGGAAGATAATCTTCCTAAGAAGAAGATCTACCTACCAAAAGGTGTATTCAAGACCGTTGTCATGATCTTTGTGATGGCACTTGCTGCCAACCTGATCGAAGGGGCCTTTAGCAGCCCAGAGGCCTTTTTGAAATGGAGCTTTGTCGTGATGGCACTGCCAGGCTTCATACTTCACTACTTGGATGCAATTTCTGATGAGCCTGAAACAGATTGGAAAACCACAGAAAATGGTCGCAAGCTCTATCGCGCTGGCGGAGTAGTTGTCTTCATCCTGATGGTTTTAGTTGTTATGGGCGTTGATATCGCTGGCTGGCTAGTTGGGTAATACTTAGCGCATGAGAAAAGTGTTACTCACTGGCTTTGAGCCATTTGGTAACGCAACCTCAAACCCCTCAGGTGAGATTGTTAAGCAGATCAACGGTGACAACATTGTTACTGCGATCTTGCCTGTGGCATATACGCAATCTGCAGAACAACTATTGTCATTAATTGAACAACACAAGCCAGATGTTGTAATTTGTTTAGGTCAGGCCGAAGGTCGAACAGCGATAACACCTGAGCGGGTAGCCATCAATTTAGATGATGCACGACTTGCAGATAATGAAGGTGTTTTAAGAAATGATGTGAAGATCCTTCAAGATGGTCCCGATGCCTACTTTTCAACTCTGCCAGTAAATGACATTGTTGCCGCGATTAAAGCGCAGGGCATACCAGCTGCTGTTTCATTGAGTGCGGGTGCATTTTTGTGTAATCATGTTTTCTATGTTGCACAGAATAAGTTTGTGGGGAGTGATGTTCGCAGTGGGTTTGTGCACGTTCCTTTAATGGATTCTCAAGCAGCAGAGTTTCCAGGACTGCCAACAATGCCGTTAGATCAGATGGTTACAGCCGTTCGAGCAATGCTCGACGTAGTGGCTTAAGGGTATAAACCGCGCAGTTTGTGAGCCTCAGCAACACGACCCACGCCGATCATATGAGCGGCTTCACGCCAAGAAACCTTTTTAGCTGTTGCAGTGTTTTCAACCTCTTTAAATGATCTCATCATGATTTCATTGAGGTTCGATTTAACCTCTTCTGCTGACCAGAAGTAGTTCTGTTTATCTTGGACCCACTCGAAGTAGGAAACAATCACACCACCAGAGTTAGCGAGAATGTCTGGCACAACTAGTACTTTTTTTGAAGCAAGGATTTGATCCCCGCCAGGAGTTGTTGGCGCATTTGCACCTTCAACAACAATCTTGGCTCTAATTCCCGGTGCGCTCTTTTCGGTAATCGCATCAGATAAAGCAGCAGGGATGAGTACATCTACCTCTAGATGCAGTAACTCCTCCTGTGTGAGTTTGTCAGTTCCTGGCATATTAAGTGATTGATTTTGCGTGAAATACTTCCAAAGAGCTGCCACGCTATCAAAACCAGTTACACCGCCATCAACATCGCTGACGGCAACAACTTTAAGTCCAAGATTTTCAAGACCTATAGCGGTCCAATAACCAACTTTGCCAAAACCTTGCACCGCAACGGTTGCACCCTTTGGATCAATACCCAAAGTCTTTAAAGCCTCGATCGTTGAAATCACAACACCATCACCAGTTGCTGAAGTTCTTCCGAGTGATCCACCCAAAACTATTGGCTTACCTGTTACAACACCTGGTACTGAGTAGCCAGCGTTAACAGAATATGTGTCCATCATCCATGCCATGTTGCGTTCATCAGTTCCAACATCTGGTGCCGGAATATCGCGTTCCGGTCCGATGATGGGAAGAATTTCCGAGGTGTAACGGCGAGTCAGGCGTTCATTTTCACGCTCTGAAAGATCCTTAGCATCAATTGCAATACCACCCTTTGCACCACCAAATGGAAGATTAGTCAGTGCACATTTCCAGGTCATCAACATGGCAAGTGCAACGGTTTCTTCCATATCAATTGATGGGTGAAAACGCACACCACCTTTTGAAGGTCCACGAGTTGTTGAGTATTGAACGCGAAAGCCTTTATACATTTCAACATCACCGTTATCGCGGCGCAATGGAACCGCGACTTCAAGAATTCGACGCGGTGTGGAAAGCGTTTGCCAATCATTTTCAGATAGCTCAAGTAGCTCAACTGCTCGTTGTAGCTGTTCTCTTGCGGTATCGAGTGCTGACTCTTTGGCCACCAGTCTCATCCTTTTCTATTAGCTACGAAGAGCTTTAGCGAACTCACGGAAATCTTCAACAAGTAGGTCAATCTCTGTTTGGCCATGTGCCAAAGAGATCAACCATTGTTCATCTAATCCTGGAGGAGTAATGATTCCGCGGTTGAGCGCGAACAACCAATGCGCTTCTGCGATGCCAAAGTCAGTTGCTTTGTAGTCGCGGTAGTTACGCACTGGTGTCGTCGACCACGTAACGCAGCCCTTAACACCAAATCCAACAGTGTGTGCAGGCAGTTGGTACTCATCAATGATTTCACTGATGCGATCTAGTGCTTGCTGATTGAGTGCTTCGGCAGTAGCAAGTGCTTCATCTGTGCAAAGGCGATCAATTGCGCGAACACCAGCCATTGCAAGGGGATTACCGTTGAATGTGCCGAAGTGCGCCATTTTGCCGTTTGTTACAAAATCCATGTACTTTTTCTTGCCACCAAAAGCGGCCAAAGGAACTCCGCCACCAATTGATTTTGCAAGGGTGATGAGATCTGGCTCAACACCAAGTCGAACAGATGCACCGTGCGCGCCAGCTGTAAGACCAGTTTTTACTTCATCAAAGATAAGAATGACGTTGTACTCATCGCATAGTTCGCGAACGCGCTCTAGATAGCCAGCATCCGGCAAGATAATTGCAAGATTTTCTAGAACTGGCTCAACGATGTAGCAAGCGATCTTTGAAGCGTTCTTTTCAAACATTGCTTCAAGTGCGGAAACATTGTTGTAAGGAACCACGTAAATATCGCCTGGAACTAAGTTGGAATCCATCACCGGTGTTGGTTCTTCAGGATCACCAGCCTTGTCTAGGGGCGGTTTGGCTGAAACAACAAACGGATCGTAGCTACCGTGGTAGCCACCTTCGACCTTAAGAATTCCCATTTTGCCTGACGCAGATCGTGCAACACGAACTGCATACATTGTTGATTCAGTTCCGCTGTTAGTAAAGCGAACTTGATCAATCTTAAACCGCTTGCAAATCATTTCTGCCGCGTCAGTTGAAGTTGGTGACGGTGTTACAAAGAGCATTCCCGTTCTTAATGAGCTTTGGATCTCTTCAATAACAGTTGGGTTTAAGTGCCCCGCAAACATTGCGCCAAAGCCCATAGATAGATCAAGGAGCTGGCGACCATCAACATCGGTCATGTATGCGCCCTTGGCTGAGACAATTGAGATTGGGTATGGATCCCAGTGCTGGAAGCTAGATGTAACACCTAGGGGCAAGGACTTAAATGAACGGCGGCTTTCTTCGGCGCTCTTGCCTGTACTTTTAGTAAATAGTTCCCATTCTTGCTTGAGAATAGCTTCAACCCTCTGCGGGTCTACTGGAACTGATGTTGTAGGGACGAATCTAAATGTTTGCTTGTGGTTACTCTGTGTCAGCATTTGTAAAACTTGTACGGCAAAGGTTTCAGCTTTTGAAACTCGTTTGAGAAGTACTCTCCCGGTTCGTTTTTAGTTAATTTCTTAACTAGCTGTAATTCTCTCACTCTTTAATTAAAAAGCAACCCCGCTAGACTCAGGACATGCGTAAAAGTCGGGCGTTTTTAGCCTTTTTATTGGCTTTTTTCTCAATAAATGGGGTTTCCTATGCTTCCGACACTATTCCTTTGAGCTGTGCGAATAAGAAAAATTATGTAATGCGTATTTCTAATGTAATAAAGGGATGTGAAAAGACTGAGTATTCATTAGGCGCAGGAGCAATTCCCCGTTCACTGATCCGTCCGAACTCGATAGATGAACAACTCATGTATCGATTCAAGGCAGCACAAGCAGCGGCAAAAAGAGATGGGCAGTCCATATATATTGCATCAGGATTTAGAACTGTGTCACACCAAAAAACATTATTTGCACAGGCAATAAAGAAATATGGAAGTGTTGCAGAAGCAAGTAAATGGGTAGCACCACCACTTGTTTCACATCACCCATGGGGTATTGCAATTGATGTTAACTACCCAGATGAACCACTTGGTGCTGGGTGGCTAGAGGTGAATGGATCAAAGTTTGGTCTATGTCGAGTATATGAAAACGAATGGTGGCATTTTGAGCCAGTTATTGCTCCTGGTTGGAAATGTCCTGCCTTAGTTAAGGACGCAACATTTACTAGTGATTAACGAAGGAATAAAACACGCAATCTGCGGGAAGTAACAAACAACCCTGCTGCAATCATTACAAGGAAATATCCAACGTGGACAAGAACACCGGATGTGATGTTTCCAAACCAAAAAGCTCTAACCAATTCGATTGCATGCCATAGAGGCAGGGCCATGATTATCTTTTCTAGCCAATCTGGGTAAACAGAGATGGGATAGAGGGAGCCGGAGAACAATGTCATCGGCAAAAGAATGATGTTAATGAAACCCATTTGTTGGTAGGTCTTGAAATACGAGGTAATCGCCATCCCGAATGATGCAAATCCAAATGCTACTAAAGAGGCTGCTGGGATAGCTAAAATGGCCCAGAAGCTTGGTGTTAAGCCAAGGGCAGTGACCACTGTTAAGAAGCCAAGTGAGTACACCAAGCCACGAATCAAAGCCCAGGTGATCTCACCAAGTGCGATATCTAGAGGCCCTAGGGGTGTTGAGAGCATGGTCTTATACAACTTGGATTCATTGAGTTTCCAGAAGACATTCCAGGTTGAATCGTAAATTGCACCATTCATCGCGCTATTAGCGAGTAATCCAGGTGCAATAAAGAGGGTGTAATCAATTGTTGTATCTCCAGTGGTTACTTTTCCAACAAGAGTTCCCATGCCGTATCCAAAAGCTAATAAGAAAAGTACAGGTTCAACAAATCCTGTTACAACAGGGATCCATGTTGATGACCTAAACGCCATCCAACCTCGCTCAAGCAGAACATAAGGTCGGCCCGCATACATTGCACTGGATTTATTCTTTTGCGCAATATCGACAGCAGCACTCACTTGGCCAACCTCCTGTCAAACTGTCGCATCGCGAGAGTAAGCCCGATGGTTACCAAGACAGACAGATACGCTATGTGAACACCAATGATCAGATTACTAATTCCGTAATCAAATGCTGCTTCACGACCAAGTTCGGTGGCATGCCATAAAGGGGAAACCCAACCAATTGGTTGAAGATAGATAGGCATCGCAGAGAGCGGGAAGAAAGTTCCTGAGAACAAAAACATAGGCATGATTACTAAGCGGCCCAGAATGTTAAAGAACTGATCATCCTTTTCAATTTTTGCCGCCGCAAACAAGATGACAGCTCCAAATGCTCCACCGCCCAATACTGCGACAGGAATCAGCAAGATACTTGGGCCAAAATCCACAACATCAAATGCAAGAAGTAGGATGTAATAAATTGAGACACTAGATATTGCACGGCACAGTGCTGATAAATACACACCTAGAGCAATTTGCCGTCCTGTAATTGGTGTCGCATTTTGCGCAAAGAATAGTTTGCGCCATTTAAAACCTTCGATGGTTGGAAATACGGTTTCATCCATTACAGCTGCGATCGAAGAACTAGACAAGAGAGCCGGAGCAATGAAGGCAATGTATTTAATGCCACTTGTGCCGGAAGTTCCAGAACCTTGTTCAACCAGAACACCTATGCCAATACCTACTGCGATTAAGTAAAAAAGTGGATTTCCAATATCTACGGCAGCGATGATCAGTTTCCACTTAGACATGGATCGCAAACGTGCTGCTGCTATATAGAGAGCACCAAAACGTTGAATTTGAGGAACATCAATTCCAGTGTTCATTCAATCAAAGTTCTTCCTGTTAAGCGCAAGAAAACATCTTCCAAGGAAGAACGACGGACCAAAGATGTCGTTGGATGCATCTTGGCAGCAGCAATTTGCTCAAGAAGTTTTTCACCATCCTCGGTATACATCAATAGACGATCAGGCAAAGTTTCCATACGCTCACACATCTGTGCTAACTGTGGAGCAACTTCCTTGTTGCGATCGCTACCAAAGCGAACTTCAAGGACTTCCTTGCTTGAATACTCTTTAATCAAACCTTGAGGTGACCCTTCAGCCATGATTGCGCCCTTGTCCATCACAACAAGACGATCACACAACTGTTCTGCTTCATCCATAAAGTGTGTTGTTAAAACTAAAGTCACACCTTGTTCCTTTAAACGAAACAACCGATCCCACAAGATGTGTCGTGCTTGTGGATCAAGACCAGTTGTTGGTTCATCTAGTAACAAAATGTCTGGCTCACTCACAAGGCCACGAGCAATAGTTAAACGACGTTTCATCCCACCACTGAGTGCTTCAACCTTTACATCCCTTTTTTCTTCAAGCTGCGCGAACTCAAGTAGCTCTTCGATCTTTGCTTTGATGAACTTCTTTGAAAGACCAAAGTAACGTCCATATATATACAAATTTTCGCTAACAGTTAGCTCGCCATCTAGATTGTCTTGTTGAGGAACAACACCTAGGTGAGCGCGAACAAGCGGACCAAACTTTTCAGGATCTTTATCCAAGATTTCAACTGTGCCTGATGTACGGGTAGATGTTGCGGCCAAAATGCGCATAGTGGTTGATTTACCTGCGCCATTGGGACCAAGTAATCCGAAGGACTCACCCTTGGCAACATCGAAATTAATGCCGTCTACAGCGGTGAAATCCCCAAAAACCTTGGTCAAGCCACGTACAGAAATGAGCGGTTTAGACATTCTTCTATTCTACCTGAGTATTGTTACCCCACGTGCGCTTCATAAATGAACCTACCCACGACCTCACCTATGACGATGTTTTCATGGTGCCTTCTAGATCTGAACTTTCTTCCAGAATGGATGTGGATCTTTCATCGATTGATGGAACAGGAACAACAATTCCTTTAGTTGTTGCGAATATGACAGCAATTGCAGGGCGACGGATGGCAGAAACGATGGCCCGACGCGGTGGCCTAACTGTGATTCCTCAAGATATTCCACATGCAGTTGTTGACTCTGTCATTAGATGGGTGAAAGAACGTCACCCCTTCTTTGATACACCAATTACTCTGTCACCCCAATCAACAGTTGCTGATGCCGTTAGCTTGTTGCACAAGAGAGCACACGGCGCAGTAGTAATTGTCGAGGGCGGTAAGCCTGTTGGGATTATCACCGAAGATGATTGTAAGAGTGTCGATCGCTTCACACAGTTACATCAAGTGATGAGTAAAGATTTAACGACGATGTCAGACTCACTCGGTGCTCGCGAAGCATTTGATTTTTTGAATCAACACCGCCACAAACTGGCACCAGTGGTTGCAAGTAATGGCGATCTAGTTGGAATTATGACTCGGCTTGGAGCATTGCGCGGAACTTTGTATTCACCGGCACTTGATGCGCAGGGCAAATTGCGCATTGCTGCTGCCGTTGGAATCAATGGTGACGTTGCGGCAAAGGCTGCGGCACTTATTGAATCTGGCGCAGATGTATTAGTTGTAGACACAGCCCATGGTCATCAGAAAAAAATGTTGGAAGCATTAGCAGCAATTAGATCAATAAACCCGAATATTCCAATCGTTGCTGGCAATGTGGTTACCGCACAAGGTGCACATGATTTAGTACAAGCCGGCGCAAACATCATCAAAGTTGGCGTTGGGCCAGGTGCGATGTGTACAACGCGCATGCAGACAGGCGTGGGGCGCCCACAATTTTCAGCTGTCCTTGAATGCGCGACAGAGGCGAAAAAACTTGGTGCACACGTTTGGGCAGATGGCGGAGTCCGCCATCCTAGAGATGTTGCCCTCGCACTAGCCGCTGGTGCATCACAAGTAATGATTGGATCTTGGTTCGCAGGAACATATGAGTCTCCTGGGGATCTACAAAGTGATGCAAATGGACGATTGTTCAAAGAGTCTTTTGGAATGGCATCTGCTCGAGCAGTTGCAGCTAGAACTTCGCAGGAAGATGCATTTGATCGCGCTCGCAAAGCATTGTTCGAAGAAGGAATTTCAACCTCCCGAATGTATTTAAACCCCACGCGTCCTGGTGTTGAGGATCTACTGGATGAAATCATTGCTGGTGTTCGTTCCTCTTTCACATATGCCGGCGCAAAGAACATTGAAGAGTTTGCCGAGAAGGCAACTGTTGGCGTTCAATCATCAGCAGGTTACGCTGAGGGACGACCACTACATTCTTCTTGGAGTAATTAATACACATGGAAAAACCAACAATCATCCTTGCGACAAGCAATGGCGTTGGAATGGGACACCTTGCACGAGCAAGCGCTGTTGCCCTTGCTCTTAAAGAGGTAGCGAATCCAATAATTGTTTCAATGGCTGGTGGTATTGCAGAAGTTCCGGCGTTTATGGGAATCCGTTGCGAATATATCCCGGGCAAAGATCGTATGTGGATGAGCCGTGAAAAATGGGACATCTATCTTCGCGATCGCTTATTAGCGCTAGTAGAAGAGACTGGTGCGAAAGTATTGTCTTTTGATGGCGTTGTTCCTTATCCAGGTGTAATTGCTGCAAAGAATGCCAATCCGCTGTTGAAGTTGGTCTGGGTGCGCCGCGGTTTGTGGCAAAAGAAGCCACAACGCTTCATCTTGGGCCTTCAATCAAAGATGATGGACAAAATTATTGAACCGGGTGACATAGCGCGTGCTTACGACTTTGGACCAACTGCAAACCGCAAAGACTCTGTTTTAACATCTCCTGTTTCACTATTTCGCAAAGAAGCTGCTCTGTCACGAGATGAAGCGCGCCGCGCACTAGGACTTGATCTAAATCGCCCAACGGCACTTGTCCAACTTGGCACAGGTGATAGTGATGTTAATGAAAAAATGACAGCAGCGTTGTCTGGATTGCTGGGATGGAAAGATTTGCAGGTTATCTTGACTAAAGCACCTGTCGATAAAGATGGTAATTCACTTGCACCAGAAGGTCTTGATCTCAAGGTTGTTCGCTACTTCCCGCTTGCTAATGTCTTGCATGCTTTTGATGCAGGAATTTGTGCAACCGGATATAACGGTGTGCACGAACTGTTACCAGCTCAAGTGCCTACAGTTTTTGTCTCAAATATCCGCGGAACAGATGATCAAGAGGCCCGTGCAAAGTGGTGCAATGATTTTGGTTATGCACTTCGCGCCGATCAAGCCAATTTGGCTGATATCACCGAAAAGGTAAGGATGTTGCAGGATCCACTCGTACGCACAGCTCTATCAGATAAGTGTGCAGAACTTCCCGACACAACAGGTGGGCAAGAAATTGCTGCGATGTTGTATCAATTAGCTGTTCAACAAAAGCCAGCTCGAGCAAAAACATTCACATTTATTCGATTAATGGCCCAAGATCACATCAACCGCGGATTACGCCATGTTGCAAACCTTGGGTTACGTCGTGTTGCATTGGTATATCGATTCCTAAATCCTCACATTAAAGTTCAAGAAATCGATCAAGCTCCACCAGTATTTGGTAACCACACCACTGCTGCAGAGTTACACCCCTTGATCAAGTCGGCAACTAGATTTGAACACATGATTGAAGGTGCATCAGATAATTACCGTAAGCGCCGCGAAGAGATAGCATTTGCAGCCTACGGAAAAGAAATGATTGTGACTAAAACAAAATGAAATTTCGCTCGTGGGTTAAAAAGACTAAAGTCGGTCGCATACTCTGGCGCGTATTCATCGGGATCATCGGTGGCGCAGTAACGGTGGCTGGAACCATAGCAATTCCTGCCCCAGGCCCAGGAGTTCTTATTCTTTTGGCAGGGTTAGGTATTTTGGCAACAGAGTTTGCTTGGGCAGGCCGCGTCATGATGCGCACTAAGGAAATTGCAGCAAAAGCGGCAGAACGAACTGGGATGAAGCCATGGGTTAAATACTTCTTAATCTCTGGTGGTGCCGTATTTTCAATCATCATGATTTTCATTTATCTCAGTCGGTAGTCTGCAGGTAGGCTTCTGGGATGACCAGAGCAGATACTTCAGTAGAAATTCACGATCTCATTGCAGAGCGTCGTAGTCCACGTTCACTTGATGCAACAGCAACAATTGAAAATCAAGATTTATTAGCATTGCTTGAAGCTGCTCGTTGGGCACCATCTGCAAACAATCTTCAACCATGGCGGCTGATCGCGGGCAAGAGAGATGATTCAAATTTCATCGCACTGCTTGAGTGTCTAGTTCCCTTCAACCAAAGCTGGTCAAAGCGCGCAGCAGCTTTTATTGCAATTGCAGGAACACCAACGCAAGCAGATGGTAAAGAGATTCCTACATTTATGTATGACTGCGGACTAGCGGCAGCGCAATTAACTATTGAAGCCCATCATCGTGGCTATGTTATTCATCAGATGGCTGGCTTTGATCACGAAAAGGCAGCGTTGCTGTTTGATGGCGCAGTTCCAATAGTGATTATGGCTGTTGGTAGACAGGCACCTGCAGAACAACTTGAAGGCCCAGCCTATGATCGGGAAGTTGCTCCGCGAACACGTAAAGATCTTTCAGAGATTGTCATTGCAGGTTTGCCCAACTAAAAACTAGAACGGATCTCCCATAGATCTGGAAAAGTTGGATTAAACAAGGTGCTGCTTAGGTAGGCCACTCCGCTTGATCCACCAGTTCCAATTTTGTGTCCAATAGTTCTTTCCACCATTTTCACGTGGCGATAGCGCCATTCCTGCATTCCTTCATCAATATCAACCAAGCGCTCACACACCATTGCCGATTCTGGATCATTGCGGTGAACCTCTAGTAATACCTCTTGCACAGAAGCATTTGCAACATAGGCGACAGATTTATCGCGATTGAGAATATCTGTAGGAATCGCGTGACCACGCTTTGAAATATAGACAAGAGCTGAGTCCCACACACTGTTTCGCCCTGTGATTTCTTTGATCTGCTCTTGAATATCTAAGGGTAAGTGTCCAGCCATCTTGTTATCACGGCGACCCAACAATGCTTCAACCATTCTAAATTGCGCAGATTGGAAACCACTGGAAGATGAAAGATAAGAACGGAAGGCATTGAACTGAAGTGGAGTCATTGTCTCTAAAATATCGATCTGCGTAACGCAGACTTTAAGAATTGTTCTAATGCGCCCCAAAATGGCTAGTGAATAATGCGAATCGCCAGATTCCATAGCAACTTGGGCCTCTTTGAATTCATGAATTAATTGTTTGAACCACAATTCATATGTTTGATGAATGATGATGAAAAGCATCTCATCATGTTCTGGCCCAGTAGATAGTGGACGTTGCAGTTTAAGAAGTTCATCAACAGCTAGATAAGAAGTGTATGTAAGTGCTGAATCGAAGTTTTCGCTCATGTGACGCGAGACCCACCTTCTCGTACCTCTTTATAGCGGCCAGATGCCACTAAATCCCGCATTCGTGCTAATCCATCCCAGATTTCAACATATGAAGTTGGCAGGGGAGATATTGCTAATCGGATTGAATTCGGTGTTCTGTAGTCAGGAATGACATTTGAAATTGTGCGCATTGCAACGCATATTTGCGCTGCATCAGGATGAACAAGTGAAATGTGACCACCACGTTCTTTGGCATCACGTGAAGTGTTTAATTCGATACCAAGCGGTGCTAACCATGCGTCATAGAGCTCGATCATCATTTGGGTTCCAACCGCGGCCTTATGAGCAATTGCGTCGATGCCAGCTTCCTTAATCATTGAAAAAGCGGTTTGCACGCAACGGATTCCCATTAACGATGGGCTGGCAATTTGAAATCCACGAATTGTTTGTGAACGCTCAAAAACTGGTCCCATCTCAAACTGTGCATCTTGGGCGAACCAACCTTGAATTGGAACCTGTAGTTCACTTTGAACTCTTTTTGAAACATAGAGCCAGGCAGGTGAACCAGGGCCAGAGTTTCCGTACTTATATGTGCACCCGACACAAAGGTCCACACCATTTGCATCCAGGTTCAATTCAATTGCACCTACGGCATGGCTTGCATCCCACACTACAAGTGCACCAATTGCGCGCACTTGATCTGTAATTGATTTCAAATCTGTACGAGCGCCCGATCGGTATTGAATTACTTCCAGAGTTACTAATGCGACATCATCATTAAGATATGGTGCAAGAACTTCAGTTGTGATTCGCTCGTGCTGGGCGATAGCAGGATCTTCATTATCAATAAAGACAAGCTTTAAACCAAACTGTTTAGCAATCCCATCAAGGATGTATCGATCAGTTGGAAAGTTGGCTGCATCTGTAATGATCGTTTTACGACCTGGACGTGCGTGAATTGCAGCAAGACACAACTGATAGAAATTCACTGAAGTTGTATCACAGACCAATACTTGGCCTGCTGCTGCGCCAAGTGCTGCATCACCCAATAAATCTCCTGTGGGTTGTGCTTCATCAACCCAGTGGCTCCAGCCAGTAACAACTTCAGGACCCCATTCTTTGGTCATGAAATCATTGATCGCTGTGACTGTTGCCTTTGGTAACCGCCCCAGAGAATTGCCATCGAGGTAACACATTTCAGGGTCTGAAATGACAAATTGAGATTTAAAATGGGCTAAAGGATCGTTTTTATCTAGGGCTAGCGCGTATTCGCGGTCAGTTACCTTCATAAGGGAAAGGTACGCTCTCCTATCGTGGCGCGCAATGTTGTAAACATAGAAGATGTCTCTAAAGCCTTTGATATCAAAGAGCTCTTAGTAGGCGTCTCCCTTGGTGTGTCAGAAGGTGATCGCATCGGAATTGTTGGGCGCAATGGTTCAGGCAAAAGTACATTAATGAAAGTTATGGCTGGAATTGAGCCACCAGATTCGGGTCGAGTAACTAAATCAAATGCTGCAAAAATTGGCTTGTTATCACAGGTCGATTTAGCTGATCCTGAAAGCACGGTTGGCGAAGTTGTATTGGGTGATACTGAAAAACATGAGTGGGCGAGTGATCCAAATATTCGAGAAGTATTTACTGGGTTGTTTGGAAGCTTTGATGATCACATCTTTGATCGTAAGTTTGGGCAGTTATCTGGCGGAGAACGCCGACGCGTTGGTTTAGCGAAACTACTTATTAACGAACTTGATTTGATTCTGCTCGATGAGCCAACAAACCACCTAGATGTTGAGGGAGTTGCATGGCTTGCTTCCTATATTAATAATCGAAGAGGTTTAGCAGTTGTCGTTGTGACTCACGATCGATGGTTTTTGGACGCGGTAACAGAGCGCACCTGGGAAGTTGTCGAAGGCAAAGTCGAAGAGTATGACGGTGGGTATAGCGCATTTGTTTTATCCAAAGCAGAAAGATCCCGTCAAGCATCTGTGATGGATCAGCGCCGCAATATGTTAATTAAAAAAGAATTAGCCTGGCTTCGCCGCGGGGCACCTGCTAGAACATCAAAGCCAAAGTTTCGAATTGATGCTGCAAATGTTTTGATTGCGGATGAACCAGCACCGCGCGATCAAGGTGAATTATTAAAGTTTGCACTTAACCGCTTAGGTAAGACTGTTTACGAAGCCCACCATGTTCAGGTAAAGCTGGGTGATAACGAACTTATTGATGATCTCTATTGGAATGTTGGCCCGGGGGATCGAATAGGAATAGTTGGCGTGAATGGCGCAGGTAAAACAACATTAATGCGGACATTGACTGGAGAGATTCAACCAACGGCAGGTAAATTAGTAACTGGCGTAACTGTTAAAGCAGCATTTTTAACGCAGCATTTAGATGAGCTGGATCCGACATGGCGAGTTCTTGAAGCTGTTGAAAAAATTGCTAACCGTGTTGAATTAGGTGGAGGACGGGAACTGTCTGCCTCACAATTATGTGAGCGACTAGGTTTTGATCGGGAATCTCAATGGACACCGGTTGGTGATCTATCAGGTGGTGAAAAGCGTCGCCTACAACTAACGCGCCTATTGATGGATAGTCCAAACGTTTTACTCCTTGATGAGCCGACAAATGACTTTGATATTGAAACGTTAACTGAGCTTGAAGATTTGTTAGATAGCTACGGCGGGACTCTGATTGTTATCTCCCACGATAGATATTTCTTAGAGCGTGTCTGCGATCGATTTGTTGGGCTACTTGGAGACAAAAAGGTACGGGATCTGCCACGCGGAGTCGATGAGTATCTTGAACAGCGTGCCAAAGCCTTGAACTCTGTCACAGTAGTGGTTAAAGAAAAGAAAACATCTAACGCTGCAGAACAACGACAGTTGAAGAAGGATCTAACCCGACTTGAACGTCAGATGGAAAAGTGCGCTACTGCTATTGCAACCTTAACCGCTGAACAAGAAACCGCAGCCTTTGATGCCGATCGACTAGTTGCAATCGCTTCAGAGCTTCTAGTTTTGAGCGCGGAGGCGGCAAAACTTGAGGAAGAATGGCTGCTCGTCACGCTTTCTTTAGAGGGTTAAGATAAAATTTAGCCATGAGCCAAGTTTCTAACGCCATCGAGTCAATTCTTTTTCGCTCTCGCTTTTTACTAGCACCGTTGTATTTAGGTCTAGTCGGAGCCCTAGGCCTTCTGGCCTATCGTTTTTTGATTGAGTTCTACCACGTTGCTACGCACATCGGAGAAGCAACTCCACAAAGCTTTACTCTGGACTTATTGGCATTGCTAGATCTAACGCTTCTAGCAAATTTAATTCTGATGGTTATTTTTGCTGGGTATGAGAACTTTGTTTCACGCATTGATGTGGCAACTGAATCAAAAGATCGCCCACACTGGATGGGAACAATCGATTTTAGTGGACTTAAAATTAAATTAATTGGTTCCCTTGTAGCAATTTCGGTCATTGAGCTACTTAAAGATTTCATTGAACTTTCTGGAAAAGCCGAAGTGGGAGAGGGAACAGTTTGGAGAATTCTGATTCATCTTACTTTTGTTGCCTCTGGTGTTTTATTTGCACTGATGGATTGGATCGCCGACAAGCGGGAGTTCCACGGCACGCATAAATAATGCGTTTAGATTTCTTAGCAGCTTTATCAGGAGCGATGATTGCCCTTCAAGCGCGGGCAAATGGAGAACTTTCAGATCGTTTAGATAACGGACTTCAAGCCGCCCTTGTTTCATTTAGTTCTGGGTTATTGGTTATTCTGATAATTACGCCTTTTAGCCCACACATCAAAGAGGGAATTAGAAACTTAAAGGCTGCAATAGCCCAAAAAGAGATAGCTCGGTGGAAGTTATTTGCTGGAGCTTTGGGCGGAAGTTTTGTCGCTATCCAGACCCAGATCGTGCCACTTATTGGTGTTGCTATCTATTCAGTTGCATCAATAGCTGGGCAAACAGCGATGTCATTAGTTGTTGATCGGATTGGCCTCACTGGTGGTGGGAAAAAACTAATCTCTCCCCGCCGGGTTATTGCTGCTGTGTTAACCGTCATTGCAGTTCTAGTATCAGTATGGGACCGAATTGATGCCAAGAATCTTTCGATGATCGCAGTTACGGCCGGGTGTATTGCTGGGGCCGTTGTTGGTGTGCAGCGGGCATTAAATGGGCAAATTAATGAACACTCACACCAAAGCTTCACAACATCACTCCTCAACTTCATTACAGGTACTACATTCTTAGTAATCCTGATTCTTGCAGGCGTTGTTCTTGGTAAGAATGATTTGTCGCCACTACCTGCAGGCCCATGGTGGATCTACACCGGTGGGGTAATTGGTGTCATTTACATCGCATTTACTTCAACGATTGTTCAGCACCTAGGAGTTCTGACATTTACATTATTTAGTGTTGGCGGTCAGCTAGCAGGATCTTTGATTATTGATTTAGTTTCACCAACAGAAGGGGTAAGTGTAAGTGCCTATCTAGTCACGGGACTTGCAATGACCTATGTAGGAGTTATCGCCGGTGGCGTAGGTAATTTACGAGTGAAGAAACCACAGAGGCTGTAATAAAGAAAGCGGCTATGCCATAAGAGGATGTCTTAACCCATGGCAAAGTTGCTGCGTAGTAACCAGCCAAAGTAATTCCAACTCCCCACAACAATGCACCTAGTGCATTTGCGGATAAAAACTTGTAGTAATTCATCTTTGAGGCACCTGCAATGGGCGGGACAAAAGTGCGGATCCATGGAAAGAATCTGGCTGCAACTACTGCCCACCAACCAGTTCGTTCATAGAAGCGCTCTGAACGCTCAATCATTTTTTGAATCCTTGGCCCCTTATGTCTTTCTAGATAAGGTCGCCCAACAGTTCTGCCCAACACAAACCCCACCTGATCGCCAAAGAATGCGGCTACAAAAATTACTGAAACTAAGATGACAATGTTTACTTCACCGTGAGCAGCTGCCACTAAACCGGCACTAAAGAGAATTGAATCACCCGGCAGGAAAAAGCCCAGCAGTATGCCTGTTTCAACGAAAACAATGGCTCCTATGAGCAGATAGAGATAAAAGGGTGGAATTGATTCAAACTGAGAATCAAACGATGCAGCTAGTTCAATCACACTGACTTCTTAACCGCCGCAGCCACAGCTTTAACAACATTGGGATCGAAAACACTTGGCACAATAAAGGAAGTATTGAGTTGATCAGGTGAAACACAATCTGCAATTGCCTCCGCCGCAGCTACAAGCATCTGATCAGAAATCTTATGAGCATTAGCATCAAGTAAACCGCGGAAGATTCCTGGGAATGCTAAGACATTATTGATTTGATTCGGCTGATCGCTGCGACCCGTTGCCACAACCGCTGCGTATTTGCGGGCGATTGCTGGATCAATTTCAGGATCTGGATTAGCCAGAGCAAAAACTATTGAACCCTTCGCCATAGAAGCAACATCAGATTCAATAAGAACATTTGGCGCACTAACGCCGATAAACACATCAGCATCAACCATGGCTTCAGAGATGTTGCCAGTGAAGTTATCTGGATTGCTGTTATTTATAAACCATTGCTGCATTGAATCATCAGATTTCATATCGTTGTGGATTACTCCATGATGATTAAAACCAATGATGTTACTTGCACCATTGAGGGTTAATAGACGTGCAATTGCATTACCAGCTGCGCCAACACCACTAAGTACGATTTTTACCGATTTCAGATCCTTCTTAACTAACTTAAGTGCATTACGAAGAGCTGCTAAAACCACAATTGCTGTGCCATGTTGATCATCATGAAAAACTGGGATATCTAGGAGTTCACGAAGTCGTGCTTCAACTTCAAAGCAACGTGGGGCTGAAATATCTTCTAAGTTGATTCCACCGTAAACAGGTGCGATTAACTGCACTGTGCGGACAATTTCATCAACATCTTGGGTATCTAAACAAACAGGCCATGCATCTACATCGGCAAAGCGCTTGAATAATGCTGCCTTACCTTCCATAACCGGCAGGGCAGCAGCTGGGCCAATGTTTCCAAGCCCTAAAACAGCTGATCCATCAGTCACAACAGCCACAGTATTGCGCTTAATAGTAAGGCGTCGAGCATCCGATGGGTCGGCAACGATGGCTTGGCAAATACGAGCCACACCGGGTGTGTATGCACGAGATAAATCATCGCGAGTTTTTAGCGGAACCTTTGAGGCAATCTCAATCTTTCCACCAAGGTGCAAAAGAAATGTTCGGTCACTTACTTTGCGGACCGTCAATGCAGAGTTGAGTGATATTGCTGCAGTAATTTGCTCTGCATGTTCTGCATCTATTGTGTCGCAAGTAATGTCAATGACAACTTTTTCAAGTAGCGATTCCACAACGTCAAGTGCGGTGATAGTTGCACCGGCTCTAGTGATGATCGTTGTTGCTAGTGCGACTGGATTTGTATCGGGAGAGCCTTCGACACGAATTGTAATTCCGTATCCAGGTGAGGTTGATGCCATTTACACAACTCCGTATAAGCGATCGCCGGCATCGCCCAAGCCCGGAACAATATAGCCGTGCTCATTTAGCTTTTCATCAAGTGCGCCGGTAACAATTGTGATTGGTACTCGACTATTTGCAAACTCTTTTTCTACCGCTGCGATTCCTTCAGGAGCAGACAAGATACACACCGCGGTGATATCTGTTGCTCCCAAGTCAATTAGGTAATGGAAAGCCATGATTAAAGTTCCGCCAGTTGCAAGCATTGGGTCTAGGACAAAAACTTGTCGACCTGAAAGATCGTCAGGCAGGCGGTTTGCATATGTACTTGCCTCTAGCGTCTTTTCATCGCGAACCATTCCGAGAAATCCAACTTCGGCTGTAGGAATTAACTTGCTCATACCTTCTAGCATTCCTAGGCCCGCGCGCAGGATTGGCACAACTACAGGTCGCGGTTCTGCCAATTTCTTCCCCTTTGTTTTTGTGACAGGGGTTGTAATTTCAACTTCATGTGTTCGAACATCTCTAGTTGCCTCATATGCCAAAAGGGTCACGAGTTCTTCAACTAGACGTCGGAATGTCGGTGAATCGGTCCGTTCGTCGCGCAAAACCGTCAATTTGTGATTGATAAGTGGGTGATTGGCAACGTGTACTTTCATAGGTATTACCTTACAGGGGTTTCATTCCTTTCCAATGAGTGAAAGTATGGGGCTATGTC
>JBIIKH010000015.1:0-26219 GCA_044233285.1 Candidatus Planktophila sp. | reverse complement strand
CCGATTGTGCAATCAGTTGAAACAGTTCTTAGTAAGTTCTCTGATGTTGGTTATAAGTTGTGCGGGGCAGGAGGCAGTGGATTTCTGCTGATCCTTGCTGAGCCAGACATCCTTGCCCAGATTAAAAGCACGCTTCCGGGATATTCGGTGTTGTATCCGAAGATTTCCTTGCTTGGTAGCAGCGTGCAAAGCCCTGTCTGGGAGTAAGTAGCCTTCTTTAAGCCTGTAATCAAGAGCTGGGGAGAACCTAGCGATGCTGTCAGCCCATCCTGCAATTCTCCCCAGAACGAGAAAAAGGTGGGGAAGTAATGAGTTGGAAAATAGAAAATCTGTACATTTCTAAAGTATTTCTGTACATTATTGCTATGAAGCAATTATCAGTCACAGAAGCACGTGAGCAGTTTCCTGCTCTGTTAAATCAAGCTGCAAAAAAGCCTGTGTGGATTACACGACATGGTGTTGATGTAGCTGTTGTGATTAGTCCCGAGTTATTTGAAGAGCTTGTTTCGGCGCAAGAAGAGCTAGAAGACATCGCTGCTGTTGATGAGGCGATGTTGGATAAGAGTCCTGGTATTCCTTGGGAGCAAGTGCAAAAAGATTTGAAACTGATTTGATTCAGTATCAGATCATAATTTTACCTGCCGCTCAAAGATCTTTATCGAAGTTGCCTAAAAAGATGCAACTTCGAATTCAAGGAGCGATTACAACTTTGGCAAGTAACCCACTTCCGCCTGTTACTAAGAAGTTAGTTGGTCGGGATACATACCGACTTCGCACCAGTGATTATCGAATTGTTTATGAAATCAATAACAATATTTTGACGGTTACAGTTATCTCTATTGGCCACCGCCGCGAAATCTACAGACACAACTAAATCAGCGGGCAAGCACACACATCAACGCTTCAACCGTCAGTAAGGGTGCTGCGTTGTGGCCCAGGTTAGTTCTGGCATCCATGATGGCGTTAATCTTTTTAATTGTTGATTGTGGTTTGGCCTTTATAGCTACCGCTCTAATTTCTTCTTCTAGCTCTTTGTTAATCAACGCATCATTCGCACCTGCTTGAACCATCATGACATCGCGATAGAAGGTTGCGATATCAAGAAGTGCGGCATCTAAACCATCACGAATCATGCGGGTTTGGCGGGTTTTTTGCTCTTTCTCTAAATCCTTTATTGCTTTGCTGCCACCAGTTGCCATGCCGCGGCCTGTGGCACCTTTGCCATAGGCAAGAGAGAGCTCATCTATCTCTTTTTCGTTGCGCAGCTCTGCCGCCGCTGTTGCTTGCTCTATTGCAAGATCAACCAGGGTTTGTGCTGCGGCAAAGGCAGATGAAATTCCTTGCAAGGTAAGAGGTAGTTTCATGATTGTGTTTCGTGTGTTGCGCACTGATTCATTGTTGGCAAGATAGCGAGCGCGACCAATGTGGCCTTGAGAAACTCTGGCAGCAAAATCTGCCATGACAGGTGAGATGCCATCTCGGTTTTGTAGCACTTGTGCAACAGCCTGTGTAGATGGAGTGACAAGTTGGAGATGACGACAACGGCTACGGATAGTTGGCAGCACATCGTGCAAGGTGGGTGCACACAATAGCCAAACCGTTCTGGTGCCTGGCTCTTCAATTGCTTTAAGGAGTGCGTTAGCTGCTGACTCAGTAAGTCTGTCAGCATCCTCCATGACAACCACGCGCCAGCCGCCCATAGATGGTGCCCAGGCAACACGAGTTAACAATTCTCTGACTTCATCGATCTTGATTGACAAACCTTCGGTGCGAATAACTTCAACATCAGGGTGAGCGCCATTAGTAACTGATCTACATTCATTGCATGTGCCGCAACCATCCTGGGTGCAGACAAGTGCTTGCGCAAAGGCAACGGCAGCAGATGATCGACCTGACCCTGGTGGGCCGGTAAAGACCCAGGCATGGGTCATCTCTTGAGTTTCTTCTCCGCTGCGCGTGGCAGCAACTGCCTTTTGCAGGATCTCTACAACATGCTCTTGGCCGACTAGATCGCTATAGACGCTCACTTTTTAGCAGCTGGCTTCTTCTTTGTGGGTTTAGCTTTAACTGACTTGCTTGAATTGGATCTACTTTTAACAGCATTCGATGCGGTGTTACCAATCTTTTTAACCTCTTTGCCTGCGGCTCGTATAGGGCGAAGTAAGAGATTTCCTTTGTCTTCTACTGCGTTGCGCTTAAGGGCAGCGATTTCACTGACGCGGGTAATGATTGCAGTGTGGATCTCTTCAATAGATTTATTGCCATTGATGATGAAGTAGCGCTCTGGATCAAGGGAGGCCAATTGCAAGAACTCATGGCGCACACGTTCATGGAAATCTATGGGTTGTGCTTCAAGGCGATCTTTACTCTTTAAGCGACCAAGGCCAATCTCTGCTGGCAAGTCAATAACGATTGTCAGTGTTGGAAAGAGAGACTCTGTTGCCCATCTAGATATTCGTGCCACTTCGCCGGGTTCTAATACCCGACCTGCGCCTTGATATGCAATTGATGAGTCAAAGTAGCGATCAGAGATCACAACATCACCTTGAGCAAGTGCTGGGCGGATAACGCTATAGACATGGTGAGCGCGATCTGCGGCATAGAGAAGAGCCTCGGCACGTGGGCTGATCTCGCCCGTAGAGTGTGAGAGCAGAATTTTTCGTATTTCAATTCCTAATTTACTTCCACCTGGTTCACGAGAAAGAACAACGGTTTCACCTTCTTGTTCTAGCCAGGCTTTTAACAATTTTGATTGCGTTGACTTACCAATTCCTTCGCCACCTTCAAATGCTATGAAGACACCTTTTGCTGGTGCGCGTGTAATACTTCCAAGTTCGCCTTTGATCGCATTTGTAATATCAGACCACAAAGAAACGTTGGGGCGATCTCTCATTTGCTTATAGGCAACAAGGCCAATCAGAGTTGCAAATAGACCTGCAATGAAAATTGTTACAGCAGCGCCGTTATAACTGACTTGAACGTTTCGGAATTTAAAGGTGTGTTCACCAACAGCTGCTGCGATCAGAGGCGCGGCAGCTAGAACAGCCACTAAAACCACGCGGACAAGGCTCTGGACGAAGGCAAAGGTGCGCCCCCGCACATCATCGGCGACCTCCATGCCCAGCATCGTGAAGCCTGTTACCCAGGTGATGCCGCTAAATGCACCCAAGATAACCACAATAAGGACCGCTAAAACCAGGTTAGGGATTAGAGCAAGTGCGACTAAGAAACAACCACTAATTGCAAGGGAGGCACCAAATAAACGCCTGCGAGAAAATTGTGCAAATACCTTTGGGCCAAATGCAATACCACCGGCAAGACCAGTGAAGACAGCGCCGAAGAGAACGCCATAGGCGGCTTCGCCACCACCTAAGTCGCCAACGAAAGTTCTTGCTAAACCAATTACTGCACCCGCTGCAACAAAAGCACCAACCATTCCAACGATCAGGCCACGAATTAATCTGCTTCCCGAAACTGATTTCCAACCTTCGAGAAGAGATTTAAGAATTCCTGTTTCTGCTGCATGTTTTGCTGCAGCGCCTTTAGGAATCTCTTTTAATCCCCAGATTGTGAAGGCAGCAAAAACAAATGACAGTGCGTTTACATAGAGTGCGAGATCAACTGCGGTGGATTCAATCCCAAAGGTTGCGTTGATCGCTGATGTGAAAAGAGAGAGAAAGGTGAACAACAGCGCCGCGATGGGTGCTGTGCCATAGCCAGCAAGTAATGAGAGTTGATTAGCCGATTCCAACTTTTCGCGCGGTACTAAGTTAGGTACTGAGGCTTCCTTAGCTGGTGACCAGAACAGGGTTATGCATTCAACCAAGACTGTTGCTGTGTAGAGCCATAGGTAGTTGTGAAAAATAGGAATAGAGATATAGAGCCCGGTGCGCAAAACATCGCAGGTCACCATTAACTTGCGTCGATCTAGTTTGTCTGCGATTACACCCGCAAGTGGGCCTAAGAAAACAGCTGGCAGTAAGCGAGCGATAAAGACACCTGCAATGGCAAAGTTTGCTGTTGCATAGTCACCACCAGAGAGTTCTTGAGCCATTGCAGTTGTTCCTAATAGACCCAGCCAATCTCCCAATGAAGAAAAGAGCATTGCGTTCCAGAACCTGCGAAAAGGTTTAATTGCCAAGACGCTTCGAGTTGCTTCCTGCGCAGGGGCGGCAGGGGTTGGGAGCGTCTTAGCCATGGCGAGAGTCTATCTTGCGCATGAACTGGGCTTAAAGAGACCACAGGGCCTCTATTTATGGGTAAAAAGGAGGTAGCACATAATAGTCATTGTGCTACCTTTAGGCCATGACGACAGCGGCGCACAAACCCAAAAAGGTAGCGGGAAAGAAAGCTGCCCCTGCCAAAAAAGCTGCAGCAAAGAAAAAGGTTTCAACGAAGAGCAATGTGAATAATCCTTTGCGCACATCATGTGGAGTGCGGGAGTTACGTCAATCTGCATCACAGATTTTAGATCAGGTTAAGAATGGAACAGTCGTTGAGATAACCGAACATGGTGTTCCGGTTGCACGCTTGGTCCCGATTAAAAACTCTTTATATGAAGAATATATCGAGTCTGGATTAATTATCCCTGCAGTAAATTCAGATTGGCGACCAACAAAGAATCCAATAAAAATTAAAGGCAATAAGACTTCGACCGAAGTTCTTTTGGAGTTACGCGCAGAGGAACGCTATTGAGTTGGTATCTAGATAGCTCGGCGATCCTAAAAACTATATTTGATGAAAAAGAGAGACCAGAGTTATTGCGACTTCTTACTAGTCAATCGACCTCTTCTAGGCTTTCCAGGGTTGAGGTCCGTAGAACTGTAGCTCGCTTAGCACCTACAAATGTGAGCGAAGTAAATCATGAATTAAAAAAAATCAACTTTCTGCCGATCAGTAATGCAATTCTCTTGGCGGCAGAAAATTTCTCATCTGACATCACGTTGCGGGCCTTAGATGCAATTCATGTCGCAAGCGTGATGAGTCTCGAAGGAAGCATTGAAGGTTTGATCACATATGACAAACAGATGGTTACAAATGCCCAATTACTAGGAATAAAAGTTATTTCTCCTGGCATGAAGTAATAATCAAACCTTTTTCTTTGCTTTACCTGATGCTGCTTTCTTGGCTGCCTTCTTGGCTCCTGCTTTTTTAACAACGTTCTTTGTAAGAGTCGGTGCGGTATCGCCCTTCTTAGGCTTTGCTGCAGCTTTTTTGCGTGCTTTCTTTGGTGATGGACCATTTTCTGCTTCCCAAGCACGCCGGCCCGCAAGTAGCTCTAGGCCTCGATCTAATGTCATTCCCTCTGCTGTGTCTCCGCGACGTAGCGTTGCATTTGTTTCACCGTCAGTTACATACATACCAAAGCGACCATCTTTAATGATTAGCGCCTTTTGCGAAATTGGATCAACGCCAAGTTCTTTAACAGGAGGCTTTGCAACACCGCGACGTCGCTCCTTTGGACGTGAATAAATATCAAGTGCTTCTTCTAATGTCATTGTGAATAGATGGTCTTCACTTGGCAGGGTGCGTGAATCTGCGCCAGCTTTTAGATATGGACCATAGCGACCGTTTTGTACTGTTATATCTTCACCTGCACTGTTGGTACCTAGCGTTCTAGGGAAAGAAAGCAACTGTAACGCATCTTCATATGTAACGGTATCAAGAGTCATTGTTGAAAGAAGTGAGGCTGTCTTTGCCTTTGGCGCATCAGCTTTTTTCTTTTTCTTCTTTCCAGATGCAGTTAGTTCTACTGGTAGCTCTGGTAAAACTTCAGTGATGTAGGGACCAAAGCGACCACTCTTTGCAATGATCGGTAAGTTAGTTGCAGGATCAATTCCTAGTTCGCGCTCACCAGAAGGGGCAGCTAATAACTCAATTGCTTTAGCAAGTGTTAATTCATCTGGGGCTAAGTTTTCAGGAATGTTTGCAAGCTTGCGCTCTTCGCCTTCTTTGTTTTCTTGCAGATATGCGCCATAGCGACCAACCCGAATTTCAATTTCTGGAGACAAGTTCATAGTGTTTGTGGCACGGGCATCAATCACACCGAGGTCTGCAGATAGTTCGTTAAGTCCTGGTTGACCATCAACGCCATAGAAGAAATCACGGAGCCAATCAACTCGGCCAGCCTCACCTGATGCGATCTTGTCTAGATCCTCTTCCATTGAGGCTGTGAACTCGTAATCAACTAGCTTTGTGAAGTGGGTTTCAAGCAAGCCAGTCACTGAAAAAGCAAGAAATGTTGGCACTAACGCGCGGCCACGCTTATAGACATATCCGCGATCTTGAATAGTTTGAATAATTGATGCAAAAGTAGATGGACGACCAATGCCTAACTCTTCTAGCTTTTTAACAAGTGTTGGCTCGGTATAACGGGCAGGTGGCTTTGTTTCATGGCCTTCACAGGTGTATTCATTGACCTTAACGGCTTGACCTAATGTCATTGCAGGCAAGCGCTTGTCCTCTGTCTCTTCATCCTTGTTATCTTCACTGGCAATGTCATCGTAGGCGGCAAGAAAACCCGGAAAGGTAATAACAGAACCGTTGGCACGGAAAATAGTTGCCTTGCCATCATTTGTTGTTGCATGAAAATCAACGCGCATCTGCATCTTTTTAGCATCTGCCATTTGTGATGCCACTGTGCGCTTCCAGATCAAGTCATAGAGTGCGAACTCATCACGAGAAAGCTCAGGTGCTAATTCTCCTGGTGTCTTAAAGACATCACCGGCTGGGCGAATAGCCTCGTGTGCTTCTTGTGCATTCTTGGTTTTGCCAACATATGTGCGAGGTGCATCTGCAACATGGTCTGCGCCATATAAAGCTTTTGCAGCATTACGCGCAGCGGTTACCGCTTGTTGGGAAAGGTTGACGCTGTCGGTACGCATGTATGTGATGTAGCCGTTTTCATACAAACGTTGTGCAATGCGCATCGTGATCTGTGCGCCCCAACCAAGCCTGCTACCTGCATCTTGTTGCATGGTTGAGGTTGTAAAGGGAGGCTTTGGTCGTTCTGTGCGTGGACTTTCCTCCATTGATTTAACAGTGAGATCACTGCTCTTTAATGATTCAACTAAGCCACGTGCACCAATTTCATCTAGAAGCAAAATATTTGCCAGTGATTTTTCTTTAACCGCGCCATCTGCGCCAAAGTCACTTGTTGCCGCTACTTTTTTGCCTTCTACTTCTAGTAAACGTGCATTAAAGCCGAGCGCAGTAACAGCTGCTAAATCCCACCAGGCACTGGAAATAAAGGCCATACGTTCACGTTCTTTTTCAACAATCAACCGTGTAGCAACTGATTGCACACGACCCGCTGAAATACGTGGCATAACCTTCTTCCACAAAACAGGGGAGAGTCTGTAGCCAAACAATCTGTCTAATACGCGACGTGTTTCTTGCGCATCAATCAAGTGATAATCAAGATCCCGGGTGTCATTTACTGCAGCCTGGATTGCTTCCTTTGTAATTTCATTAAAAACCATGCGCTTAATAGGGATCTTTGGTTCAAGCACTTCTACTAAGTGCCAAGCAATGGCTTCGCCTTCGCGATCCTCGTCCGTTGCCAGAATCAACTCTTCAGCATTTTTCATTAAGGCTTTTAACTCGGCAACCTTGGCTTTTTTATCAGGGTTAATGACATAGAGAGGCGCAAAATCGTTTTCAATATCCACGCCCTCTTTGGCCCAGGCAATCTTTTTATACTCTTTAGGAATATCAGCTGCGCGCTGAGGTAAATCGCGGATATGACCGACGGAAGCCTCGACGACATATCCGTCGCCGAGGTATCCACCAATTTTTCTGGCCTTTGCTGGTGATTCAACAATCACCAGCTTGATCAGGTCGGTCTTAGCTTTTGCCATAAGAAAGTGGGGAAGTCTTTCTACTTAGACAGAAATTGAGGTTGCTTGACGACGGTTACGGATGAGCGCACCGATGATCACTGCAACAGCAAGTAATGAAATCAGCGTGCTCTTTCCTGAACCGCCACCAAGTGCCAAAGAAACAATTGCTGGAGTGATCAACAAAGCAACCAGGTTCATTACCTTGATAAGTGGGTTAATTGCTGGACCTGCTGTGTCCTTGAATGGATCTCCAACAGTGTCACCAACGATTGTTGCTGCGTGTGCATCAGAGTTCTTTCCGCCATGATGGCCATCTTCAACCATCTTCTTTGCGTTATCCCAAGCACCGCCTGAGTTAGAAAGAAATACTGCCATCAGTGTTCCTGTGCCAATCGCACCGGCAAGGTAGGCACCAAGTGCGCCCACACCAAGACCGAAACCAACAGCGATTGGTGCCATAACAGCGAGCAATCCTGGAGTAACAAGTTCACGTAATGAATCGCGAGTACAGATATCAACAACGCGTGCGTAATCTGGCTTCTCAGTTCCCTTCATGATTCCTGGGTGCAAGCGGAACTGTTCGCGAACTTCAACAACAACTGCGCCAGCTGCGCGTGATACCGCGTTAACTGCAAGACCTGAGAACAAGAACACAACTGCTGCTCCGATAATCAAACCAACCAAGTTACGAGGGTCAGCGACATCTAGAACACCTTGGAACTGGTAAGCAAGTTCTTCTGCAACTTTTCCTGCATCATCTACAGCTGTCCTGATTGCATCTGTGAATGCACCGAACAACGCTGTTGCAGCAAGTACGGCTGTTGCGATTGCAATTCCCTTAGTAATCGCCTTTGTTGTGTTACCAACAGCATCAAGGCTTGTAAGGATCTCTGCGCCTTCGCCGTCAACATCACCTGACATTTCAGCAACGCCTTGCGCGTTATCTGAGATTGGTCCAAATGTATCCATCGCAACGATTACACCTACAGTTGTGAGTAATCCTGTACCAGCCAAAGCGATTGCAAAGAGCGAAAGAACAATAACTCCGCCACCTAGTAGGAATGCGCCAAATACCGCTGCTGCGATAAGAAGTGCTGAGTACACGGCTGATTCAAAACCAACTGAAATACCAGCCAAAATAACTGTTGCTGCGCCTGTTTCAGATGAAGCTGCAACATCATTTACTGGACGTCTTCCTGTCTCAGTGAAGTAGCCAGTAAGTACCTGAATAGCTGCAGCTAATGCGATGCCAATTAATACTGCGCTAATTGCGATGATGCGTGGGTTTGAATTTGCCAATGCTAGTTTGTCTTCATCATTAAGAATGAGACCAGTTAGTCCATCAAATGTAGACGGTAAGTAAGTAAATGTTGCGAGCGCAGTAAGCCCCGCAGAAATAATTGCTGACAAGAAGAATGAGCGGTTAATCGCTGTCATTGCTGACTTATCTGTGCTGCGCAATTTTGTAAGGAAGATTCCAATTACCGCAGTGATGGTTCCGATTGCTGGAACAATCAATGGGTAGATCAGACCAGCATCACCAAATGCTGCCTTACCAAGAATGAGCGCTGCAACAAGTGTTACCGCATATGACTCAAATAAGTCCGCGGCCATACCAGCACAGTCACCAACGTTGTCTCCAACATTGTCAGCAATTGTTGCTGCGTTACGTGGGTCATCTTCAGGGATGTGCTTTTCAACCTTACCCACAAGGTCAGCTCCAACATCTGCTGCCTTTGTGAAAATTCCGCCACCAACGCGCATAAACATTGCGAGCATTGCTGCGCCAAAACCAAAGCCTTCAAGAACAGCTGGTGCATTTTCGCGGTAGATGATCACAACAAGTGAGGCACCAATAAGTCCGAGACCAACAGTTGTCATACCAACTACGCCACCTGTGCGGAAAGCGATCTGAACAGCCTTCTGCCCATCCTTATTACGTGCTGCATCTGCAACGCGAACATTTGCGCGGACTGCAAGCCACATACCGTTGTAACCAACTAGTGCTGAAAATGCTGCACCTAGTAGGAAGAAAATGGATCGGCCGATGCGAATTTCAGCATCACCGGGCAGTGCCAATAACAAGAAAAATACGATTGCTACAAAGTAGGAGAGAGTGCGGAACTGGCGAGCCAAGAATGCAGCTGCGCCTTCCTGAATCGCTTCTGCAATTTCACGCATCTTTGGCGTGCCATCACTTGCGGCCAATACCTGGGCACGTAGACCGTAGGCAATTGCTAGCGCAGCTAGGGAAATTCCTAGAACGATGTAGACATAGGTCAGGTTGGCTCCGACCACTTGGACCTTGGCTAGGGTGCTTACATCAGGCATAGGTTCTCCTCCGTTGGAGTTCGTGGCGCCCTAAATCGAGGGTCAGGCGCGAGACTGTCGAAGTGTAGGTCAGAAGACCCCGTTTAAGGCAAATTTATACTTATCTATTGCGCGCTCAAGCGCCCCTTTGCCCACAAGTGCCTTGAGATAGCCTGCACCGCATGAACCTGTTAGATGCCAATTCAATCATTTCAACCTTGGGGCTCATTGGTGTGCTCGGCATAATTTTTATGGAAACCGGCCTGCTCATCGGTTTGGTTTTCCCTGGTGGTGAGGTTGTTTTCCTCGCCGGAATCGCTGCATCTGGTTCGGGCTCGGCAGTTTTAGGTGATGCAAAGCTTTCTACCCCGTTGCTTTTTACGCTGGCACCAATTGCAGCAATTGTTGGCGGCGAGGTTGGTTATTGGTTTGGCAAGACATATGGGCGAAAGTTTTTTGATCGGCCCGATAGCAGATTCTTTAATCAGAAAATGGTTCGTACCATTGAAAAGTGGTTGGGCAAGTATGGGCCACGTAAGGCCTTAGTTTTTGGGCGATTTATTCCTTTTGCCAGAACGTTGATCAACCCAGTGTGCGGTGTTGCTAATTTAGATAGAAAAACTTTTTCTACTTGGAACGCAATTGGCGCAATTATTTGGACGCAAGTTGCAATGGGGATTGGTTACTTTTTAGGTGATGTATTTAAAGAAAATGGAAATTACTTCATAGTTGGAATTGTAGGTTTAATTGTTCTAGGAAGCGCAATTCCATTAGCACTTGAAGTATTTAAAGAGTGGAACTCGAAGCGCTACAAACCTAAATCAGATAACTGATAAGCAGCGCGGTATTCATAGCCAGCTTCTTTAATCTTTGGTTCTGCTCCACGTTCAACAATTACTGCAACGCCAACAACAATTGCGCCAGCTTCAACTAAAGCTTCTACTGCTGTTAGTACTGAGCCACCAGTAGTTGATGTGTCTTCAACAGCTAATACGCGCTTGCCTTTAACATCAGGGCCTTCGATACGACGTTGTAGGCCATGTGCTTTTTCTGCCTTGCGCACCACAAAAGAATCAATCTTTTTTCCTTGTGCCGCAGCCACATGCATCATGGCTGTTGCAACGGGGTCTGCGCCAAGTGTTAATCCACCAACTGCTTCATAATCTAGATCCTGTGTTAAATCCAGCATGACCTGACCCACTAGCGGAGCTGCCTGTGAATCTAATGTGACGCGGCGCAGATCTACGTAATAATCGGCCTCTTTGCCGCTGGAGAGAATGACTTTTCCGTGCACAACAGCCTTAGTAAGAATCTGTTCCCTGAGAGTTTCACGTGAATTCATCCTTTAACCTTACCCTGGCTTGGTCTCATCTCTATAGTCAACACATGAATGCACAGAGGTTAGAAACTTCACGGTTGTTACAGCGCTTTGGTTTCGGACCTCGCCCCGGTGAGTATGCGCAAGCTATTAAAGATGGCGTTGAAGCAACGCGTGCCAAGGTTTTAACTGTCCCAGCCAATGATGCTGGCGCAGCAAAGGTTACTGAACCCGAGATAACTGATTTAGGAAAGCGTCCTGCTGCTAATTCAAAAGAGATTGTTCCCTTTTCAATTGCTTTGAGAAATCAAACTCAGCAAATGTCACTGTGGTGGCTAGATCGCATGGCGATGAGCGATCACGGTTTAACAGAACGAATGACTTGGTTTTGGCATGGGCATTGGGCAACTTCGATTCAAAAGCTTAATTATGCGATGCCTATGTATATTCAAAACAACACTTTGCGCGCTAATTGCCTAGGTAACTTTAAAACAATGTCACGTGCCATGATTAATGATGCTGCATTACAGTTTTGGTTGGATGGACAAGAGAGCACAGCAAAATCACCTAACGAAAATTTAGGTCGCGAGTTAATGGAGCTCTTTGTTTTAGGTGTTGGTCGCTATACAGAAGATGACGTTAAAGCATCAGCACGCGCGTTGACTGGATATCAGGTTGACAAAAGCAGTGGCACGGTAACTTTCAACGCAAAACGCTATGACGCAAATCCAGTTACCATTCTAGGAAAAACCCAGACATTTACTGGTGAGACTTTGTCAGATTTCTTGGTTGCCAGAGAAGATAATGCAACATTTATTGCAGAGCGTTTGTGGTACCGATTCATTTCAAGCACAGAAGCAATGCCAGGAACTTTTTCTGCCAAGAGCGCCTTTGCTGGCCGAGATATTTCTGCGGCGGTTAAAGCTATGGCAAATGATCCTGCGATCAGGGATCCCAAAAACGATATGGTGAAAGCTCCTGTTGAATGGTTTATCGCAGCGTGTAGAGCGCTGGAGTTAACTCCTTCAAATCTGAAGACACCTGGACAACTGTTTAATTACTTAGACAAGTTAGGCCAAGTCCCCTTTAACCCACCAAATGTGGGTGGTTGGCCTGCGGCTGAGGCGTGGTTGTCCTCTGCCACAGCGCAGTATCGAATCGCATTTGCAGCCTGGTTGATTAAACAAAGTGATTTGCGAGCACTCAAAGAGATTCCTGTCGGATTACGAGTAGTTAAAAGTGCAGATTGGTTAGGTGTTGCTGAGTGGAGTCCACGAACACAAACAACATTGCGCGCATCTTTAGCTGATCCTGCGCAGTTTGCTTTGCTTGCATTGTGTAGCCCTGAATTTATCGTGAGTGCATAGGAGACGACCATGGATACAGTAACCAGAAGAAAGTTTCTTAAGCTAACAACAGGTGCGGTTGCAGTTGGTGCTGCAGCACCATTGCTCAGCCTAGAAGACATCGCACAAGCTGCAATTGATCGACCACTACCAGCCAATACTCCAATTCTTGTCGTTGTAACTTTGTATGGTGGCAATGATGGATTAAACACTGTTGTTCCCTACACAGATCCTTTGTATTACTCACTACGACCAGAACTTGCATACAAGCCAGAAGTTGTACTTCCACTCAATGCTGAACTTGCGCTCAATCCTGCAATGAAGGGCTTGAAAGCTTTGTGGGATCAAAACAAGGTAGCAATTGTTCGTGGTGTTGGTTATCCCAATCCAGACCATTCACACTTTTCATCTATGGCTAAGTGGCAAACAGCATCTCCTGCCAAAAATATTTCAACGGGCTGGCTTGGTCGTTGGGTTGATTCACAACCAGAAGATTCAATGCTTGCAATTTCTTTAGGTTCAGTTTTGCCACCGTTGTTAGCCGGTGCAAAGCGATCTGGATCAGCACTTCCTCTTGGCGGATTGGTTATTCCTAAAGGTGATTTAGCAATTCAGTGCCAAAAACTTTCCACACCTGTCAAAAAGGATTCAAAGTTAATGGCTGCTGCTGCCACCTCAATGCGCAATCTCTTTACTGTTTCAAGCAGTGTGCAACCTGTGCTTAAGATGCCTGCCCCTGTTAGCCCAGATTTGCCCACAACTAATGGCGGAAACGCTGGTGGAGATAGCAATTTAGCCCAGCAGCTAGATGTTGTTGCAAAACTCATTGCTGCAGGATCTCCAACAAAGGTCTGGTCTGTTTCTCTGGGTGGTTTTGATACCCATGCCAATGAAGCAAATGCTCAAGCATCACTTCTTGGAACTGTTTCTGATTCCTTGTCACGATTTATGGGTCAACTCAAAGCAACCACACGTAGCAACGATGTAACAATCATGGTTTATAGCGAGTTTGGTCGTCGAGTAGTTGGTAACGGATCAGATGGAACAGATCACGGAACAGCTGGCCCTATGTTTATTGTTGGCAATGGCGTTAAGGGTGGGTTCTATGGCGAACAACCGTCACTCAAGAATCTATACAAAGGTGATTTAGCGGTGACAACTGATTTCCGAGATGTCTATGCCACAGTTATTGAAAAAGTTTTGAAATCACCAGTTGGCCCAACCCTTGGAACGTGGACAGGTCGAGTTAACTGTTTGAATTAATCTTCTTTGTAGACAATAACTTCATTTTTACGGCGGGCTACTAAACCTTTAGGTGGGTTTTGCTCAATAAGGGCATTGACTTCAATACGAAGTTGGGCAACCTCAACAGCCATATTTGCAACTGCAGATTCCAATTCAATGATCCGCTTAATGCCAGCGTGGTTAATTCCTTCACCAACAAGCTTTTGTACTGCGCGAAGAAGTGCAATATCTCGAAGTGAATATCTACGATTGCGACCCTCGGTGCGTGATGGTGAAACCAAACCTAATTTGTCATACTGACGCAAAGTTTGTGGGTGCATTCCAGATATTTCTGCGGCTACTGAAATGACATAAACGCCAGCATCATCATCTGGTTGATTGTTTTTTACTTCTTCACTCATATTTTTGCCTTATTCGTAAAATCAGCACGAACATCTTCTGCTGCAGTTTCTTCGGCAAAGGATTTCAACGCTTCCAACGCTTTTCCATCAATGCGTTGCGGGACCTGGACCTCAACAGTGACCAATAAGTCGCCTGTGGTACTGCCTTTTGTGATGCCACGTCCCTTAACTCTTAATGTGCGACCGTTAGGCGTGCCAGGTGCAATACGGACTGTTACATCATCACCGGCCATGGTCGGCACTTTTATATCTGCGCCTAAGGCAGCTTCAGTAAATGTAACCGGCAAAGTAATAATTAAATTTTCACCTTTACGAGAAAATATTGGGTGTGGTTTAACGTGTAGTTGAATGAAGAGATCACCAGGACCTGCTTCACCTTGAGCACCTTTTCCTTTAACTCGTATCTTTGCACCATCATTGACACCAGTTGGGACACGCGCAGTAATATTTTGTGCTTGACCACGATCTGTTGCCAAGCGAAGGTCAAGTGTTGTTCCAAAGACAGACTCACGAAATGTAATTGTTGCTTCTGTTTGAAGGTCTTGCCCTTTGCGCGGGCCACGACGTCCACCACCGCCGAAAAGATTTGCGAAAATATCTTGAGGGTTTCCGCCTCCAAAAACATCGCTGAAATCTCCGCCTTGAAATCCACCACCCTGTGGTGCGCGAAAGCCACCTCTTTCAAACAAGGAACGTGCTTCATCATATTCAGCGCGTTTTTTTGCATCTGACAAGATTTCGTAGGCTTCAGAAACAGCTTTGAATTTTTCCTCTTTTTCTGAATCACCCTTAGTTTTATCAGGATGTAGATCACGAGCAAGTGCGCGGTATTTCTTTTTGATTTCATCGGCGGCAGCCTTCTTGTCTACGCCAAGAACTTTATAAAAGTCCTTTTCATAGAGATCTTTGGCTGCCATTTTTGATTACGCTCCCGCTGGATCTGTTACAGCAACACGCGCTGGACGTAAGATGCGCTCTTTATACTTGTAGCCAGGCTGCAAAATCTTTGACGCTGTTGGAACAGCAACATCTGCAGATTCATCATGCATTAGTGCTTCATGAATTTGTGGGTCAAAAGCTTCACCTTCTGTGCCATATTTTTCAAGGCCAATCCGAGAAGTTATTGAATTTAACTGGTCTGCCACCGCTTTAAAGCCTCCTGATAGCTCCCCATGTTGTTCTGCGCGATCAACATCATCAAGTAATGCCAATAGCTCTGTTAGAACAGCACCGATTGCACTTTCATGTGCTACTGCCCGATCGCGTTCAACGCGCTTTCGGTAGTTTGCATACTCGGCTTGTAGGCGTTGTAAGTCAGCCGTCAGTGTTGCAACCGGGTCAGCTTCCTGACCCGGCTCAACAACCTCTTCTACTACTTGTTCAGTATTTTCTTCTGACATTACTTTTGTTCTTCTTCAATTACTTCAGCGTCTTCAACACCATCTTCTTGAGGTGTTGCTTCACCTTCGGTAGCTGCACCCGCTGCATATAGCGCTGCGCCAAGTGCTTGGCTAACTGTTGCAACCTTTTCTGTTGCAGACTTAATCATTTCGTAGTTAGAACCACCAAGAGCGGTCTTGAGTTCTGCAAGAGCAGCTTCTGTCTCTGTCTTCTTCTCAAGTGCCTCACCTTGTGACAACTTTTCTTCATTGTCTTTAATGAACTTTTCAGTTGAGTAAAGAAGAGAATCTCCTGCGTTACGGATCTCTGCCTCTTCCTTGCGCTGACGATCTTCTTCAGCATGTGATTCGGCATCGGCCATCATGCGCTCGATCTCTTCCTTGGATAATGCAGATCCACCAGTGATGGTCATGCTCTGCTCTTTACCTGTTCCAAGATCTTTTGCAGACACATGAACAATTCCGTTTGCATCAATGTCGAATGTAACTTCGATTTGTGGAACTCCACGTGGTGCTGGTGGCAAACCTGTGAGTTCGAACATTCCTAGCTTCTTGTTATAAGCAGCCATTTCACGTTCACCTTGGTATGCCTGAATCTGCACAGCAGGCTGATTGTCATCAGCTGTTGTAAATACTTCACTGCGCTTTGTTGGGATTGTTGTGTTTCGCTCGATTAGGCGAGTCATGACCCCACCCTTGGTTTCGATACCAAGTGACAGCGGGGTTACATCTAGGAGCAATACATCCTTTACTTCGCCCTTTAAAACACCAGCTTGAAGGGATGCACCAACTGCAACAACCTCGTCAGGGTTTACGCCCTTATTTGGTTCTTTACCGCCAGTTAGCTCCTTTACCAATTCAACAACAGCTGGCATACGTGTTGATCCACCAACAAGAACAACAGAGTGAATATTTGCAATTGGAATTCCAGCATCCTTTAGAACAGCCTGGAATGGCTTCTTGCAACGCTCTAGTAGTCCTGCGGTTAATTGCTGGAACTGAGCGCGTGTGATTGTTTCATCCATGAACAGTGGATTCTTTTCAGAATCTACTGTGATGTATGGAAGGTTGACTGATGCAGATTGTGAAGAAGAAAGTTCGATCTTTGCTTTTTCAGCGGCTTCACGAACACGTTGCATCGCCATCTTATCTTTTGTTAAATCAATTCCATTGGCTGCGCCAAATGTTTGTACTAGGTGATCAACAAGTGCTTGGTCCCAGTCATCTCCACCTAGATTGTTATCGCCGTTAGTTGCCTTAACTTCAACAACACCATCGCCGATTTCAAGTAGTGAAACGTCAAATGTTCCACCGCCAAGGTCGAATACAAGAATTGTTTGTTCCTTGTCAGCCTTATCAAGACCGTATGCGAGCGCCGCAGCAGTTGGCTCGTTGATGATGCGAAGAACATTGAGACCGGCAATTTCGCCAGCTTCTTTTGTTGCTTGACGCTGTGCATCATTAAAGTATGCCGGCACAGTAATAACTGCATCAGTTACTGTCTCGCCCAAATAGCTTTCCGCATCGCGCTTTAGCTTTTGTAGAACGCGCGCTGAAATTTCTTGTGAGGTGTACTTCTTGCCATCAATATCGATAGTCCAGTTGGTACCCATGTGACGCTTAACCGAACGGATTGTGCGTTCTACGTTTGTCACTGATTGACGCTTTGCCACTTCACCAACAAGGACCTCGCCATTTTTGGCAAAGGCCACGATTGATGGGGTTGTCCGCGCACCTTCTGCGTTGGCGATAACTGTTGGCTCGCCACCTTCCAGGACGGATACGCAGCTGTTTGTTGTACCGAGGTCGATTCCGACTGCTCTAGCCATTATGTGTGCTCCTTTTATCCCTCTCGAGCCTGATCTAGGGTCGAGGATTGCTGAACCTGAGTCGATTGTACTCAAAAGGTTGAGCCGCTGCGACTCAGGTTTCTATCTAGTTGAACACAGAACCCTTCCTCTTTATTCCAGCCTTGGCTGGCTAGCCTTACCCCCATGAACCTCGCACTCGCAGGCCTTGCCTACGGAATTACTCTCGTAGCTCTCCTTCTTCTTGCCGTCCGCACAAAAGCATTGATCGGTATCTATAAGAAGGGTCAACCAGACCCAACGCGAAATACTAATAAGTTTCAGCGCTTGCGTATGGCAGCGCGCGAAATCTTTGGACATACAAAGATGCTGAACTTTACTGTCGTTGGTTTTGCGCACTGGTTTGTGATGGTTGGCTTCTTCGCACTCTTTGGAACATTGATTACCGCATATGGACAGTTGATTAATCCTAGATTTGCCTTGCCAGTTATTGGACACTTTTGGGTTTACGAATACATCGTTGAATTGATTACGTGGGCAACTGGTATTGGAATTGTTGCATTGATTGGTATTCGCCAGGTAACACGTTTGAGCAACAAGCGCTCACGCTTTGCTGGCTCTGGAATGGGCAAGGCTTACTACGTTGAATTCACCATCGTACTTATCGTTTTCTGCGTTATTGCATTGCGTGGACTTGAAGGTGCATTGTCCGAAGAGACTTCGTGGAATCGTCACTACATCACCACATGGTTTATCGCCGACATGTTTAAATCCATGACACTGTCAGAGATAACTTCATGGATCCAGATTGTGGCAACAATCAAAATTGTTGGTTCAATGACTTGGTTCATCGTTATTGCCACCAACTTTACGATGGGTGTTGCCTGGCACAGATTCTTGGCACCGTTTAACATCTTTTATCGCCGTAACGCAGATGGCACATCTTCACTGGGTGCATTGCCACCGATGTTGTCACATGGCGAAGAAATTAACTTTGAAGATCCCAAAGATGACGATGTCTTTGGTTTAGGTACACGGGCCGACATATCCTGGAAGGGATTGTTGGATATGACATCGTGTACTGAATGTGGTCGTTGCCAATCACAATGTCCTGCGTGGCACACTGAAAAACCACTCTCACCGAAGCTTTTAATCATGGCTATGCGTGATCATGCCTTTGCTAAAACCGTTGAAAATGAGGCACTTGTTGGTGAGAATTCACCCATCAGTTTAGATGTCTTGTGGTCCTGCACAACGTGTGGTGCTTGTGTTAACGAGTGCCCAGTTGATATCGAACACATTGATCACATCGTTAATATGCGCCGCTTCCAAGTATTAGTTGAATCAGAGTTTCCATCAGAACTAGGTGGAACATTTAGAAATCTTGAAAAGACCGGTAACCCTTGGGGAGCTAACCGCACAGATCGCGAAGCATGGATTGCAGAATGTGATTTCCCGGTCAAAGTTATTGAAGGTCAACTACCAGATGATGTTGAGTATCTGTTCTGGGTTGGTTGTGCTGGTGCCTATGAAGAACGGGCAAAGAAAACAACAAAGGCTGTTGCAGAACTTTTGTATATGGCTGGTGTTAACTTTGCTGTGTTGGGCAAGAAAGAAACCTGCACAGGAGATCCCGCACGTCGTGCTGGCAATGAATTCTTGTATCAAATCCTGGCACGGGAAAATATTGAAACATTTAAAGAAACATTTGGTGATAGACCAAAGGGTAAGAAGAAAGTTGTTGTTACCTGTCCTCACTGCTTCACAACAATCGGTCGAGATTATGGACAACAAGGCTTTGAACTTGAAATGGTTCACCACACGCAATTGCTTAATCAACTGCTTCGTGAAAGGCGTTTGATTCCAATCAAGATGTCACATACTGCTATGACTTATCATGATCCTTGCTACTTAGGTCGCCACAATGAGATTTATCAACCACCGCGTGAAATTCTGGAAGCAACAGGTGCGGATCTAACTGAAATGCCACGTAACAAGGAAAGATCATTTTGTTGTGGCGCAGGTGGTGGACGTATGTGGATGGAAGAGAAAATTGGCACCCGCATCAACATCAACCGTGTTGAAGAAGCGATCAATACTGGTGCGACTGAATTAGCTGTTGCTTGTCCCTTCTGCCGCGTGATGACCTCAGATGGCATGAACGCCAAGGAGTCAGCCGTTGAAGTCTTAGATGTTGCCCAGGTTTTGCTGCGCTCAGTTAAGCAAGATTAGGCGTAATTTCCACCCCTTCTCAGGAAACTTTCAGGCTGTGAGAGCATTCTCTAGCCATGACTACTACAACAGAGAAAACCGCACAACGCATTCTTGTCGTTGATGATGAACCCAGCATCAGCGAGTTAATTTCTACCAGCCTTCGATTTGTTGGCTTTGATGTCCGCACCGCAGCTAATGGTGCCGAGGCTCTACGTGTAGCAGAAGATTTCAAGCCACATGCGATGGTTCTAGATGTCATGTTGCCTGATCTTGATGGCTTTGAAGTATGTAAAAAGATTCGCAACGAAGGCGTCGACACCGGCGTGCTATTTCTAACAGCAAAAGATGGCATGGAAGACAAAGTTAAGGGTTTAACCCTTGGCGGCGATGATTACATGACAAAACCATTTTCACTAGAAGAGCTTGTTGCTCGTCTGCGCGCACTTCTCCGTCGCACAGGTGTTGATCACATTGAGATCGATGATGAAAAAATGCGCTTTGCTGATCTTGAATTAGATGAGGCAACACATGAAGTTCGTCGTGCTGGTCAAATGCTTGACCTCTCGCCAACAGAGTTTGCTTTGCTTCGCTACTTGATCATCAACGCTGATCGCGTTGTCTCAAAGGCACAAATCCTTGACCACGTATGGCAATACGATTTCCGTGGCGACATGGGAATTGTTGAAACCTATATTTCATATCTTCGCAAGAAGGTGGATTCATTTGATCCTCCATTGATTCACACAGTGCGCGGAGTTGGCTATCGCTTGAGAATGCCGCCACAATAAAATATGAAGAGCCCGTATGCCAACTCAAGTCTGCGTAATCGTTTAACGGTTGGCGTACTTGTTCTTTCGGCTTTCGGGTTTTTAGGTGCAGGTTTTGGCGCACAAGCTTTATTAAAAGATTATTTGATTAATCAAGTTGATGAGCAATTGCTCAGTGTTGTTGGTGGCACAGCAGATCGCCTTGATCAAGCTGGTATTGCACGAGATGATGAGGATGATGATGACGATCCGCAATCAGCGCGAGCTATTACACCTCTTAACCGAGTCCCAACCTCTATCTCGGTAACTGTTTTAGATCCCTTTGGCAATCTAGTTGGCGGTATCGGCGGGGACCTAAACTCAAATCAGGTCACTGAATATGTCATGGGTTTGTTGCCTGGAGAGGTAGCTGCCTTTGGATCTGAGCCATTTACTATCGAAGCACCTGGTTCTGATTTTCGTGTTGCAACAACAGTATTGCCCTCTTCCCTTGGTTCAGTAATTGTTGCTCAATCATTAAGTGAATTTGATAAAACGACACAAAGAATTGGCTTTGTCTTTCTCATTATTGGCGGTCTTGTACTTTTGTTTATCGCTTTTGCATCTCGTCAAGTAATCAGGGTGAGTATGAAACCACTGGCAAAGATTGAAGCTACTGCTGAAAAGATTGCTGCCGGTGATTTATCCGCACGTTTGGAAAACTTTGAACCAGATACCGAAGTTGGGCGCTTGAGTACTTCACTCAATCAGATGCTTTCACGTATTGAAGAATCTTTTGCAGCTCGCACGGAATCTGAAAGCAAATTACGTCGCTTTGTTGCAGATGCCAGCCATGAGCTGCGCACGCCACTTACTTCGATCCGTGGTTTTGCTGAACTGCACCGACAAGGTGCGGTCCCAGAAGGTGAGAAAACTAAAGAACTTATTGCACGTATCGAAAAAGAATCCATGCGTATGGGTTCTCTAGTCGAAGATCTTTTGATGCTTGCGCGCATGGATCAGTCTCGAGAGATAGTCATGTCAGATGTTGATCTTTCAAATCTAGTAAAGGAGGCGGTCTCTTCTGCTCAAGCTGCGGGGGCTGCTCATCCAATAACAGTTGATATTGCCCATGATGTTCACACACAAGGGGATGCGGACAAGATCTACCAGGTTGTTACTAACTTGCTAGCAAATGCTCGTGCGCACACTCCAGCGGGCACTGCGATACATGTTGCCACTTACTCTGATGACAATGGCACATATGTAACTGTCGCAGATAAGGGCCCAGGGCTAACTGCAGAGAACCAAAAGCACATCTTTGAGCGTTTCTATCGCGTTGATACATCACGCCAGCGCAGCAGCGGTGATGGCAGTGGCTTAGGGCTTTCTATTGTTGATGAGGTTATGAAGGCACATGGTGGAAGCGTCTCTGTTTCTTCAGAACCAGGTAATGGTGCAACCTTTACGCTGCATTTCAAGGCGTAGAACTTAATTAGCCCAAAGACTCCATAGATTTAAGAACGGCAATACGTTCTGCAATTGGTGGGTGTGTAGAAAATAGTTTTGATACTGATTTTGCATCTAGGGGCGATTCAATCCAAATGTGAGCAACGGCAGTTGACCGTTGGCGCACCACAGTTGAATCAGCAGCCAATACTTCAAGTGCAGAACGTAGTCCTGCAGGATTACGTGTAAAGGCAACTGCTGTTGCATCAGCTAAAGATTCACGCTTGCGTGAGATTGCAGATTTAAGCATCATCGCTGCAAGCGGAGCCAAAATGAGAATGACAAGTGAAACAACTAGCACCAATGGATTGCCACCTCCTTCACGGTTGCGATCTCTTCCGCCACCAAACCACATCATGCGAGTCAACATGTCAGACAAAATTGCAATCGCACCTGCTGTTGTTGCAGCAACTGCGCTCACTAAGGTGTCGCGGTTTGCAACATGTGCCATTTCATGGGCGATAACACCTTGTAGTTGATCCCGATCCATTGCATCCAAGATGCCCGTTGTGAAAGCAATGAGGGCATGCTCAGGATTGCGCCCCGTTGCAAAAGCGTTGGGGGCGCTGTCAACAACAATTGCAACCTTTGGCATCGGCAAACCTGAAGCGATTACTACTTCATGAATTAAATCAAATAACTTTGGATTATCTGATTCCTGAATTAATTTTGCACCGGTCATCGTTAAAACTAGTTTGTCGGATCCATAATAGGAACCCCAAACAGTTATCAATGCAATACCAACGGCAATAGGAACAATGCCTACGCCAGTGCCACCAAAGTAGGTCAGTGCAGCATAAACAACACACCACATCAGAACGCCCATGCCAACTAGCAAGCCAATTGTTTTGCGGCGGTTAGCCGCCTGCATCGTTCTAAAGTTCATTGTTTATCAGTTAGAAAGTTACTTTAGGAACGTTGCGATCTTGAGGATCTTCAACCTCGTAGAATTCGCGCTCTGTTACCTTTGCAAAACCTGCAAAGAAGCTGCTTGGTATGGTCTTTACGGCAGTATTGAGTTCGCGCACATTGTCGTTATAGAACTGACGTGCAAAAGAAACCTTGTTCTCAGTTGTTGACAACTCTTCTTGTAGTGATAAAAAGTTTGTTGATGCTTTGAGATCTGGATATGCCTCAGCAACAGCAAGTAATCCGCGTAGTGCTTGAGTCAGCATTCCATCTGCAGCTGCAGTATCTGCAACAGTTGATGCCGTTGTCGCCTTTGCGCGTGCTGTGACTACCGCATCAAATGTTGACTGCTCGTGCTTTGCATATCCCTTGACTGTTTCAACCAAGTTGGGGATTAAGTCAGCGCGACGCTTTAACTGAACTTCGATCTGTGCCCATGCTTCATCAACTGTGATGTTTAAGCGAATCAAACGGTTGTATTGAGAGATGATAAAGACAGCGATAAGAGCTACTACGCCAAGAACGATGATTATTTCCATGTCTAATTAAACCGCGCTTTCTGCCGGTTAATTCCCGGTGACTAGTTAATTTTTGATCGGTGAAAGTTCAAGAATGACCGGCTCGGGGTTGGACCGCGCTGGCCTTGATACCTAGAACCGTACTTCTCGCTGCCGTAAGGATGCTCAGCAGGAGATGAGAGTTTGATGAGACAGAGTTGGCCGATTTTCATGCCTGCAAACAACTTCACTGGCAGATTGGCAACGTTTGAAAGCTCTAAAGTGATGTGACCGCTAAATCCTGGATCAATAAAGCCTGCGGTTGAGTGTGTGAGTAAGCCCAGGCGACCTAGTGATGACTTACCTTCTAACCGTCCAGCGATGTCATCAGGCAGTGTGATGACTTCATAGGTGCTTGCCAAGACAAACTCACCTGGATGCAAGATAAATGGTTCATCGCCTTCGGCCACAACTTCGCGGGTTAGCTCTGGTTGCTCAATGGAAGGATCGATCACGCTGTATTTGTGGTTTTCAAAAACACGGAAGTACTTGTCCAAGCGCACATCAACAGATGATGGCTGGATCATGGCTTCATGGAAAGGCTCGCAGCCGACTCGGCCTGCCTCTATCTCTGCGCGAATATCGCGATCGCTAAGTAACACGGCGAGAGCCTATAGGTATTAATGGGGTAGGAATGGGAGCGAAATACGCTCATAGCCTTGCGTAAGTTACTGGTGGGTAGCACAATTACGCCATGAGCCACTACACAGCCAATCTACGTGACATTGAATTCTGCCTCTTTGACCTATTAGGTCGCGACAAAGTTATGGGAGCAAACCCATACGGAGAAGTTGATCGCGAAACTGCAATAGGAATGCTGGAAGAGGTAAAGCGTATGTGTGAAAACGATCTTGCTGCATCTTTTGTTGAAGGCGATCGTGTTGGTGCGATTTTAAATAAAGAAACTGGAAATGTAACTTTGCCTGAAAGTTTTAAGAAGTCATATAAGGCATATGTTGATGGTGAATGGTGGCGTGTTGATGCACCAGTAGATCTCGGCGGAATGAAGATTCCTCCATCAGTTCGTTGGGCAATTGCTGAAATGGTGTTGGGCTCAAACCCTGCAATTCATATCTATGCATCTGGTTATGCCTTTGCACAGGTTGCTTATGTTCTTGGAACAGATGAACAAAAGAAGATTGCAAAGCACATGGTTGAAAAGCACTGGGGTGCAACGATGCAGCTAACAGAACCTGATGCAGGTTCTGATGTTGGTGCAGGACGCACAAAGGCTGTGCAGCAAGCAGATGGAACTTGGCACATCACCGGAAATAAGCGTTACATCACTTCAGGTGATGCTGACTTCTATGACAATGTTGTGCACTTCGTACTTGCTCGTCGCGAAGGTGGCGGACCGGGAACAAAGGGTCTTTCACTATTTTTGATTCCTAAGTTCATGTTTGATTTTGAAACAGGAGAAATGGGTAAGCGCAACGGCGTTTATGTCACAGCACTTGAAGACAAAATGGGACTGAACGTTTCTGCAACCTGTGAAGTCAACTTGGGTGAAAAAGAGCCTGCTGTTGGTTATTTATTAGGTGAAGTGCATGAAGGTATTGCACAGATGTTTAAGGTAATCGAATTTGCTCGCATGATGGTGGGAACAAAGGCAATTGCAACGCTATCTGCTGGTTATATGCAGGCGTTGTCCTATGCCAAAGAGCGCGTGCAGGGCGGTGACATGAAGGTAATGAACGACAAGGCATCGCCTCGTGTCACAATCATTAAGCACCCTGATGTGCGCCGCTCGTTGATGGTGCAAAAGTCATATAGCGAAGGTATGCGCGCACTAGTGCTCTATACCGCCTCTATCCAAGATGAGATCGAACTTGCTGAAGCAGCTGGCGATAAAGATCGCGCTGCAGACATGATTGCACTCAATGATTTATTGCTTCCAGTAGTTAAGGGTTACGGATCAGAAAAGTCATGGACTCTTCTTGGTACTGAATCACTGCAAACATTTGGTGGCGCAGGCTTTACTCGTGATTGGCCGCTAGAACAATATGTTCGCGATGCAAAGATCGACACCTTGTATGAAGGTACAACAGCAATTCAAGGTCTTGACTTTTTCTTCCGCAAGATTGTTAAAGATGGTGGACGCGCACTTGGTTTACTAGGTAAAGAGATTCAAAAGTTTGCCGAAACTGGCGGCGTGCATGAGGCTGAAAAGCAAGCACTTATCAAAGCACTTGGTGATCTCAATGCAATCGTTGGTGTTCTTGTTGGGCATGCAATGGACTCACAAACAGATGCGGTCAAGATTTATAAGGTTGGTCTAAATACTTCTCGTTGTTTAATGGCTGTTGGTGACATCATCACCTCATGGTTGTTACTACGTCAAGCAGATATCGCAGTTGAGAAACTACCGAACGCTGGCAAAGACACTGATTTCTACACCGGCAAAATCGCCGCAGCTAAATTCTTCGTTCATAACAATCTGCCACACATCACTGCAGATCGTAAGATCGTTGAAGCAACTGATGGCTCGATCATGGAGCTACCTGAATCAGCTTTCTAGCTAAAAACGACTTTTAATCAGTTACTCTTACTAAATGCTCAAAGCTCGTCGTAGTGAACTGCTGCTGATCCTTTCTGCTTTGATGTTTGCTAGCAAT
>JBIIKH010000024.1:0-8916 GCA_044233285.1 Candidatus Planktophila sp. | reverse complement strand
GCGTGAGTAGTTCTGTTTTGTGCACGGACTAGATCATCTAAAGTTGCGCCAGAACTTACATTTCTTGCCGTCGGGTACGGTGTCCCAAGATGCAGTGGATCACTAACCGCTGCGCACCCAGGGCATTGCTTAATGAGATCTGCGCGATATGGTCGACCACATTCATTACATGGCACCGGGGCTCTGTCAAAGCCTCCGGATTTACTAGTTCCCATATCGCAAATATACGCTCACAGGTGAACTGGCAACCCAAAACTTGGGGGATTACCTCGTGTCGTAGACGGAGTGAATCTACGTGAGGTTTCTAGTACTCGGAGTGCGAGAAATGACCATTCAGACGTGAGCCTACAAGCAAGACTCTAAGCATCTTTTAATGAAGAGGTAGAAGCTTTAATTGGCAAGGAAGGATTCTTAACCGTACGATTATCGTACTCAACAACCGCCGGAGATTCTGGCGGACCTACAAAAGGAGAGAAAAGATATGCGCAGTTCAAACCCTGTTCTTGGACGGGCGTTTAATCAGCGTGGATACGCTGCATTTGATCCGAGCACAATTAACTCAGACCCAGCAGCGCTAGAGAATTTGTATAACGCACCTGCCGCATCATCATTGCGCACAGGACGTATGACTATTGACGATGTCGTTACCCGTACCGGGATTTTGTTTGCAGTACTTGTGACAGTTGGTGCAGTTGCATGGACTCTTGATCTTGGCGGCGAAGCGCTAATGCTCGGCTTCATCGGTGGACTCATCCTTGGAATGGTCAATGCTTTTAGCAAGACAGTTAAGCCGGTACTTGCAATTGCATATGCTGCTTTTCAAGGTCTTGCATTGGGAACGATTTCACACATGTACAACGAGATGTATGACGGAATTGTTAGCCAGGCGATCCTTGTAACAATTAGCGCATTTGCGGGAATGCTCTTTGCTTACAAGAGTGGACGAATTCGTGTCACTCCTAAATTCACCAAGGTTCTAACAACAGCACTTATTGGCTACTTGGTTCTAGGACTAGTTTCATTTGTTGCCTTCATGTTCACAAAGTCAAGCATCTATAACAGTGGATTTGGATTGCTGATTGCCTCAGGTGGAATGGTTCTAGCAGCCTTCTTCTTGATCCTAGATTTTGATTCAATTCAAAAGGGAATCGCAGCCGGCGCTCCTGAATCAGAATCATGGAGAGCGGCATTTGGTCTCATGGTGACAATCGTTTGGTTGTACTTAGAGGTTCTTCGCGTGCTTTCTATCTTGCGTGGCGATGACTAATTAAAGATCTTCATCGAGGGGCTTCAGGTTATTGACCTGGGGCCCTTCGACATTTCTAGTCTCAGGAATTTGATATACCAGAACTAAAGCAATTAGAAATATTGCAGCAGAGAAGCCAAAAGCAGCTCTATATCCATGCACATCTGAGATCCAACCAATAATGATTGGTCCAAAGATCATTCCCGCATCTCCTGCCATCTGGAAAATGGCAATTACTTTGCCACCTTTCCCCTTAATGACATCTCCAACCATGCTGGCCGGTGTTGTTGAAAGGAAAGCGCCACCAAATCCCAAGACGATCATTGAAAGTAAGAACATCCAAGCATTTAGAGAAAGTGTAAGTATCAAGACTCCGACAAAGACAATGTTCGCACCGACTATTGAAGCCGCGCGACGTCCCTTTTGATCAGAGAATCGGCCCGCTGTAAACAGAATAGCTCCCTGCACAATTGCAGATATTGCAAAACCATAACCAACAACCGCAGTTGTGGAATTCAATTTTTCAGTAACAAAAACAGGCAAGATCGAGGCGCGCATTCCGAAGAAGACCCACGTGCCGATAAATGCCAAAACAAGTGCGATTCGGTATGCAGGCATTGCTAGAGCTTCACGAATTGTTGTGGCAGCAACATCACTCTCGCTCTTTTTCTTTACGCCAATCGAATCTCCCTTAAGAAAGAAAAGTGCAACTAATCCCGAGCAGAACAACAGAATTGAGTAGACAAAAAATGGTGCTCGCAATGAAATAACAGATAACAAACCACCAATTGCAGGCCCCGCCATCCCGCCGACAATAAATGAGCCCTGATAGATCGATTGAACTTGCCCTCGTTGGTCATCACGGACTGATCGTAAAATCACCGAACTTGCCGCAACTGAAAACATGGATGAACCCAAACCACCTGCTGCTCTAAAAAAGAGAAGTTGGCCATAAGTTTGGGCAATTCCAGCCAAGAAGGTAAAGAGCGAAACCATAAACACACCTGTTGAAAAGACTGCTCTCTCGCCAAAGCGATCAACGAGGGCCCCTGAAATAAGACCTGAACTAAAGCGGGTTATTGCAAAAGCCGAGACCATTAAGCCAATCGCCGCGTTGTTAACACCAAATGATTTAGCAAAAACTGGGATGGCGGGCATGACAATTCCAAAACCAACTGCAACAAAAAATGATGCGGCTATAAGTATTGAAACCTCGCGGGGTAGATCCTTAAATGGTGATCGAATCAACCTAGGGTTTCTCCTGCTGCTTCTTGACGAGCTGCTGCGTAATCCTGAGTTGTTCGAAGTGGAGTTTCACGAAGCATGAGAGCGAAGATCAAGCCAATTGCAGTTATTGGAGCTGCTGCGTAGAAGACAATATGGAATGAGTTCACGAAGGCTTCCAGCGCAGTTGCCTTGATGGCGTCCGGGAAAGTATCAAGGAGCGCCGTATTGGTAGTTAATGTCTCCAGCTGCGAAGAATCAAATCCCTTTAGTGCTTCTGGATTTGTCTTTCCTAATTCGGTAAAACCTGAGCTCATGTAGTGCACAACTCGGTTGGTTAAAATCGAACCAAATATTGCGGTTCCAAATACCGACCCCAGTGATCGGAAGAAGGTATTTGAACTTGTGGCAACACCCATATCTTTGAAATCAACTGCGTTCTGAAGCGCGATGACAATTGTCTGCATTGAAAGACCTAAGCCGGCACCAACCATGATTGCGTAGATCGAAATCTGCCAATATGGAGTATCTACTTGCAAGCGAGTCATCAGTAACACACCGACAGTCATGATTGAAGTTCCCATGATGGGGAAGCGTTTGTAATGACCATGCTTTGAAATCAACTTACCTGAAACTATTGATGTAGAAACAATTCCAAGCATCAGCGGGATTAACTTGAGGCCAGCTTCTGTCGCTGAATAACCCTTAACAACCTGGAAATACAGTGGCAACATAACGATTGCGCCAAACATTCCAGCACCAATTACTGCACCAAGTAGTGAAGTAATTGAAAAGGTGTGATTCTTAAACAGGTGCAGCGGGAGAATTGGCTCAACTGCACGTTTTTCCCACATTAGGAAGAGGACGGTTAGTAACAATCCAAGACCAAAGCTCGCAATAGTTCGGGTATCTGTCCATCCATCTTGAGGGCCATAGATTGAAACAGAGAGAAGGACTAGGCATACAGCAGTAACCATCAAAACTGCACCTAGATAATCGATTTTGTGCTCGCGCTTAACCTTAGGAATATGAAGTACTGCAGATGTAACCAGCAGTGATGCGATTGCAAAAGGAATGTTGATGTAGAAAATCCAACGCCAACCCGCTACGCCAAGAATTTCTCCGCGATCTGAGAAGTAACCGCCAAGAAGTGGGCCTGCAACGGAGGAAAGCCCCCACACGGCACCGAAGTAACCTTGATAACGTCCACGCTCACGAGGAGGAACAATGTCACCAATAATTACAAAGGTAAGTGCCATTAATCCGCCAGCACCCAGACCCTGGAGTGCGCGAGTGGCAATTAGCTGCTCCATGTTTTGTGAAGCACCAGCAAGTAGTGAACCTAATAAAAAGGTGACGATTGCAAATTGAAAAACAATTCGTCGCCCGTAGATGTCAGAAATTTTTCCATAGAGCGGTGTTGATGCAGTTGAAGTCAAAAGGTAAGCGGTAACAACCCAGGTGTAATGATTTAATCCATCAAACTCTTCCACAATACTTTTTAAAGCTGTGGAGACAATGGTTTGATCTAGGGCAGCAAGGAGCATGCCAGTCATTAGGCCACCTAAAATGACCATAATTTCTTTGTGCGAATGCTCTTTTACTGAGGCGTTTATTGGGCTATTAGTAGACATGAAGGTAAGGTTAGCGTGTGAAATCAGTTATCGCAGAAAACCTAGTAAAGACCTATAACAAAGGCGAGGTCGTTGCACTCAATGATTTGTCTCTAGATGTTGAAGAAGGCACTGTTTTAGGCGTGCTTGGCCCAAATGGTGCAGGTAAGACAACGACTGTGAGAATTCTCGCAACATTGCTAAAGCCAGATTCTGGGCATGCAACTGTTGCAGGTATTGATGTGATCAAACATCCAGACAAAGTTCGCGAACTAATTGGATTATCAGGTCAGTACGCAGCTGTTGATGAAACATTAACTGGTTGGGATAACTTGGTGATGTTTGGACGTTTGTATCACTTAGGACGCCAACCATCTATTGATCGTGCCAATGAATTACTAGAACGTTTTGATTTAACTGATGCTGCTCGCCGTCCCATCAAGACTTATTCAGGCGGAATGCGCCGTCGATTAGATTTAGCTGCATCTCTTATTGTTAAACCAAAGATTCTTTTCTTGGACGAGCCAACAACTGGATTAGATCCGCGTGGTCGCCAGGACATGTGGGGAGTAATTCAAGATTTAGTAAAGGGTGGAGTGACACTCTTGCTAACAACTCAATACCTTGAAGAAGCAGATCAACTCGCTGATGAAATTGCTGTTATTGATCACGGAACTGTTATTGCCCGCGGCACCTCTGATGCTTTGAAAAAGCAGGTTGGCGGAGAACGCTTAGAGATCACGGTTGAAAATGAGGATATTGCGGTCGCACAAGAAATTGTGGCTCGCATAAGCGGAAACGCAATCCACCTTGATCTTCGAACAATTAGTGCACCTGTGTTAACCGGCTCTGTTGCCTTAATGGACACACTCAGGGCGCTAGATGAAGCAAAGATTCACCCACTAGATATTGGTTTAAAGCGCCCATCCCTAGATGATGTTTTCCTTTCCCTCACAGGCCATGTTGCCGAGGAAACGGTTCAAGAGCCAGTTAAGAAAAAGAGAGGCGGCAAAAAATGAAGCATGCAATCAGTGATGTCTTAACAATTACAAAGCGCCAACTTTTGCAGCTTGCCCGAGTTCCTGAAGTTTTAGTTTTCTCAACAATTCAGCCCGTGATGTTTGTTTTATTGTTCCGCTTTGTTTTTGGCGGATCTATTACTACCGACGATGGTGTTGATTATGTCCAGCTATTGATGCCCGGAATCTTCGTCCAAACAGTTGCCTTTACTTTGGCTTCAACCGCAATCGGCCTAGCTGAGGATATGAAAAAGGGATTAATCGATCGTTTCAGATCACTTCCAATTTCAAGAGGCGCGGTAATTATTGGCCGCACCTTTGGTGATGCGCTACTCAACATTTTAGTACTAGTAGTTATGGCCCTGGCAGGCTTTGCAGTTGGCTGGCGTCCAACATCAGGAATTGTGCAAACTACTTTGGCGTTCATATTCTTATTCATGTTTGGTTATGCACTGTCCTGGATAGGTATTTTGGTTGGACTGTCAGTTAAGGAAGCCAGAACAGTGCAAAGCGTTGGCTTCCTTGTTACTTTCCCTTTGACATTCCTTTCTAACGCATTTGCGCCAACTACTGGAATGCCAAAGGCGTTGCAATACTTTGCAGAATGGAACCCAGTTTCAACCATGGTTGCAGCCTGTCGCCAAATGTTTGGATTAGTAAATCAGTTTGGAGCGACTAAGGATTCTTGGCCAAGCCAGCACCCTCTAGAAACATCACTTTTGTATATGGCACTCTTGATGGTGATCTTTATTCCGCTGAGTATTAGAAAATATAAGAACTTTTCTAGTTAATTTTTGCCCAGAAAGTGGTTGTGGAATTTAGAGTCCCAATTGGTTCTAATTTCATCGAGGGCAACACCGGCTTGATCTATAGGGAAAATACTTCCCTCTATTTTGCCGCCTAAAGCGGTCAATTGCTTAAGCAAATCAGCGTTTGCCTTTACGTGTTCAAATACACCCTCTGGGGTGGCGAATTCCTCTAGAACGGTGCACCGAGTGTTGTTGTCGCTAAAGAACATGTCATAGCGAAGTATGGATTCTTGCTTTTGAATTACTTGCATCATTTGTGTAGCAAGTGCGCAGAATTGTTCAAAATTAGATGGGTCGATGTGAGGAAAGACCGCTACTGCGCGAAAGCTGCCCATGGTTCTCCTTGTAAATAGAGCAAAAGGTATTTACCCTCTACCCGTGTCAGTTTCCTACCCTAAAGCAAGTAAAACTATAGTCGGCCACAAAGCCGTTCGGGAAGCATTACGAGACACACAGACTTATTCATCTGATCTGCAAGGCGACTCTGATGTTCGCGATTATCGCCAATTACCTCTTGAGGTTGATCCTCCAAGACACCATCACTATCGAGTGGCGTTAGCACCATACTTTGTTAAACCAACAATTGAGTTATTAGTCCCGCAATTTAGAGAAAACACAGAAAATCTCATCACTGACTTTTTCAATCACGAGAATCTCGAAGTTGGACAACACCTTTCTCTGCCATTAGTAATGAAGAATCTTGGAGTTATCTATAACCGCCCCCAAGATGTTGAAGAGTGGATTTCATGGGGACCTGATGTTTGGACAGCTGAGTCAGAAGAGCGCGATGGCAAGGTTTTGCATCGTTATCTCGATGCAATCTATGAAGAAGCGCTAACAAAAAGCAAGGAGGACATCTGGAGTCAGATTGCGTTTCTTGAAATTGAAGGACAACAAGTATCAGCAGCTGAATTTAGAGGCATTGCTGGCGTGATGTTGGCAGGTGGCCGTGACACCGTTGTGAAGCTCTTTACCGGAATCATGTGGCACTTTGGCCACAAGGGTGAAGATCTTGAATTACTTCGCTCAAATCCAGAGTTGATAGCACCAGCTATTCAGGAGTTTTTGCGATTCCTTTCTCCGCTGCCAGCCATGAATAGAACGCTTGTGCCAGAAAGTTCAAATACAAATCTGCCAGATGATCGATACGTTGGAATGAGTTTCATTTCTGGCAACTTTGATGAAACGGTCTATACGAATCCCTTTGAAATAGATTTCAGCCGTGGGAGAAACCCACACCTTAGCTTTGGATTTGGCCCACACACCTGCCTGGGTAATCACATTGCAGAGATTGAGGCCAGAGTCTTTCTTGAAGTGATTTTAAATTCCGGGCTTAATTGGAAAGTGACAACAGAGGACATCCGCTACCACCAAGTGCCTTATTTGAAAGTACCTGACCACTTTGGATCAGTAAGGATTGCCAGAACTTAGTTGTTAGATTGATATCCAACGCTATCTAATACCAATTGAACATAAGTCATATCTGCCCAAGAAAACCAGGCTCGACTAAAATCTTCAGGGCGATCAACATGAAAAGCCTCATGCATATTGCCAGTACCCGCATCTGTGGTTTCAAGAATTTCGAGCGTTTTTAACTTTTTATCTTTAGACGGCGATGTCAATGCTTCAACTGACATGGAAATCGGCCAGACATGGTTTGTTGGGGTGTGCTGAGAGCCAATTCCAGCGGCTTTACTTCCTGAGAAAAAATATGGATTGCTAAGGCTGAGAATAAATTCTCGGGTGTTTCGGTACACATCCACATCAAGTGAAGCACCAGCCAGTAATGGAAGACTCAATAATGATGGAATATTTGCATCATCCATAAACAACGCATTGCCTAGTCCATCAACTTCGTATGCATATAAATTTTCGATAACTGCATACTTTTCTAGACCATTTCGAATATCTCGAGCAAGAGCTTCAGACTCTGGAGTTTTCATTCTCTGACTTAGATTCTCTAATTCATTGAGAAAAAAGAAGTTTGAGGGCACCAAATATCCATAGACACAAGCATCATCACTGGGGCGAAATGCAGAAAAAATCATGCCTGTGTAAGCGGTGGGAGCACCACGACCATCATGAGAAAGGGAATCGTGAGACACCCCATTGCTTCGCTTAAATACAAAACTTTCTGGATCATGTCGCTGTTCACGTTGTGCAAGATTTAGCATCACTTCTAATGCTTCATGGAAATTCTCATCAATATGATCCCATCGGTCATACTTTTCGATGATCATTCGTGCCAAATACAAAACTGAGGCCCATGAATCTAGTTCAAATTTTCTTTCAAAAACCCATGGGGATTGATCAGCGAAGTCTTTATGCCAACAATTTCCATTGGGGGATGGGTTAAATGCGTTGGCATAGGGATCAATGAGAAAGAGCTCTACCTGGGTCTTACTTAATTCAATGAGCAGGTTTACTACTTCTGGGTGATTGGAGTGGAGAAGCGGAGCTACTTGCCAGGTGGAATCGCGTAACCACATGGCTGGGATGTCGCCCGTAATGATAAATGGGCGACCATTTTCAAGTCGGGTCAGGCTCTTATGAAACAACGAGGTTAGAGCGTTGGAAACACGATCAAACCGAGATTCTGAAACTAAATCTTTAAGTCCCGGAAAGAGGTCACTGGCTGTTAGATTCATAGCTCTGAGAATTATAAGTTAGGCATAAAACTCGGCGGCTAAAATCTCAACTGAGATCTCGCGGCCGTTTGGTGCCACATAAGAAACCTTTGCACCAATTTCTTGATTTAGTACTGCAGAACCAAGTGGTGACTTCTCGCTATAGACATCTAGATCACCAGAGGAAATCTCACGTGAGCCGATCAGAAACTTCATTTCATCTCCGGCAATGATTGCTGTGACAACCATTCCTGCACCAACTTTTCCATCAGCACTTGCTGGTGGTGTTCCAATGTGGGCATTTTCTAACATTTGCTTTAATTGACGAATACGAGCTTCCATCTTGCCTTGCTCATCTCGGGCTGCGTGGTATCCGCC
>JBIIKH010000014.1:0-30188 GCA_044233285.1 Candidatus Planktophila sp. | reverse complement strand
CCTTGGGTGCCAGAAAAGAAAAAGATTTGGCGTCGCTGGGATCATGCCAACATCAATTTATTAATTGCTGGTTCTTACACTCCATTTGCTGTTGCTTTACTTGAGGGAAGCGATCGGATAATTCTGTTATCTGTTGTTTGGCTCGGTGCTGCAATGGGAGTTGCACTTCGTATTTTTTGGATAGGCGCACCGCGTTGGCTATATGTGGCCAACTATTTAGCTTTGGGGTGGGTGGCTGTTTTTTATACGCCGGCCTTATTCCGCGAGGGTGGTTTGTGGGTACTACTTCCAATCGTGATCGGTGGCCTGTTCTATTCGGTGGGTGCAATCTTCTATGCACTTAAGCGTCCTGGCCGTGCGGCAAAGTACTTCGGATTCCATGAGCTCTTCCACATCTTCGTGCTCGCCGCGTGGATCAGCCAGTACATAGCCATATCGGTAGCGATTTACAGTAAATAAGCCTTTGCTCTAACCTAGGTCATCTGAAGGCAAGGTTTTATTGAGCAGCGAGGTGCGTCATGGCAGAGAAGAAGAACTTCCTTAATTGGGTGGGCTTTACTGAAGAAGAGAGCTCTAACCTTCCTTCATCTGTTGATCGTATTCGCGAGCTTGAAGCGCAGATTGCTGATTTGAAATCTCGCCGTGACATCACGGGCTTAACAAAAGAAGAGTTTGAAATTCTGGCGACTGAAACTGCGATGTCGATGATCAAATCTGCCCAAGCTCGTGAAAGTAAGGCACAAGCTGCTGCGACACGTTTGGTATCAGAAACGGCACGCGCAACTAAGGAAGAACTAGAAGCAGCAGATGCAAAGGCTCGCACAATACTTTCAGGAGCTGAAACACGTGGGCGCAAGTATATTCAAGCCGCTGAATCAGAAGCAGAAGAAAAGATTGCACTGGCTGAAGCAGAAGCAGAAGCACTCATGGAGAGCAAGAAGCGTGAAATTTCAGCACTTGCCACTGCTGCCCGCCGCGAGGGTGAACGAATTGTCACTGAAGCTACAACTGAAGTTACCGGTTACCGCCAGTGGCTCTCTGGCGTTATCGATGAAGCAGAGCGTTTATATCGAATTCAAAAGCAATCACTAGATGCAGCAGAGACCGCAATTCAGCAATCTCGAAATCGCTTAGATGGTGCCTTTCAGCGTTTAACAGAGCTTCAAAAGAATGTTCTTGATAACTTGAATTCTGATGACACCTTGATTAATCCAGGTCCTCTTAAGGTTGCAAGTCAGCGAACTCGCCCTGCCCTAGATGCTCCTAAGAAAAGCACAAAAAGGGCTGCAAAGAAATCACCAGTTAAGAAAACTTCTGTAAAGAAGAGCACTGCAAAGAAAACTGCAAAGCAATAACGGGCATAACGCATTTATTCTCACCGCAATTGATTCTGGGCTACTTCGTAGGAGTTAAGTAATCATGGCTACTGAACGAGGTATTCGATACATACCTGCAATTGATGGCTTGCGTGCTGTCGCAGTTATTGCAGTTATTTTGTATCACCTCGGATTCACATGGATCCCTGGCGGTTTCTTAGGCGTCGACCTCTTTTTTGTAATCTCAGGCTATGTGATCACAAGACTTCTTCTGGATTCAATTCAGCGAAGTGGTGGTCTAGACCTTCGTTCCTTCTATTTCGCACGTATTCGTCGATTACTGCCACCACTGATATTTATGATCGTCACAACAACTGTTGTGGTTGGTTTATGGGCACCAGATACGATGCGACGATTCTTGGGCGACACCCCATTTGCGCTCTTTGGCGGCATGAATTGGTGGTTGGTTTTTCGCCAGACAGATTACTTTGAGGCAATAGGTCGCCCACCACTATTGCAACACACCTGGTCATTAGGAGTCGAAGCCCAGTTTTATCTGGTCTGGCCTCTGATTTTGCTCTTGGTGCTTCGCTATTTTGGAAAAAATAAGATTCCTGGAGCTGCTCTTTTGATTGCCGCCTTCTCAGGAATTGCACTACTCGTAGTTTCATTGCAAATTGATGCTGCAAGCGGCTCTCAAGTCAGTCACGTTTACTTTGGCACAGATACTCACAGTATTGGTTTATTTCTCGGTGCGGCTTTAGCGGTTAGATGGATCCCACAGAACCTGCAAGAGACTGTATCTCGCAAGGCGCAAGACTTCATAGATGGGATTGGTGTCTTTGGTTTTCTTGGAATTATTGCTGCATTTTTATTTATTGATGAAACAGACCCAACGTTATATAAATTGGCTTTTCCTTTGGCGGGAATATTTGGTTGCGCAATTATCACTTCGGTTGTGCATCCAGCATCACGTTTTGCACCGATTTTAAGCAGTAAGCCATTTATTTGGATCGGAGAGCGTTCATATGCAATCTACCTGTGGCACTGGGTAATTTTTCAAGTCACTCGCCCAAATTTTGATCTGGAAGGTTCGGATTGGGCATTAGTAGCATTGAGAATTTTAGTTGTTTTTGCACTTGCAGATATTTCATTACGTTTAGTAGAGCTGCCAGTTCGAAGTGGACTAATTGATTACTGGTTCAAGGGAATGAAGTACCGAACAAAGCGTGTGCAAATTCGTCAAAAAATTGGCGTTCTGCTGATTGTGATTTCTATACTTGGGTCAGCTGCTTCAGTAGCATCAAGTGCAATCATCAAAGGTGATAGACAATTAGCCGAACTAAAGCAGCAATTGCAACCACCAATAGATACGCAGCCACTTCCTACAGATGGTACTAATCCTGGTTTGTGGGTAACCGGTGATTCTGTAATTCTCGGAATTAGATTTGAGTTGGATTCCCGTCACGACATTGGATTAATCAATGCACGAGTAGGCCGACAGGCAACTGAACTTCTTGAAGTAATTACAAATGACAAAGCGAACATGAGTACGGCAACAATTGTTTTGAATTTAGGCAATAACAACAAATTAAGTGAAGCCCAGGTTGCCGCTATTTTTGAGGAAATTAAAGATCAACCTAGAATTGTCGTTGTAAACACGGCAGTTCCGCGCCCTTGGAGAGATGACAACAACGCACTAATTTCACAATATGCAGCAACCTATGGCGCTTATGTAGTTGATTGGGCCTCTATTTCCGAAGGCCATTCTGAATACTTTGGCCCAGACGGCGTTCATCTTTCACCTGCAGGTGTTCGTTCTTATGTAGAGGCAATTTCTGCACAATTATAGATTTCTGCAATTATTTAGAAATTAAAAATCCCCCACCGTTCGGTGAGGGATTTTTAATTTAAGCTAATTGACTATTGCGATTTACTTGAACTCTCCTGGAATTCCAAAAGCAGTAGCTGATGCAGTTTGTCCATCTGAATACACAGATGAAACGCGGAACTGAGTCCAGCCTGTGTCGCTTGCCTTTGTAACATCCTGAGTTAGTTGATCTACTGGAACAGTTGCAATGACTGTCCATTCACCCGTGCCATTTGCGCGAATTTCGACGTTATAGCCGGTTAGGCCATCAATGGCTGTTGGTGCAATCCAGCGAAGCTTTAATCCGCCTTCGCTATTGAGAGCAACAAACTTTGATGGTGCTTCTACTGCTGCAACTGGTGCAGCAGACTCTGAAGCAGATGGTTCAGCTGATGCACTTGGCTCAGCAGACTCTGACATCGTTGGTGTAGGGGCTGCATCATCATCAGTTGATTTAGATGAATTAGTCCAAACAATTGCAGCTAGAACAGCAATTCCAAGAAGAACAATCCATACAACTCGCTTAGATGTTGAACTCTTAGGAGCTGCAACAGGTTTAGGTGGAGTCACTGGTGCAACAGGTTTAACTGGTGCTGCTACAACCGCTGCTGGCGCAGATGTAACTCGAGTTGTTGCTTTCTTGGCAACTCTCTTTACCGGTGCCTTCTTTGCAGTTTTCTTAGCAACTGCCTTCTTTGCAGTTTTCTTAGCAACTGCTTTTTTGGCAACTCTCTTTACCGGTGCCTTCTTTGCAGTCTTCTTAGCAACTGCTTTCTTGGCTACAGCTTTTTTAGTAGTTTTCTTTTTCGCTACAGCTTTTTTAGCTGGCGACTTCTTTGCAGCTGTCTTCTTTGCAGGAGACTTCTTTGCTGCCTTCTTTGCGGTCTTCTTAACGGCCACTTCGAACTCCTTGGATTGCTATATGCACGTAATTAACGCACTGTGATAGGCAAAGGCTACCCCAGGCTCGCAAGCATTTGGATGACATGAGGCGCCAATGAGCGCAGTGATTTTCCACGGTGGCTGAGCGCATCCTTTTCTTCAGCGCTCATTTGTGCAGAAGAAATGGACATCCCGGCAGGCTGGAATATTGGGTCATAACCAAATCCATTCTCGCCAATTGGGATATGCAGAATATGTCCATCAAAACGACCCTGGGCAACCTGTTGGCGACCATCGGGCATAACTAGCGAGGCTACGCACATAAAGTGCGCGGTGCGCTTGTCGTGTGGAACATCTTTGAGCTGATCTAGAACTTTCTCCAGATTTGCTTGGTCATTGCCGTGCTCACCTGCCCATCTGGCAGAAAATATTCCTGGATCGCCATTGAGGGCATCTACACATAACCCTGAATCATCTGCGATTGCAGGCAAGCCAGTTGCTTGGCTCGTGTATCGCGCCTTCAGCAATGAGTTCTCTTCAAATGTTGATCCAGTTTCTTCAACATCAATTAAATCTGGAAATTGATCTACTCCGACAAGTTCTATTGCCCCCGGTGCTAAAGCATCCAGAATGCGACGAAACTCGGTGATCTTTCCTTGATTACGAGTTGCTAAAACAAGTTTGTGAGACATTACTTAGCAAGTGCAGCTTTCTGCATCTGATTAAGTGTTGAACAACCAGCAACTGCCAAATCTAGAAGTTGATTTAATAGCGCGCGATCAAACGGTTCGCCCTCTGCGGTTCCTTGAACTTCAATGAATCGCCCATCGCCTGCAACTACAACATTCATATCAGTGCCCGCACGAACATCTTCTTCATAGCAAAGATCCAGCATGGGAACACCATCAATGATTCCAACACTTACCGCAGCAACAGAATCATTGAGCGGCTTTGCATCTGCTTTAATGTGACCTTGGGCTTTTGCCCATGAAATTGCATCAGCGAGTGCAACATATGCGCCTGTGATTGCCGCAGTCCGAGTTCCACCATCTGCTTGTAAAACATCACAGTCAATTACTATGGTGTTTTCGCCAAGTTCTTTCATATTTACAACGGCACGCAAAGAACGCCCAACTAAACGTGAAATCTCTTGAGTTCGTCCACCAAGCTTGCCTTTAACGCTTTCGCGATCTGAACGTGTGTGTGTTGCACGAGGGAGCATTGAATACTCTGAAGTGACCCATCCATTGCCAGTGTCTTTTAACCATCGCGGGACACCTGGAGAAAAGGATGCAACACACAAAACGCGAGTCTTTCCGAATTCAACTAATACAGAACCTTCGGCATGATCTAACCAACCACGAGTGAATTTGATTTCGCGCAGATCATTAACTGTGCGTCCATCATTGCGTGCCATCTGTAGCTCCTAGTTTCTCGATAACGTTTGATGTTCAACTTGCGTAACCTCGGGACCTAGAAAACGCCGAGCCAAGGTTTCAAACGCCTTCGCATCACCGGTTGCTAAGAATTTATGGGTTGCTGGTGTTGCAGACTGTGCACGCAATGATCCATTTTCAACCAAAGTTCGATACAAATCTTTTGCAGTTTCCTCAGCACTTGAAACCAAGGTAACGCCTTCGCCCATTACATATGAAATAACACCTGTTAATAGTGGGTAGTGAGTACATCCCAAAACCAAAGTATCAACTTTTGCATCCATAACTGGCGCTAAGTACTCTCTAGCAATCTTTGTTATTTCCGCACCTGAAGTCTCACCACGCTCTACATATTCAACAAACAATGGGCACGCAATCGATGTGATCTGTAATTGTGGTGCCGCTGCAAATGCATCGACATATGCTTTTGAGTCAATGGTTGCGCGAGTGCCGATCACACCTATGTTTCCTGATCGTGTAGCTGCAACCGCTCGACGCACCGCAGGTTGAATTACTTCGATGACCGGGATTGAATAACGCTCACGCGCATCACGAAGCATTGCAGCCGATGCTGTATTGCACGCAATAACAATTGCTTTCACGCCTTGTTCCACCAGGAAATCTATTGTTTCAAGAGCAAATTCCCGAACTTCAGCTAGTGGACGCGGACCATAAGGACCCCGAGCTGTATCACCAATGTAAAGAGTCGATTCATTAGGTAGTTGATCCAAGATCGCACGTGCGACAGTGAGGCCACCTACACCTGAATCAAATATTCCAATTGGGGCATCACTCACGGGGTTAGCCTACCTTGAGCCAAAGGACATAGAGTCAGTGCGACTATTCAGTTTCGTCCATGAGCGCTGAAATTAAACTTTCTTGCAGCCAACCAAGCCAACTATAGACAGCATAAACACCTCGCATTGGGTCATCAGGTGCCAGCAATTCCAAATCCTCATGGGTGTTTTGTTCAACCTTTAGTCGCACACCAAGTGCAAGTCGAACATCATTCATTGCTCCGAGCCAAGCATTAGCTCCATCATGATCAACTTCTACAATTCCATCTATTGCGCTCATGAGGTGCATTCTCATAGCCATAGCGTGTGCCAATTTCTTTTGGCGCAAAGTAGCTTCGGTATACCTCCGAAACTCAGAGGCATCAACTTGGTCGGCGTATGCATTCGGCAAGAGACGTAATAACACCTCGTCATCTGGAGGGGTGTCATGCATAGTGATTCCAACCATGGCAGCTAGCGGATCATCAGTATGGCTATCAACACGTTCTGCTAATAGTTCAATGATTTGTTCGACCAAATTAGTCAGAACTTCACGCTCAGCCTCAGAGAAATTAGCTAGGTAAGCGTTATCCCCGTGACGAAAGAAGCCATGCTCATTTTCTCTCATATCGCTTGATCACCACGTTGCAACGTTGCCCATAATCCATATTCGTGAAGACGTGCAACATCGTGCTCCATCTCTTCTCTGCTGCCAGTTGAGACAACTGCTTTGCCTTCAGTATGAACTTTCATCATTAACTCATGAGCTTTTTCTTTGTTGTACCCAAATAATTCCATCAAAACATAAGTCACATAGGACATGAGATTTACTGGGTCGTCCCACACAATTGTTATCCAGGGAGCATCGTTGTTAAATATCGACTGTAACTCTTCTTCGATTTTGTCTTTGATTTTAACCATTACTGCCTAATCACAATCGCAAATTGTTCAGATGCAATGCCACCGATTACTTGAACACGCATCATTACGACTCCTCGCTTTGGTTCAGTTGCGTTAAATGTGAACGCTCCATTTGCGTCAGATACTGAAACTGCACCAACATTTTGCCATTTTCCATCAACTTTTTTCTGGAGATTGGCAGACTTGCCAGCCAACTTAGGAAGTAATTGAGCTTTAATCGTAAATGCAGCACCCTTTGATACAGATACTGGTCGATCAATCTGAAAAAGGCTTTTTACAGAAACTTTCTCCTCTTTGCTCACAGATTCTGAGCGCTCCCAGGTGCCGACGGTTGTTAAACGAATCGAAGTATCTCCACCTAAAGTCATAGGCGTCGTAACACTTCCATCGTTTGCTGTTACTAAATCTGTAATCTTTGTCCACGTCGATTCATTCGGGCGCTTTATTTCCAGGGAAACAGTTAGCCCTGCTATAGGTGTTTTATCTTTCAATGTAAACAGACCTTTAACCGTGAAGAGGCTGCCGTAGTAAACAGAACCTTGATCAATATTTTCAAAAGTCATCGTATTGACTACTGGATCTGGTGCGATTGCCAGAGCAGCATTTCGAATTTGGGTTGTCGCCTCAACATCTTCCATTCCTAAAGTCCACATAGCAGCGCCACCAAGACGATACTTTGCAACTAACGCCATGCGATCGGCATAACTTCGAGCATTTTGATACCAAACAGTTCGATTCACCGTGCAGGCCGTTGATGCACCGGTTGCAGACAATCCGTTGTAACTCTGCGAGTAGTTATATGTAGCTTCGCCAAATTTTTCGTTATAGATTGGAATTGCACCGTCAATTGCCGCTTTTGCAGCAGCGTAATTCATTTTAAATGTTGCAGCCTTTGCTCCACCTATTAATCCAGGAGGTGCTGATGTAGGACACTTTCCGTTTACTGATGTGATCCAATCACGGCCATATCCAGGCAATCCCACATACACCTTCGAAGCTGGCATGACACTTATTGCATATTGAATAGTTTTTTCAGTCCATGACAAAGGACCCATCGGCCCTGGCTTTGCAACTGAATAGTCATAAGTCATTATTCGAAGTCGATCGATACTGCTTGCAATTTCTGCCCATGCATAAACATAGTAACCCTTTTGTGCCTCATTAGGGTTGTATAAATATGGAGTTGAAACTGAAAGCAATTTTTTATTTGCTCGCAATGCAACGCTCAATTCTTTTACAAAAGCAACCCACCTCGGGGCAGTTTTACTCCAGGTTGAATTTCCATCAACAAAAGCAAACCCCTCATAATCTAGATCAATTCCATCAAAGTTATTTTTCATAACCAATTCCACAATTGTTTTCACAAGTGTTGTGCGAGTTGCGGCATTGGATAAATACTCTGAAAGAACAAGTTTGTCGGTGCCGTCAGTCATTGTTGGAATTACCTGCAGCCCGGCCCTGCGCATTAAACACACAGTGTCTGCCATAGGCCACGATGGATTCCCGCTGACGTAATCATCGCGAATCACCGTTGGACTTTTTAAGCTAAACCAAAATGGCATGACCTCTTTCATCAAGTCCTTGTTGGTGAAAAGGTATGAATTTTCGATCGCCTGATTTTCAGCTGGACCGTATTGAGATGCATCGCAAATGGCAGGCTGGCCTGCGACATTAGGTGGGGCTGAAGGAAGTTTGCGCACTAATGGCAACACGGTTTTAACAGAGTAATAAGGAATCCAGCCAGACAATACCTTTCGTGGTTCTTTGTCCACTGCCTGCAAAGGCTGCACTGCTACGGTGAAAAGTAAAAGTAGAGAAAGGGCGAAGCCAATCCTGCGCTTCATAGTTATTTGTCTTCGGGTGCTGATTTCAATCCTGCATATATTTCCTTGCAGGTTGGGCAGATTGGATACTTTTCAGGATCTCGAGATGGAGTCCATTTCTTGCCACACAGAGCTTTAACTGACTTGCCCGTAACCGCTGATTCAACGATCTTCTCTTTCTTCACATAATGTGAGAAACGATCATGCCCACCATCATCTTCGAGTAGTTCTTCGGATGGTCGGGTCAGCAGATCGGTATCACCGTCTGTTCCGATTTTCTTAAAGAGGCCCATTAGGTGGATAAGAATACCTTCGAGCACCTCAAAAGTACGGGTAGAATTCACAAATGAAGGACTTACTGCGAACTGAGCACTTGAGCCGCGCCGATGTCGAATTATTGCTGTCGACAGCAGCCGAATTTGCTGAGAATCCTCTGCGTTCACATACCGCTTTAGCAAATAAGTCAGTTGCAATTTACATGACTAAACCTTCAACTCGAACCCGTCTGTCATCCGAAACAGCCGTTGCTCACCTTGGTGGAACTCCAATCTTTATTCGTGGAGATGAATTGCAGTTAGGTCGTGGCGAAACCATTGCGGATACAGCAAAGATAATAAGTGGCTATTGCAGTGCACTGATCATTCGAACATTTGCGCAGGCCGATGTGGATGAACTTGGCGCGAATGCCTCAATTCCGGTAATTAATGCGTTAACGGATGAAGATCATCCAACACAGTTACTAGCTGATTGGTTAACAATTCGCGAAAACTTTGGCACAGATATTTCTGGTCGTAAATTTGTTTACCTTGGAGATGGAAACAACATGTCTCATGCTTGGTTGCTCATGGGTGCAATTATGGGTGCACATGTTGTTGCAGCCACACCTAGTGGTAAGTGGGCACCAGATCCTGTTGTCGTAGCTGTCGCAAAAAAAATTGCATCACATAATGGCGGTAAAGTTGAAGTTACTCACGATCCAGACGCTGCAGCAAAAGATGCATCGGTTCTATATACAGATGTTTGGATGTCTATGGGAGATTCAGAAGCAGATCGTGCTGAAAAGGTGCCAGCACTCTCACCGTTTGCTGTAACTGAAAATCTTATGAAGTTAACAAGCAAGGATTCATTATTTATGCATTGTTTACCTGCTCATCGTGGTGAAGAAGTGGAAGCATCAGTAATCGATGGCCCACGTTCTGTCGTATGGAGAGAGGCCTACCACCGCCGAACAACTATTCAATCGATTCTCTATCACCTAATAAAAGGTGACTTGAAGGGTTCCACCCACTAATATTTGGCTATGCGCGTAGCCGTTCCGAAGGAAATCAAAGCTGGAGAAAAGCGTGTTGCGCTTGTTCCAGACATCATCAATAAGCTGACTCGATTAGGCCTGGATGTAGTTATTGAATCTGGGGCGGGTTCCCATTCGCAGGCAACAGATGCTGATTTCACAGCAGCTGGTGCCACTGTGAAACTAGGTGATGTTCTATCTGATGCTGATGTAGTTCTTTCTGTTCAGCCGCTTACAGCCCAACAAATGGCGACCTTGAAAAAAGGCGCAATCACAATTTCATTTTTATCTCCCGTTACTGCAGTGGATTCAATTGAGGCAGCCGCGGCCGCTGGAGTTACAGCATTTTCACTAGAACTTGTTCCACGTATTTCACGTGCTCAATCAATGGATGCATTAACTTCACAAGCACTCTGTGCCGGATATCGCGCAGCAGTTGTTGGAGCAGAACTATCCCCTCGATTCTTCCCGATGCTGATGACAGCGGCTGGAACTGTTACTCCGGCACAAGTTTTAGTACTTGGTGCAGGCGTTGCTGGTTTGCAAGCAATTGCGACTTCACGTCGATTAGGCGCAGTGGTTTCCGCATACGATGTTCGTCCAGCTTCTGCTGATGAAGTTCGTTCGATGGGTGCAACATTTATTCAACTAGAACTTGAAGCACTAGAAGGTGCTGGTGGCTATGCCCGTGAGATGACAGAGGATCGCGCGGCAAAACAACGCGAACTGTTAACACCTTACATTGCAAAATCTCATGTTGTAATTACTACTGCAGCAGTTCCTGGTCGCCAAGCGCCACGTCTGATGACTCAAGCAATGGTGGATTCAATGGCTCCAGGAACAATCATCGTTGACTTGGCTGCTGAGACTGGTGGAAATGTTGAAGGATCAAAGCCTGGCGAAATTGTTGAAACCGCAGGTGGTGTTCGGATATGGGGCGGTAAAGATGTACCGAGCCAACTGCCATTTCACGCATCATTCTTATACTCACGAAACGTTGTAAATCTCTTGTCTTTGTTCACAATCCCTGCAAAAGAAGAGCAAAAGGTCGCATTTAATCTTGATTTTGATGATGAAATTATCAACGGCGCAGCTGTTACTCATGGCGGATCACGAAGAGGAGCTCAGTAATGGATGCGATGGCGATTGTTTCAATTTTCGTTCTCTCTGTTTTTGTGGGCTTTGAGGTAGTTTCAAAGGTCTCTTCCACATTGCATACACCATTAATGTCAGGTGCTAATGCAATTCACGGAGTTATCTTGGTCGGAGCGATCATTGTGGCCGATCACAGTGAAACAAATCTTGAATTAGGCCTTTCAGTTGCTGCAATTATTCTTGCAACTATCAACATGGTTGGTGGGTTTGTCGTAACCGACCGAATGCTTGAAATGTTCAAAGGAAATGAGAAATGAGTCGCACGCTATATGACCTCATTGGCTTAGCTGCCGGTATCGCATTTATTCTTGCACTTAAAGGTTTGTCACACCCAAAGACTGCTCGACGAGGCAACTTAATTGGTGCCTTTGGTGCTGGGTTGGCAACGCTGGTTGTCTTTTTCTACTCCAATGAAAAATCTTCACTACCCCTCAATAATCTGGGTTGGATTCTTGGAGCAATCGCAATTGGGCTTGTCATCGGAGTTCCTGCGGCTCGCAAGGTTCAAATGACCCAGATGCCACAACTTGTTGCACTATTTAATGGTGTGGGTGGTGGCGCAGCAGCATTAGTAGCAATCGTTGAGTACTTGAATCTTGGCGCTAAAGCATCCACCCCTGTCGTTGTATTTACAGTCTTCACGGTAATCGTCGGTTGTGTCTCATTTAGCGGGTCAATTGTTACCTTTATGAAGTTGCAAGAGTTGATGACAACTAGACCAGTAGTTTTCCCTGCGGGTCGCTTTGTCATCGCCGCCACTCTCGCTTCAGTTCTTGGCGTTGGTGGATGGGTCGTTAACTCACTTGGAACAACTCCGCTGCTGATTTTGGCTGGCCTGTCACTACTATTCGGAATCTTATTCGTGCTTCCTGTTGGCGGCGCAGATGTTCCAATTGTTATCTCACTACTTAATGCATTCACCGGTTTAACTGTGGCGGCAAGTGGTTATGTACTTGATTCAACTTTATTGATCATTGCTGGAACACTTGTTGGTGCATCTGGAACCATCTTGACCCGCTTGATGGCAGAGGCCATGGGACGTTCACTATTCGGAACATTGTTCGGTGCATTTACAGCAAAGCCGCAAGATGTGGCAGCAGCTGGTGAAGAACGACCAGTTCGTTCAGGTTCACCGGATGATGTTGCAATCTTGCTTAACTACGCACGTCGAGTTGTAATTGTTCCTGGATTTGGACTTGCCGTTGCACAAGCACAACACACTGTTCGCGAATTAGCTGACTTGATGATTTCAAAGGGCATTGACGTTGCATATGGTGTTCACCCCGTTGCAGGTCGCATGCCAGGTCACATGAACGTGCTTCTAGCCGAAGCAAATGTTCCATATGATCAATTGCAAGAAATGGATGAAGTGAATCCAACCTTTGGTCAGACAGATGTTGCAATTGTTATTGGTGCAAACGATGTTGTTAACCCTGCTGCCCAAACAACACCTGGTTGCCCAATTTATGGAATGCCAATTCTTGAAGTAAATAATGCTGCCAACATCATTTTCTTGAAGCGTTCAATGCGCCCAGGATTTGCTGGTATTGAAAATGAACTTCTCTATGATCCAAAGACAATGCTCTTGTTCGGTGATGCAAAAGCTTCGCTGACTAAGGTTGTTTCAGCACTCAAAGCTCTCTGATTCAGGAGTTGCAGGTAGTTGAATGTTCAATTACTCTTGGGTTCTGAACTAAGGAGCGTCCAATGCCTGCAGTAACCGTCAACGACATCACAGTATTGCCTCGTGTAAACGAAGTTATTGGCGCACGTGCTCGCACGGTAAAAAGCATTACAACTGCGCCTCAAGGATTCGAAGGCGAAGGCTTTCCTGTTCGTCGTGCATTTGCTGGTGTTGATATGGCAGAACTTGATCCATTTATTCACTTGGATCAAATGGGCGAAGTTGAATACGCACCAGGTGAGCCAAAAGGTACTCCTTGGCACCCACACCGCGGATTTGAAACCGTTACCTACATTATTGATGGAATCTTTGATCACCAAGATAACAATGGTGGTGGTGGAACGATTTCAAATGGCGACACACAGTGGATGACAGCCGGAGCCGGAATTCTTCACATTGAAACTCCCCCAGAAAGTTTAGTTATGTCTGGTGGCTTATTCCATGGATTCCAGCTCTGGGTGAATTTACCCGCTGCAAAGAAGTGGTCGCCTCCTGCATATCAAGATGTTCGCGCCAAAGATGTTGCCTTACTTTCATCTGCCGATGGCGGTTCGTTATTGCGGGTAATTGCCGGTGAAGTTGCTGGACACTTTGGTCCAGGTTCAACTCAAACTCCAATTACTTTGCTGCATGCAACTGTTGCAGCGGGTGCTGAATTACGTTTGCCATGGCGCAAGGATTACAACGCTCTTGTCTACACAATGGCAGGACATGGATTTGTTGGCGATGAAGCACGTCCCGTGCAGATGGGCCAATTAACTGTTTTTGGCGATGGCGACACAATTGTTGTGCGGGCTGCAAATCAGCAAGAAGCGCGATCTCCTGAACTTGAACTGTTTATTCTTGGCGGAGCACCAATTAAAGAACCTGTCGCGTGGATGGGTCCCTTCGTTATGAATACAAAGCGCGAGGTTCTCCAGGCTTTTGAAGATTTCCAAAAAGGTTTGCTTGGTTCAATTCCTGCTATTTATAAGGATGATGCAAAGCCAAAAACGCCACTTAATCGCAGTGGTGAGGGCTCTAAGTTAGGCGCAGATGTACTTGATGTGCATGGTGCACCGACGGATCTACAAGAAGGTTAATCAATCTGTAATACTAGATAAATGATCTGGTGGCCCACAGAAGTACCAACCTTGCAATATGGGTTGATTACGCTTCGAAAGCCTGAAGAACGGGACATCACTTCGATTTTTGAGGGCGTCCAAGATCCCTTGATTCCTAGGTTCACACGAATTCCAGCAAATTATCAATTGGCAAATGCTGAACATTATGTGCGTGAGCGCTCTCCCAATGGATTCACTCTTCAGACAGAAATTCAATTAGTCCTTGAATACGATGGAAATTTTGCCGGAGCCGTTTCTTTTCACACATTAGTTCTAGATGAAGCTAAGGCCGAGATTGGTTATTGGATAACGGCGAACGCTCGGGGTAAAGGAATAGCTACTGCTGCAACAAAACTATTAACTGGATACGGTTTTGAAACAATAGGTTTTCAGCGGATAGAAGCTCTCGTCGTCGAATCCAATAAGCCTTCTTTGAAGGTGCTTTCAAATGCCGGATACCTGCAAGAGGGTGTGTTGAGAGACAAGTCCTGTCGCGCGGATGGATCTCGTGAGAACATGGTGTTGTTCGCAGCGCTTCGAAATGAATGGGGGAGCTAGAGATGGAATCACTTGCCATTTTTAGCGCAATTGTTGTCTTTACCCCAATTGTTTCTGGAGTATTTGCTCTCGTACTCTCTCTTCCCGTGTTCGCTATCGCTATCAATTCTCGGTCAAAAAATGTTGCTCTGATTCTCACAATAATCAGACGCCTAATTCAAGGTTTCTTCCTACTTATTGGCTTACCGCTGAGTTGTTTTCTACTCTTTATCGATATTCTCCCACTTAAGTTTCTTGGGCTTTTTTCTCTTGCGCTTCTATATTTTGCCCTACACCTTGAGTACTTTTCTAAGAACTCTAACTTTAGAGGCAAGAAAGTACTACCTGTTTATAGCGCGGATGGCAGTGAAATTATTCGAGCTAAAAAAGTTAAGCGCTTCGGAATATCCTCTGGGCGGGATGGCCATGGCCCAGGCGGGCAACATTAGTTTTACAGTCGGTTTCTAACTCAGTTCGGCAACTTCGCAGAACCGATACGCGCGCAAATAAGTTGTGGAATTCAGTAAAGCGCTCTGTATTTGACTAGTCACTTCTGCCACAATAGGAAGTGAAGCACCCTTTTCCCCATGTGCAGGGGTGTTACTCTTCCAAAAACTACCCGAAAGGTTGAAAATGTCTGAAGCAAATAATGCTCCTAAAGATGCACAGCGACCATGGTTTAAGAAAAAGCGATTTTGGGCCATTGGCGTTGTGGTACTCGTTATCGCGATGCAAGCCGGTGGTGGATCGTCAGATTCAGATAATTCTGCCACTGATACCGCTACTCAAGCTCCGGCAGAACCTGCTACGCCAGTTACTGCGGAAGAATTGATTGCCGCTCTTGAAGGCAACGCTCTTAATGCGAAGACAACTTGGGAAGACCAGAGAGTAAAAATCACTGGCATTGTGTACAACATTGATGCCTCTGGTGATTACTTCTCATTGCGCGGAGACGATGAATTTTCGTTCATCAACGTGACTGTGAATATCGATGAGAGCCTTGTTGGTGCTGTAAGTGCTTTCACGATTGGACAAGAAGTAACCGTGACTGGAAAAATCACAGGAGTCGGTGAAATTTTGGGCTACTCAGTAGATGCTGAAAGTATTCCTTAATAAAAATATGTAAGTTAAAAGAACTATACAAAAAGGTCCTGAGGAATCTCAGGACCTTTTTGTATTTCAAATTACTGTGATTAAAAAGCAATTAATCACGTGCTGTGTGGAGGTGCCGGGAATCGAACCCGGGTCCTTCGGTATTAAAACAGGGCTTCTACGGGCGTAGTGTGATTATCGCTTTCTCAGTCCCGAAGTTTTTACACACATTTCTTCGACGAACTCAGTTGCAAAACTGTTCTCCTTCATCGTCTGCAACACCAATGAAGTGAAGAGCCCCCTAGTCGACGCTAGATTCCAGGTCGAGAGCGGCACCTGGGCTAACGGAATCACAGTAGCTTATGCAGCTAGTGCGAATTCAGACTTTTTAAGGTCTGCAGTTATTTTTTGCACGGATTATTGGTTTACGAGATCATTCCGGCTTCCTCGGCCCGCTTCCCCTGGCTCAACATCCAAAGTCGAGACCGTTCACCCCCAAGATTTAATGTGCTTTCACACATACAACTTGGAGAAAAAGAAACGTAATTCTTTTCCCCTATTTAATTGTCAATTTCTTGCGCCGTCGCAACGTTGCCTCAAAAATTGAGGTATCGAAGCGGCGGTGAGATAAGTGTAAATCAGAAATGCAAGAAGGTGTTAATCCTCATATTTTGATGCGGCACGACTGGCTTTACCGCTTAATGTGCGCGAGACAACCCGTGAGACTTCACGATCGGCCTCGCGCTCCTTTATCGCTTCGCGCTTATCGTGCGCCTTTTTACCCTTAGCAACAGCGATTTCGACCTTGGCTCGTCCATCTTTAAAGTAGAGCTGCAGCGGAACAAGGGTTGTTCCTGAATCCTTCAGTTTTCCAATCAACTTGTTGAGTTCATTCTTGTGAACCAAAAGTTTGCGATCGCGACGTGGTGTGTGATTAGTCCACGTTCCTTCTGTGTATTCAGGGATATGAACGCCCATTAACCACAATTCACCATCATTAACCATGGCGAAGCCATCAATGAGGGATGCGCGCCCAGCACGAAGTGACTTAACTTCAGTACCAGTAAGCACTAGTCCGCACTCAATAACATCAGAAATTGAGTAATCGTGACGTGCTTTTTTATTTTGAGCAATGACCTTGCGGCCTATCTCTTTCACCATGCCGCATCACCGCCCTTATTGAATGCATCCACGTATTGGATTGCAGGACGCAATTCTCTCATTACCAACCAATGAGAGTCGCCAAGTTGCTTGGAATTAGACCTTTAAGTGACGGCGAAGGGTGATGACTGAGGCCAGAATAGACACGACTAGGCCTGTTGCCAACAACCAAGCAGAAGCCACCCAGACCTCGCCCCAACCAAAGAATTTTGTGAAGGTTAGAAGCGGAGCAACATTTGAATCAATCACACTCTTTAACCCCGCAAGTAATCCCGTTGCCAAGCCCCACCCAATAACGGCTGAGATAACACCTTCCAGTAAGAAAGGAAGCTGAATCGACCAAGAGGATGCACCAACTAGTTTCATTACACCGGTTTCACGTCGACGATTAAATGCTGCAATACGTAAAGTGTTTGAAATCAAAAGTGCCGCGGTTAATACAGATGCTAATCCAACTGCCAATGCACCATTTCGCAGGACACCTAATAACTTAAAGAATTTTTCGAGAATTGTACGTTGATCTTGCACTACATCAACTCCTGGTCGGCCACTAAATGCGCTAACGATTACTGCAAATTGAGTTGGATCCTTTAACTTAACTCGGAAGGATTCTGGCAACTGATCTGCTGTCACATTTTGAGCGATCGCTGAATCCTTAAACCGCTCTTGAAAACGCTTGAATGCTTCTGATTGTGATTCGTAGAAAACACTTTCAACGACAGTCATATCCTGAAGATCCTTTTGGATGGTTATGCGTTGATCGGCTGTAATAACACCTGCTGCACAAGACGGGGAATCTGAGAGATTTCCACACAAGAAAACAGAAACTTCAATCTTGTCATACCAATAATCCTTCATTGCACCGACTTGAGCATTTGAAAGAAGCCCTATACCCAGCAATGACAATGAAATAGCTGTTGTTACGACAACTGCAAAAGTCATTGTGAAGTTGCGACGAAGTCCAATTCGAACTTCACTCAGAAGAAATCTTGCGCGCATGTGTGCTCTCCTTTAGCCCGTGTATCCATAAACACCACGAACTTGGTCGCGGATTACATGTCCTGCATCAAGTTCAATAACGCGCTTACGCATTTGATCCACAATGCCTGCATCATGTGTTGCCATCAAAACTGTTGTACCTTCACGATTAATTCGGTCCAGCAACTTCATAATGCCCACAGAAGTTGCTGGGTCTAAGTTTCCGGTTGGCTCATCTGCAATCAAGATCGGTGGGCGACTAACGTAGGCGCGTGCAATTGCCACGCGCTGTTGCTCGCCACCTGAAATCTCAGAAGGTCGGCGATCTCCCTTATCTTCCAAACCAACTAGTTCTAAAACTTCCGGAACTTCACGATTAATTTCTTTCTGTGAATATCCCAGTACATGCAATGTAAAGGCAACGTTTTCAGTAATTGTCTTGTTTGGAAGCAATCGGAAATCTTGGAAAACTGTTCCAACAGAACGGCGAAGTTCTGGCACCTTGTGCTTTGCCAACGTTCCTAAGTCTTTTCCAGCAACATGGATTGAACCTGCAGTTGGACGCTCTTCACGAAGGACTAGACGTAAGAAAGTTGATTTTCCTGAACCTGAAAGTCCAACTAGAAACACAAACTCGCCTTTTACAATCTCAAGATTTACAGAATCAAGGGCTGGGCGCTCCTGACCGGAGTAAATCTTGGTGACATTTTCAAAGCGAATCATTGGATCTCCCATTGCATCTGCGGGGTGGAGTTCGGGGAACCACCTTCGACCTGCGCCTAGTTTAAGGAAGGGAGGCTGAAATCTTCGGATCTAACGCGAGTTTGAGCCTGAAGAAAGTGTGAGATTCATCGAATCTTGCAGATTCTCAGCATTTAGGAACTACGGCGCCAGCGAATGCCGGCTTCGATGAATTCATCGATTTCACCATTTAAAACGGCAGATGTGTTTCCCGTTTCATAATCAGTCCGTAGGTCTTTAACCATTTGATACGGCGCTAAAACATAGGAGCGCATCTGATTACCCCATGAACCCGAGTTATCACCTTTTAGAGCATTGATTTTTGCTTGCTCTTCTTGGCGGCGGCGCTCCAATAACTTAGATTGCAACACAGCCATAGCTGTTGCTTTGTTTTGAATTTGCGAACGCTCGTTCTGGCAAGAAACAACAATTCCTGTCGCAATGTGAGTTAAGCGAACAGCAGAGTCTGTGGTGTTAACACCTTGCCCACCAGGACCTGACGAGCGATACACATCAACACGAATGTCTTTTTCATCAATCTCAATGTGATCGCTTTGTTCAACTACCGGGACAACTTCGACACCTGCAAATGAAGTGTGCCGGCGGCTCTGACTATCAAAAGGTGAAATACGAACTAAACGATGTGTTCCTTGTTCGACAGATAAAGTTCCGTAGGCATACGGTGCAGAAACTTTAAAGGTTGTTGATTTAATTCCTGCTTCTTCTGCATAGGATGTTTCTAGGACATTAACGGTGAAATTATGGCGTTCGCAGTAACGAAGGTACATCCGCATAATCATCTCAGCCCAGTCCGCAGCTTCAACTCCACCTGCTTCTGAGCGAATAGTGATCAATGCATCGCGATCGTCATACTCACCATTGAGCAAAGTTTGGACTTCTAGTTCGCTAACTGATTTTTTAACCGCATCTAGTTCATTCTCGGCATCTTGAATTCCACTTGGCTCGCCTGCAGCTAATTCAAAAAGGATGGAAAGATCCTCCACGCGCTGACGAAGCCCAGATAACTTGGCAATCACAGACTGCACACGTGACAGACGGCTTGTAATTTTTTGTGCAGCCTCGGGATCATCCCAAAGATTGGGAACGCCGGCTTCAACTTCTAGTTCATCGGCTTGCTTACGAAGTTTTGGCAGATCTAGAACTTTTTCGATAGAAACTAGGGTCGCATCAACCGCGTCAATCTCTAATTGATATTCACGTGCGGCCATGTGCCAAGGATACCCGTGCCCTCTAGTGCAAGCGAATTCCGAATAGATAGAAGCCTTCTTGAACCTGATTAGTAGTTCCCACTGAGGCAGTTAAAAACACCGAATCTATTGATGAAAATGGAACCTTAAAGGGCAATCTAACTTCTGATCGTGTTTGAATGACTAAGGATTGCCCGTTACATTGGTAATTGGTTAGTTGTATTTCCTCTAATTGATGCCACTTTAAATCACTATCGTCATCCCTCCATGAATGTAGTTCAAGCAGAACTTCATATCCCCCGCGATTGCAATCTATTGGGATGACCGGATGTGCTCGTTGTGTTGCCACCGCCAAAGGAACGGTGAATACATTCGCTTTACCTTGGTAGTAACTACCTTTATCCAAAGTGTGAACACCTCGTTGAGCTGCAGCCTCTGTTGCTTGCACTAAGGAACGTTTTGCAACAATCAATGTTGAAACATCTGTCATAACCATCAGAGAAGCGACGGTAATGAGGAAAAGTCCGATGACAATTACAGAGATAGACCCTGACTCATCCTCTGTTTCTTTAGTCCAATTACGAAATTTTCTCATGCTCAAGAAAGCCATGGACTTAAGTGTTCTTGAGCGCTAGCTGAAACACTACGTCCAGTTTGTTGATCGGTGTAAGAAATCGTCAATTTGATCCGACCATTGGCTGATAAACATGGAGAGTGGGTGCAGTCCATATGTGTTTGTAAAGATGAGATTTCAGAGCCGGATAAGTGCCAGCGGTGTGCTAGAAGATTGGTAGTTTTGCTAGAGAGATCTCGCGCAGCTGAGTCACTCTCACTAATTACATACACCCGAAGGACTTCTCGGGCCATGGAACGTGCGATCTCTTCATTCACGCTAATACTGGAAAAATGGTTCAAATAAATAAATATTGGAATGAATAACGGAATCGCCAATGCGACAAACTCAACTATCGCGCTACCAGATTCAGAATTTAACTTGTGCTTAAGGTGCTTAGCTACTTGCTTCATTTCAAGAATTAGTCGGTTCAATGACCGCAATGCCCACAACATCTGTAGCAGGGTTTCCCCCCATTAGAGCCATTAGACCAGGAACTAATTGAGGAAGTATGTGAGTGCGGTGCGTGATGAGAACTTGAATCTTTTCTATACGACCACCAACCTCAATAACTTCATCTCCGGGCTGAAACATATGTGAAATAGCACGGGCAGAAGCGTCGCCTTGAGCTAGCGCCATTTCTGTATTTCTTATGTTGGTTGCAACAATCAATTGCGCACTGATTAGAAAAAGGATCAGCATCGGTATTAATACGAGAGCGCTTTCAACATTACCATCTTCTTGCCGCAGATAGTGATGTGCCCTTTCCCTGATTTTCTTAGCGATGTTGTTGAACATAATTTTTAGCGAATCCCATTCATTGAGTCCAATGAGCCCTTTAAAATCGCAGTTAGCCGTGGGGCGGCAATTGTCCAAATGGCAGTTACTAGTCCAGTTGTCATTAACACAACAAGGACCCAACCAGGTACATCTCCACTTTCATCTTTTAGTCGAGCAAAGAATAGGTCATGTTTTTTCATCAGTGTGTTGCGAAAAATTATTTCTGCTCGAACTACTCGTTCTGCAATCGTATTCATCGTTCCTCCGGCTATTCTGTAATTTGGTTAGGGATATCTATTGGTACTTCTTGGAAGTTAGAGAATTCTTGTTAAGAAATGTGCGGTCTCGAATTCTTTGCTCTGTTGATGTGGATAAGCACTTAATCCCATTGACATGCACATTGGGGGTGTCGAGCAATTCTGACCGGCTCTTTGTGAACAGGAGATGTGTAATCGAAACAGATTTGGGCACCGGTTAGTTCACATTCACCCGTGTCTATTAGCTGCAAGATCGCCTGCACAATAGTTCCAGCAATTTGATAAGAAATTGAAACCGGAATTTCAAGACTATGCGGTGCCAAGGGCACCAGTTGCCCAACCCCATAGCGCTCTGCCCCGCCAATTTCTAGACATCGCACACAGGGCGTCTTACCTGGCTTTACTAGAGGGCCTGCATACGCCGCTCCCCCAAATACTGCGCCTACGAATAAGTGGTCCATTCGATCCCTCATCAATTGCTCTATCAATTGTGGGGTGTAATCCCCAACTATTACCCGCACATTGTTTTCAGGAATTGGTGAACTAATTGTTCCCTTAACATTTTTTGATGCTGTTGGAAAAAGTGACCACTCTCTGGTTAATTCTTCAATTCGTGACTTGTAATTAAGGCCAAAATCACTCACTCTCAAGAGGCCTGTTCCCAAATCAATGTCACAGATCGCGTTTTTCTCTCGCTGGGAAGTTATTGAAAACTTAGTATTAGTTACTCCACTTGCCAGTAAAGCAGCATAAATCAGTATTGCTAAACGATTTTCACCATGAATCTCGACTCCAAAACTTTGCCGGGAGGAAAGTTTTTGAACACCTCCATCAATAACACCCGAGAGCCATGTTGTCTGACTTAATTCCGGAGACATTCGTAGCTGCAGTTGTTTAAAGGATGCATCATTGCTCTGATCATCTGTATTAGCGGCACGTTCGGCTATTGGAGATTGAAATCTATTGTGCAATCTAATTTTTGAATGTGCGACATCTACTAACTGTGTAATCTCTAATTCGCTAATCACTTTTTCTACTACTTCAAGTGGTGCATCAATTTCATTGCTTATGTCAATTGCGCAATGTTGTCCATCAAACTTTGCAATTATTGCTCGTGCCCCAGGATGATTAATTGAAATCGCTCGATGTGCCGAAGCGATAACTAAGGATTTTTCCTGCTTTGAACAGGATTGACTTATGCGGACCCCTTGTTTAAGTCGTGGCTTGGAAGAATCCAACCCATCGCAATCCACACTCTCAATAGAAATTCTTGTCACTCGAGCTGGGCGAGAGCCCTTTATATATCTACGTGTAATTCGCTGCGTGCTTTTCTCAAGTTCAGTTTGATTCGTAGATGAAGAAATAGGGAAATCTGGTGTGTGTTCTGGTTGTGTGATCATGAGCCGAAGAATGGTGTTGGCGAGCGCTTCGGATGAGCGATAGTTGCCACATCTGTGGAAATCCAGGGATTAACTGGCGCTCTGGTTTGAATCAATCACCAGGAGCAATACGCCAGCGGTAAGGCAGTTGCAGATAAAAGACCCCCGCACTATTACGTGCGAGGGTCTTTCATAACGCTAGACGTTTGCAAGTGAACCAGAGCTCACCTACGCGAAACGAAATTTAATTACTGTGCTTTGCCAAGAATGCGATTGACCTTGGTGCCACACACTGGGCAGATGCCTTGTGCCATGCGACGACCAGAGTCAGAAACCTTTACAGTTCCTTCGAAATCACGCTTCTCTTTGCACTTAACGCAGTAAGCGTCACCTTTGTATGTCTCTGCAGTCATTCTTTTCCTCCTATCGACGCTTGCGATCCCATCGGGATTGCTCCCCGTGTGGGGCAGGCGTTCGTGTATGAGATTACCCCTGAACACGCTCATTTAGGCGGTTCTAGGCACCTTTATTTAGGAGTTTTTTTAGAGCCTCTGGCGCGGTGAGCGCAGTTTCAGCCGCCTCATACCCGCTCAAATATGCCTCAGCCAGCTCCTCACCTGGGAATCGGGCCAATAGCTCTTTGAATTCGGAGCCATGGTCGAAGAACTGCAGGTGGATTGCCTCGTGGAACAAGACGTAATCCAGGACATTGGCTGGAGCACCCTTGAGTCGATCTGAGATCCGAATCGAACGGTCTGCCCCAGTGCATGAACCCCAGCGCTCGCGCATAGCCCGCCAATTCACCGACGATGCTCGCACCGTGATCTCTGGTGCCAACTGGCTCAAGAGTTCATCCACGCGAGCGCACAGGCTCTCCTCGCTCATTGTCGCCGCAGCCTCTTGAGCACGGATCTTGGCAATCATTTGCGGAACCATCGCGCGCTCTTCGGCTTTGCTCATGCGCGCTGGAATGGAGACAACGATCCGGCCACCTTGGCGGTAGGCAGAGACATTTTTCTTTCGGCGAGTAGATCTGATGACAATAATCTCGCCTTCTGAGATTCCGGGCAGAGTCTGATCCTCAAGTGTTGTTTCAACCAAAGAGGAGCTCTCTATGAATGGGTTGGTATCGCCACATTCATTCATCCCTACATGTTATGACATCTCTCAACCAAACCTTGAGAGATTGCGCTACTGCACCTCGCGAGTCTCTTTTTTATCAATAAGGGCGGGTAGAAAAATACTGCACTACCTCAATAAATAAAGCTTTGTCAACGTGGTGCCGAGTTGATAAACCACTGTCAAAGACTTACTTTACGACTACGAACTCCTCGGATAACAGTTCTACATCAGCAAGGGGAAGGCTGATTTAGAGCAAGTGACCGGGGAGTTCGCTTTTCTATTTCTCAAGCGAACTGCACTTTTTCTTGAGACTACATCAGTCCTGACAAGTCATCAGGAATTTCTAAACTCTTCATGAAACTCTCAGCATTGAGTAGGTCATCTGATGTTGGAAGAATTCCACTCCAAATTCGATCTCGGGACTCAATACTCTTCATTTCTCGAACTTGTTTCCAAAAGACTGTCGCTTCTCGAGCTAGTCGTGGTGAAACCTGTAATCCCAGCAGCGAAGAAAACAACTGCTGTGCGGGAGCAGAAGTTGCGCGACGCCGGCGCAGAGTCTCTTGAAGTGCTGCAATATTTGGAAGGCGGTCTCCTGCAGCTAGAGTGACAACTTCCTCACTCCAACCATCAATTAATGCCAATACCGTTTCTAATTTTGTTAATGCAGCACGCTGTGCCGGTGATTCTTGTGGGGTAAAAATTCCATCATTTAGGGCAATTGTGAAGCTTTCTGGGTTAGATGGATCAAATCCATTACCTGATTCCATCGCACGTTGTGCTTGTTCTTGAATTGCTTCCATATCAATATTAATTCCTTTGCCATAGTCTGTAATGGCAGTACGGATGTAAGAGACCAACCAAGGGTTATGGGCAAATAATCTGGCTACTGCTGCTTCACGTAAGGCATGGAAGATGCGAACTTCATCCATAGGAATATCTAAATCCGTTGCCCATTCCTTAATATTTTGTGGGACTAGGGTTGGAAATGCAGAATCTACTAACGGCAGCCCAACATCATGTGCTCCAGTCACTTTGCCTGCTAATCCTCCTATTGCTTGACCCAATTGCGTTGCGATTAATGAGCCAATAAATGAATTAAGGAGCGCTGAAATCATCCCAACCGGAATCTGCATCTGGGGTTGTTCCTCAGATTGGGCTTCATCCTCCCCAAATGATGCTTGGTTAAGCAGTTCTCCGATAGCTGAGGACAAACCAATGGCTAAGGGTTCAACTGATGTTTGCCACCCTTCCAAGGTTGTGTCGACCCAATCAGTTCGAGCCAAAGCGACATTTCCTACATTCGGAGATTGTGGGAAAAATGTTGCTTCATCAAGCCATAGCTCTGCAATAGAAAATGCCTGCTCGATCTCTGCAACATCATTCGCGCCAATCGGAGAAGATCCTTGCGCCGTTGTAAATTTCTTTGCAGTATCTCTAACAATATTTTTAGGTAATGCCTCTGTCGATCCAGTAAAGCCAGGTCCGTTGATTCCAAGCTTTGAGAATTGTTCTTGAATCTGTTGTTGCATCTGTTCCATCATGGCAGCAAAATCGACAGGGTCGTTAGGGTCCTCTGAGTTTCCTGGTGTGAAACCAAATGGCGTCATAGTTGAATCCTCCCAGGATTGGAACAATTGTGCAGGTGGATTCATTCCCACCAGATTCACATCTTTGTGCCATCACCACCGTCGATACGCGCGGGTGAGGGCGAACCAGTAGAGTACGGACATGTCCAACGCATTTTCAGCTCTCATCTGGTGGGTAGTTCCAGCCATCGGCTTGATTGGTGCACTTGGCTATGTCACTTGGGTTTCAAAGTTCCAAGGAAAATTTCAGCAAGAGACGCAGCGATCTGTCGGCCAGTTCCAGCGTTTTCAGGACTCTCTCCGCGATTCGCAGGCCCGCGATGCAGAAGATGAGAACGCTCCTGCAGAAACCCCATCACAGTCGCAAACAGAGCTGAACTCTAATTCTCTTGCCGCTACACAAAAATCTTCACGAATTTCAGTGATTCGCCCGGACGCAAACTAGTTCGAGTCACCACGTGCGATTTTCACCTCTTCCAAAACTTGTTAAAGCGACTCTAGGAATATTTCTTGTACTAGCAACTGTTGCTCCATTGCCTTTTGCAATCGTGCTTCCTGGTCAAGCTCAAGATATTTTTAAAGGTGTCATCACCATCAAAGATATTGAAACTTTTCCAGCAACTGGTCGAATTGATTTAATGTCGATTCGTGTGACTAATCCAGATGCGTGGATATCAGGGCCGGAAATTATTTACTCATGGTTTAGTTCAGAGCGGGCGGTTTATCCAAAATCTGCCGTCTATCCACCGGGCACAAGTACCGAAGAAGAGAACAAGCAAGCCAAAGCCGACATGGTTGGATCCCAAGATAAGGCGATCATTGCAGCGGTTAACTACCTGCAATCACATTCTGAGATTTTGGCACCAAGTGCTTCTTGGAAAGGGAAAGAGCTAGATTTGGAAGGGCTCTCAGCTGCTGACCTAAAAAAAGCTAACACTCGTGTGGATGCATTAGATCCCAAGAAAATTTCATTCAAAGTTGATGCCACTGGTGGTCCTAGTGGTGGTCTGGTTTTTTCTATCGGGCTAATCGAGCTATTGACTGAAGTTGATTTAATGCAGGGTCGTCATATTGCAGGTACTGGGACTATTGATAGTCGCGGTGTCGTTGGACCCATTGGCGGGATAAATGAAAAGATTCTTTCTGCCAAAAAAGTTGGAGCCACCGTATTCTTTGCCCCTGTAGGAAATGCCGAAGAGATCGCAAACGTCCCGGAGGGGATTAAAGTCATAACCGTTGCCACCGTGGCCCAAGCGGTTTCCTACCTTGAACGAACCCGCAAATAATTCGCAATTGCCCTGAGTTATCTCGAAATCAGGTTGCCCATGGGGCGTTATCTAGGCTTATCTGAGCGCCCTACGGGTGATTTTGATTCACAGATGTTGAATTGGTAGCCCCATTCCTGTTGCGATAGTTTTGTCCCATGACCAATAACCCACAGTTCCAACGCCCATCTTTTAAATTCCGTGGACGAAAGAGTCCTCTAACTCTGACTATCGGAGTCCTAGTTGTAATCGGTGCACTCTTCACCGCACTGAGCGGTTTTTATGCAGATTGGCTGTGGTTTAAGTCAGTTAACTTCACAAGTACGTGGTCAACAGTTCTTGGCACAAAGGCAACGCTCTTTGTAGTCATCGGTTTGATCACCGCGCTCTTCATCATGCTCAATGTTTTAGTGGCATATCGTCGTCGACCGCTGTATGTACCTATGACTCTAGAAGCAGACAATTTAGAGCGTTACCGCGCACAGATTCAGCCAATTCGTCGTGGCGTTTTCGTGGCCGGGTTCTTGGCATTGTTTTACTTTGCTGGCTCATCAGGATCAACTTTGTGGAGCACTTGGTTACTGTTTAAGAATTCCACTGACTTTGGTGTAACCGATCCCCAATTCAATATGGATATTTCATTCTTTGCTTTTCGTCTTCCATTCTGGCAAACAGCTATCGGGTGGGGAATCTCAACTCTTGTTCTAGCAATTATTGCCTCCGTTGCTGTTCATTACCTATATGGAGGAATTCGCCTACAAGTTCGTGAGGATCGAACAACAGTTGCTGCTCGCGTTCAATTATCCGTTCTTCTTGGTTTAGTCGTTCTTTTAAAGGCCGTTGCTTACTGGTTTGATCGCTACGCATTGGCTTTGAAAGATAGCAAACTGATTACAGGTCTTACCTACACAGATGTGAATGCCGTACTGCCTGCAAAAGCTATTTTGACCGGAATTGCGATTGTCTGTGCTTTGCTATTTTTTGCAAATATCGTTCGTCGTTCTTGGGTTCTGCCAGCTGCCGGAACTGCCCTACTAGTAATTTCATCTGTCTTGATTGCCGGTTTATACCCAGCAGCAATTCAAACTTTTCAGGTTAAGCCAAGTGAGTCTTCAAAAGAAGCTGAGTTTATTCAGCGAAACATTGACGCGACTCGTGCCGCCTTTGGCCTAGAAGATGTGACTGTTCGTGATTATCAAGCGACCCTTACAACATCTGCTGGCCAGCTGACTAACGATGCAGCAACAATTGCAAACATCCGTCTGATGGATCCCAACGTAATTGCTGCGACATTCCGTCAGCTTCAGCAGATTAAGCCGTACTACACATTCCCAGATTCTCTAGATGTTGATCGTTACACAATCAACGGCGTCAAGCGCGATGCTGTCGTTGCAGTACGTGAGTTAAACATTGATGGAAATCCATCACGTAACTGGATTAATGATCACCTTGTATATACCCATGGTTTTGGGTTTGTTGCAGCTTTTGGAAATACTCGTGATGCTGACGGAAAGCCTTCCTTCCTCGTTGGTGATCTGCCTCCGACCAAGGGATTAGGAGAATTTGAGCCACGTATTTACTTTGGTGAAAATGTTCCTAATTACTCAATTATTGGTGGAGTAAAGACTGATTCACCAGTTGAATTTGATTATCCAGATGATGCATCTGCCAATGGTCAAAAGAACTATACGTACTCAGGCACCGGTGGTGTGCCAGTTGGCTCTTTGCTCAACAAATTGGTTTTTGCTTTGAAATATCAAGAGCAACGTATCCTTCTTTCATCCTTGATTAACAAGGATTCAAAGATTCTCTTTGAACGTAATCCACGCGATCGAGTTGCCAAGGTTGCCCCATGGCTCACACTTGACGGAGATTCATATCCTGCAATCGTTGATGGGCGAGTACTTTGGATTATTGATGGCTACACAACAAGTGCTGGCTACCCATACTCACGTCAAACCACGCTCTCTAGTGCCACATCTGATGCGTTAACAACTAACTCAACATCAGTTACTGCCCAGGGTGATCAAAACATCAACTACATTCGCAACTCTGTTAAAGCGACTGTTGATGCATACAGCGGCGAAGTTGTTTTGTATCAATGGGATGAGAAAGATCCTGTTTTGAAGACTTGGAGTAAAGCTTTCCCTGGCACTATCCAGCCAAAGAAGGCTATTTCAAAGCAACTTCTGGAGCACATTCGCTATCCAGAAGATATGTTCCGCGTTCAGCGTGAAATCCTCAGTTCTTATCACGTGACTACCGCAGCAGCTTTCTACGGTGGTCAAGACTTCTGGCGCGTTCCACGCGATCCATCAACATTCGGAGCTAATGCTGGAGCACAACCTCCATATTACTTAACACTTCAAATGCCAGGTGAAGATAAGCCTGAGTTTGCATTGACTACTCCATTTGTTCCTCGAGGTGGTCGTGAAAACCTTTCAGCCTTTGCAGTTGTTAACTCTGATTCAGGTGCAAATTACGGAAAGATCACCGTCTTGCAACTTCCTAGAAGCACAAACGTTGCAGGACCTTCACAGGTTGCATCTAACTTCGAAGCTAAACCTGAAGTTGCAAACTCTCTCTCCTTGCTCCGCCAAGGTGGTTCAGATGTAGTACTTGGTAACTTGCTAACCCTTCCAGTCGGTGGTGGCTTGTTATATGTTCAACCGGTCTATGTTCGCGCGACTTCTAATAGTGCTGCATATCCATTACTACAAAAGGTTCTCGTTTCCTTTGGTGATCAAATTGGTTTTGACGACACACTAAAGGGAGCACTTGATCAGGTCTTCGGTGGAAACTCCGGAACTACTGGTGGTGGATCTACAACAGATGGAAACACTGGCGTAACAACTAATTCTTCACTTGCTAATTCTCTTGCAAGTGCAAAGAAGGCATACGCTGATGGATTAGTTGCTCTTGCAAAGGGAGACTTTGCTGCATACGACAAGGCTCAAAAGCGATTGAAATCCGCATTAGATGCTGCGATTAATGCGCAAGGTAAATAGATAAATCTAGGATTTGGTCTTTATCTATTAGTGCCCATAAGATTGCTTCACCGACGCGGGGTGGAGCAGCTCGGTAGCTCGCTGGGCTCATAACCCAGAGGTCGTAGGTTCAAATCCTGCCCCCGCTACTAGAAATAAGAAGGCCCCTTTCGAGGGGCTTTTTTATTTAATACGCAGTGAATTTGTTACGACAAGGACGCT
>JBIIKH010000013.1:0-30790 GCA_044233285.1 Candidatus Planktophila sp. | reverse complement strand
ACAGCTTTAATGCTGGCTGCTTGAAATGATGGACGAAGAGCTAAGTCTTCAACCGGATATCCCGTCACAATCATTTCTGGGAAGACAATCAGATTGGCACCTTGCACCTGGGCGCTCTTTACAGATTGGGCAATCAGCCCAGCATTGCCCGCAAGATCACCAACGGTTGGGTTGATTTGGGCTAGCGCCACGCGCAACTTCATTTTTCAAGTGTAACGGGGGTACCCTTTGCCTTGTACCCGGGGACCACCTATGTGGCTTCGAGGAGAGGAAACAATGGAAACTTTGTATGGCGGTGCCCTGCACCGACGCATCACAATTCTGGATCTAGCCGCTGCCAAAAAACGTGGCGAAAAGTGGGCGATGCTTACTTCCTATGAATCCATGACCGCGGAAATCTTTGATGAGGCTGGGATTCCAGTTCTGCTCGTGGGCGATAGCGCAGGCAATAATTTTCTAGGTGAAGAGAACACCATCCCAGTAACAGTTGATGAGTTAATTCCTCTAGCTCGGGCGGTAGTCAGAGGATCACAGCGGGCCATGGTTGTTGCAGATCTGCCCTTTGGATCCTATGAAGCATCTGCCGAATTAGCCCTTGCGACATCGGTTCGCTTTTTCAAAGAATCTGGCGTGATGGCGGTAAAGCTAGAAGGTGCCCATATTGAAACTGTAAAAAAACTTGTCGCAAGTGGAATTCCGGTGATGGGTCATTTGGGTTTAACCCCACAATCGATGCATCAACTAGGTGGCTACAAAGTCCAGGGCAGAACCGATGGCGATGTAATTGTGGAAGCTGCAAAAACTCTGCAAGCAGCAGGTGCCTTTGCCATTGTCTTAGAACTTGTCCCTGCCGAATTAGCCGCCCGCATCACCGCCGAATTAACCATCCCAACTATTGGAATTGGTGCAGGTGTTAATTGCGATGCACAGGTCCTGGTGTGGACAGACTTAATGGGCATTACCAAAAAAGCTCCGAAATTAGCTAAGGCATATCGCAATCTAAGGGCTGAAATGTTGGCGGCAACAACGGAGTTTGCATCTGATGTTCGCTCTGGCCAATTCCCCACCGAGGCCCAAACCTTCAACTAGGCCAAACCTTGAACTAGGGTTGGCGTGTGGCCAAATACGTAATTGATCTCGCACCACTAAAGAAGTCCAAGGACTTTTCCTTGCTATGGGCAGCTGGTCTAGTTTCCTACTTTGGTTCGATGATCACCTATGTTGCGGTGCCCTTTCAAATCAAAGAACTCACCGGCTCTTATGTTGCAGTTGCCATCAGTGGCTTAGTTGAAATCCTTCCCCTCATCATCTTTGGCCTCTATGGTGGAGTTTTAGCCGATGCCCTAGATCGCAAGAAATTGATTTGGGTAACCGAACTGCTATCTCTTCTTTTCACCGTAATTTTGCTGGTTAATTCCCTGATGGGTTCGCCTAGCCTGCTACTGATCTACATCGTCTCTGGATTATTTGCTGCAACCAGCGGTCTGCGCCAACCTGCCATGCAGGCAGCCTTGCCCCGGCTGGTCGATCATGAAGATATGACCGCAGCTGCGGCGTTGATGAGTTTGCGTTGGCAGATTGGTGTGATTGTCGGACCTGCTATTGGCGGAATTTTGATTTCATCATATTCAGTAGCAGTTGGCTATGCCGCAGATATTGCAACCTTCATAGTTTCAATTGCATTAATCGCCTTTATGAAAAACATCCCACCTTCCCACGAGGCCGAAGCCCCATCCCTGTCAGCATTAATTGAGGGTGTGAAATATGCATTCAGTAGGAAGGATTTATTGGGTACGTACCTGATTGATTTAGCTGCAATGTTTTTTGCAATGCCCACCGCACTTATTCCATTTTGGGCTGATCAACTAGGTGCTCCATGGGCCCTGGGTCTGCTCTATGCCGCCGGAACTGTTGGCTCTATTGCAATTGTCCTGACAAGTGGTTGGGCAAAAAATGTTCACTTCTATGGTCGGGCAATAATGTGGGCAGCGATCGGATGGGGTGTAGCTATCGCGTTATCGGGTGCGACCAATTACCTATGGCTGGTACTGCTGTTTCTGACATTGGCTGGGGCATCGGACATGATCAGTGCACTCTTTCGATCGGCAATGTGGAACCAAACCATCCCTGACAATCTTCGCGGACGCCTTGCCGGAATTGAATTGCTCTCCTATTCAATAGGACCACTAGCCGGTCAGATGCGTGCAGCTGGAATGGCGGCGGCTACTACATTAAGTATTTCGGTAACAAGTGGTGGAATTATTTGCGTGATCGTGGTCGTGCTACTGGCCAGTTTCTTGCCAGATTTCAGAAAATTTGACATCCGGACCAGCACATTTGCCCTCGAAAACCAGAAAATGGCGGGAAAATTACGCCGAAACCCTCAATCTGAGGACGAGAATTCATAACTTGACAGATTTTTGCGGGATTTTTTCATTTTTTTGCGAAAATAAATAAGTAGCACAATAAAAAATCGCGGAATCTTCGCACATGCATAAATATTTTGAAATATAAATTTGCGACACGCGCTAAATTATTTGTCACAAAATGTTGGCATTTTTGGCCAAATGATGTCACGCTTATCCACGAACAGGTTTGGGTGACGGATCCGAACCATTCCGATAGGAGAAGTACGTGGCCGCAGCAAAGAAAGCAGCACCAAAGAAGCGCAAGAAGGCAGCAGCACCAGCTGCACCAAAGAAGCGCCGCAAGAAGGCAGCTGCAGTAGCAGCAGCACCAAAGAAGCGCCGCAAGAAGGCAGCAGCAAAGAAGGCTGCTCCAAAGCGCAAGAAGGCAGCTAAGAAGGCAACTGCTAAGAAGGCAGCTCCAAAGCGCCGCAAGAAGGCAGCAGCTAAGAAGGCTGCTCCAAAGAAGCGCAAGAAGGCAGCAGCTAAGAAGGCTGCTCCAAAGAAGCGCAAGAAGGCAGCAGCTAAGAAGGCAGCTCCAAAGCGTCGCAAGAAGGCAGCAGCTCCAGTAGCAGCTCCAAAGAAGCGTCGCAAGAAGGCAGCAAAGAAGGCTAAGTAAAGCCCTCAAGCATATTAAAAAACCCGCCACTCTATGTGGCGGGTTTTTTTATGCTCTTTTACTAATTAGCAATTACTCATCCACTGCGTCTTTGCGAAGTGATTCCTCGATGCGTTCAAAAATTTCTGCCAGTACTTGTTGATCAGCTTTTGTTAAGTGATCCATAAATCTGCTGCGAACACTTTCAACATGATCTGGGGCGGCAGTAACAATTGCTTTCCAACCCTTGGGAGTCATCACTGCAAAGTAGCCACGTTTATCAATAGGGCAGGCCTCTCGCTTAACCCAGCCGGCCTTTTCCATAACCTTCATGCGATGGGATAACCGCGATCTAGAGAGCAGAGCGTTTGCTGCTAATTCGCTCATGCGCATTCGGCGATCTGGGGCTTCACTTAATTGCACTAAAATTTCATAATCAGGCATAGATAATCCATGCTCGCCCAGGTCGGCATCTAAGACATCCAGTAGTCGACGGCTAGCCAAGATGTATCGGCGCCAAGCCTTCATTTCTGTGGGAGTAAGCCACCTGGGTGCGGTAGCGTTTTCACGTGCCATGAGTGCAGTCTACGGCAAAGGTTGAAGCTTCAACTACTTTCATCAGTATCTACAAAGGAGAACTTCGTGAGTATCAAAAAAGCTGGACTAGATTTCATTAATCAGGATTCGACGGTCCGCCCCCAAGACGATTTATATCGCCACTTCAATGGCGGCTGGCTCAAGACCGCCGTTATCCCGGCAGATCGTGCAACTGATGGCGCGTTTATGACTCTTCGAATTCAATCTGAAGCCCGCGTCCGTGAAATCATTGAAGGTGCCACAGGTTCTGATGAAGCAACCAAGATCAGCAATATCTATGCATCATTTATGGCAGCAGATGCGGTCAATGCAAAGGGATGCTCCCCAATTGCTGGTGAGCTATCAGAAGTTGATTCTATTTCATCGCTAAAGGATTTCATTTCAACCCTGACAAAGCTTGAAGCCCGAGGCCTCTCTGGAATCTTTGGAACATTTATTTATGCAGACATGAAGGATGCCTCAACAAATATTTTGTACTTGCTCCAAGGTGGAATTTCTCTGCCGGATGAGGCTTACTACCGCGACGATAAGTATGCCGAGATCCGCACCGCCTATGTTTCACACGTTGCGAAGATGTTTGAACTGGCAGGTGTTTCAGGTGGGCAAGAACTAGCTGCCAAGGTAATGGCACTTGAAACCAGTATCGCCAGCCATCATTGGGACCAGGTTAAAAATCGAGATGCGACCTTGATCTATAACAAGATGACTCGGGCTGAGGTTAAGGCCATGATGCCCGCATTTGATTGGGAGCTATATATAACAGATGGTGAAATCCCTTCAGTTGTTTTGGATTCTGTGATTGTTCAGCAGCCTTCATATTTTGAGGGCCTCAATTCAATCCTGACTAGCTTTGATTTAGATGCCTGGAAGGCCTGGATGAAATGGCACATCATTAGTGGCGCAGCTCCATATCTTTCAGATGAATTAGTCAATGAAAACTTTGCCTTCTTTGGTAAGACTCTTTCTGGCACACCTGAACTTCGCGAGCGCTGGAAGCGCGCTGTCTCAATGATCGAAGGTTCATTGGGTGAGGCAGTTGGCAAGGTCTATGTCCAGAAGTATTTTCCGGCCGAAGCAAAGGCCCGAATGGAAGCACTCGTTGCTAACTTAATTGAGGCATATCGCATCAGCATTAATGAGCTGGCGTGGATGAGCCCTGAGACAAAGATCAAAGCCTTAGAAAAGCTAGGCAAGTTCCGTCCCAAGATTGGCTATCCAGACAAATGGCGTGATTACAGTGCATTGCAGACAACACCAGATGACCTCTACGGAAATGTAGGACGGGTCATTAAGTTCCAGCGAGACCATGAGCTAGGCAAGATTGGAAAGCCTGTTGATCGCGATGAATGGCATATGGCACCACAAACGGTCAATGCTTATTACAACCCAGTGATGAATGAGATCGTTTTTCCTGCAGCAATCCTTCAGCCTCCATTTTTTGGACTAGACCATGATGATGCAGTTAATTACGGTGGCATTGGCGCGGTCATTGGCCATGAAATCGGCCACGGCTTTGATGATCAGGGATCTAAATATGACGGAGATGGCGCACTCAATAACTGGTGGACGGATTCAGATCGCGCCGCCTTTGAAGAACGCACCAAGGCGTTAATTGCCCAATACGACGCGCTCAAGCCGGAGGAAGCACCCGATGTAAACGTCAATGGCGCATTGACTATCGGTGAAAACATCGGAGACCTTGGCGGCTTAGCAATTGCTTATAAGGCATATCTGATTTCACTAGATGGAAAGCCATCACCTGTGATTGAAGGCTTTAGCGGCGAACAGCGTCTAATGCTTTCATGGGCCCAGGTGTGGCGAGCAAAGGTTCGCCCAGAAGAGATGCGTCGCCGTATTGCAACTGATCCGCACTCTCCTGCAGAGTTTAGATGTAACCAGATCGTTAAGAACTTCACTCCCTTCTATGAAGCATTCGGTGTGACCGATAAAGATGCACTATGGCTGGATGAACAATCGAGAGTTCAGATTTGGTAGCACTTTGAGTTTTTCATTTGATGTCAAGCACGCGCAGAGTGATTCACTGGCACGTGTTGGAACTATCAATACACCTCATGGGCCAATTCAAACCCCTGCATTTATTCCGGTGGGCACCAAGGCAACTGTTAAATCAGTGCTGCCAGAGGCCATGGCAGATTTAGGTGCGCAAGCACTTTTAGCTAACGCCTATCACCTGTATTTGCAGCCGGGCTCTGACATCTTGGATGAGGCTGGCGGGCTAGGCGAATTCATGAATTGGCCTGGGCCAACCTTTACAGATTCTGGCGGTTTTCAAGTTTTATCACTCGGTGTTGGATTCAAAAAAGTATTGGCGATGGATGCACAAACATTTCGCAGAGATGATGTGATTGCTGGTAATAAAGATCGCTTGGCACATGTTGATGATGAAGGCGTGACCTTTAAATCTCATCTTGATGGCTCGATGCATCGTTTTACTCCAGAGGTCTCCATGCAGGTCCAACATCAAATTGGTGCTGACATCATATTTGCCTTCGATGAGTGCACCACCTTGCACAACACCCGTCCCTATCAAGAGCTGGCCATGGATCGCACCTATGCCTGGGCCATTAGATGTTTGGATGAACACAGGCGCCTAACCGATGAACGTGTGACAAAGCCATACCAGGCATTATTTGGTGTCATCCAAGGGGCTCAATATGAAGACCTACGCAAAAAGGCTGCTTCCGATCTTGGATCTATGGAATCTAGCGGGCAATCCTTTGATGGATTTGGAATTGGTGGGGCTTTAGACAAGGGTCAACTCGGAACAATTGTTTCCTGGGTCAATGAGATTCTGCCCGAAGATAAGCCGCGACATCTTTTGGGTATTGGTGCCCCTGAAGATCTATTTGTCGGGGTTGAAAACGGCTGTGACACCTTTGATTGCGTATTAGCCAGCAGAATTGCACGCACAAGCGCTGTGTATACGATGGAAGGGCGTTTTAACCTGTCTAACAGCCGTTTTAAGAGGGATTTCACGCCCATAGATGATGAGTGTGACTGTTACACCTGTACGCACTACACACGGGCTTATATGCACCATGTATTCCGTGGCAAGGAAATCATTAGCGCGACCCTAGCAACGATTCACAATGAAAGATTTATTGTGCGATTGGTAGATCAGATGCGCCAGGCGTTACTGGATGGAAACTTTGCTGAGATGAAGGCTGATTTCTTGGGCCGCTTCACCCACAGAAGCGGTCAAGCCAGGGATTAATTGCCCTTAACGATTGTGGGCAGGTTCCAGTTAAATTTGATGGATAGCTCTCGGACCAAAACCACGACAACCCCGGCTACTACGACTGGAATAGCTTCATGTAAATCTAACCAATCAAGGGCTAGGTAAGCAATCGCGCCAGATAAACAGGCTGTGCCTACAGTTTCACGGTGCAATAGCACCGGCTTTGTTTGGCACATAATGTCTCTGAATAATCCCCCAGATACTGCGCCAATAAGGCCTAAAACAGCGGCAGCTACCAGTGGGGCTTTGTTGGTTAGCGCGAACTGAACACTAGAAACAGTGGCAACGGCTAGCCCTAAGGTATCTAGTGAAAGAGCAAGGCGGCCAACATCCTGGGTTTTGCCCATTGCAACAGTGATAAAAAAGCAGCAACAATCGGTGCGAACAACCACGGGCGCTGCACCCACGGTGGCTGCTCTCCCAAAAACAAATTGCGCAAAGTTCCACCAGAAATGGATGCAACAGCTGCAATAAACAAAATGCCACCAAAATCTAAACCTTTATTGGCAGCAACTCTTGCCCCTACTAATGCAAATGCAAAGGTAGAAACAAGATCTAGACCAAAGACTAAAAGGTCTAGATCCACAAGCCGACTAGTTCTTAAGGGCTAGACGTGCTTCGCGGCGAATAGCTTGTTCAGCAGGATCTGGAACAGGTACCGCTGAGATCAAACGCTTCGTGTACTCATTCTTTGGGTTCTTCAGAATCTGATCACGATCGCCAACTTCAACAAGCTCACTATTTTGCATCACTGCAATTCGGTGAGACAGGATGTCAACAACTGCTAAATCGTGAGAGATGAACAAGCAGGCAAAGTTTAGCTTTCCTTGTAGTTCCTGCAAAAGATCCAAGAAACGTGCCTGTACAGATACATCTAGAGCAGATGTTGGCTCATCAGCGATTAAAAGATCTGGAGTTAGTGCAAGTGCACGTGCGATACCAACACGCTGGCGTTGTCCACCTGATAGCTCATGTGGGTAACGGTTTCGGTAGCTGCGAGGAAGTTCTACCTGATCAAGTAGCTCCTCCACCTTGTGCGCAAGCTCTGCTCCTCTTGCAAGTTTTGCAAGAGAAATCGGCTCACCAATTGATTCTCCGATTGGAAGACGAGGGTTGAGTGAGGAAGCTGGATCTTGGAAAACAATTCCTGTGTGACGACGAATTGCAAAGAGCTGCTTTTGTGATGCCCCAGCAATTTCATTTCCAACAACTTGAATGCTTCCCTCTTTTACTGGAAGCAATCCAATTGCGGCGCGACCCACAGTTGTCTTACCAGAACCTGATTCTCCTACTAGCCCGACAATTTCACCTGGATAGATCTCAAGATTGAAATTCCTGACCGCAGTAAATGCCGGTTGGCGACCACGCTTTGGATATTCGATTGTTACATCAGTTAATTTCAATACAGGCTCTGGCTTTGCATCTTCCTTGTAAGGAAGTGGACGCTTCTTAGTGGATCCAAGCATTGGAACAGCGCCAAGTAACTGCTGGGTGTAAGGATGCTTCGGGCTATTGAAAATCTGATCTGCCGTGCCCTTTTCAACAGTATTTCCATCCTTCATAACAAGGATTTCATCAGCCATATCGGCAACAACTCCCATGTCATGTGTAATCAACAAAATTGCAGAGTTGAGCTTGTCTTTCAGGCCACGCATCAAATCGAGAATTTCAGCCTGAACAGTCACATCTAGAGCTGTTGTTGGTTCATCAGCAACTAGTAACGCTGGGTCGCAAGCAAGTGCCTGTGCGATCATCGCGCGCTGTCTTTGCCCACCAGATAATTGGTGCGGGTACTTAAGAATGGATTTTTCTGGATCAGGAATATCAACCAAAGTGATTAGTTCCAAGGCACGAGCTTGTGCTTCCTTTGGACCCAAATCAAAGTGATTGCGTAGGGTTTCTACGATCTGAAACCCAATTGTGTACAAGGGATTGAGCGCAGTCATTGGCTCTTGGAAAATGTATGCAACTTCTTTTCCACGGAACTTACGAAGAACTGAAGACTTTGCATTGAGCATCTCTTCGCCCTTAACCATAACGCTACCGTTCATACGGGCGTTAGATGCGAGCAAAGACATAAGACCAAGAGCAGTGGTTGACTTACCTGATCCTGATTCACCCACGATGGCAGTGACCTTGCCTGCGGCAAGATCTAGGTTCATATCAATAACTGCTGGGTACCAAACTCCATCTACCCAGAAATCGACATTGAAATCAGAGATTTCAAGAATATTCTTTTCAGTCATAGTTACTCACCAGCCTTAATCTGAAGCTTCGCTTGAAGGCGATCCTTCTTAGTGATTCGACGTCGTTGACGTGGATCAAATGCATCACGCAATCCGTCACCAATAAAGTTAACGCATAATGCAATAGCAATAATGAAGAACCCTGGCCACCAGAAGAGCCATGGACGGGTTGTAAAGGATGTTTGGTAGTCGTTAATCAATAGACCCAGAGAAACATCTGGTGCAACAACACCAAAGCCAAGGTATGACAATGCGGTTTCGGTAAGAATCGCACCCGCCATAATCAATGTTACGACAACAATAATTTGCCCAACCGCATTTGGCAGAATGTGCTTGAAAGTAATACGTAAGTTAGATGCTCCTGCAACGCGTGCGGCATCAACAAACTCCATTTCGCGCAGTGAAAGGAATTGTGCACGAACTAAACGCGCAAGTCCCGTCCAGCCCAATAAGCCAAGAAACAGGGCAAGAAAGAGTGGGCCAACGCGACCTGCTGCTTTACCAATAACTGCTGCAAGGATGATCGTTGGAACGGTCTGCAAGAAATCCACCAAGCGCATCAAAACTGCATCAACTTTTTTGCCATAGAAACCAGATATGGATCCCACAACTACGCCGATAAATCCAGAAACAGCACCGATTACAAACATAATCATTAATGAGCGACGAGCTCCATTCATTACGAGCATAAAGTAATCGCGACCAATGTCATCTTGACCAAATGGGTGATCTCCTAGACCAAAATTGGGCCCTGGCTTAAGTGAGAGTGTGGGACAACCGGTAACACCACCGGGGCAATCCACACGCAAATCCGGAATTTCCACGTCACTAGGTGAATACTTCCACCAACCAGGAATACGGAACGGCCCAATCTTTGTGTCTAGAGCGGTCATCACAAACAGAACAATGCTTGCAAAGGTTATGAGAGCAACAACTGCTGCACGGTGACGGAAGAAGCGTCGACGAACAATCTGGCCTTGGCTTAAGCCTTCAACCTCTTTGTTGGCAATCGCATTTTCGCCTCCAGAAAGAACTTCGCCGTCTGTAGCTTTTCGTCCAAATAGTTTCATTGTTACTTACCCAATCTAATGCGAGGATCCAAGGCTGAATACACTAAGTCTGCAAGTAGGTTTCCAAAGACAACCAAAATTGATAGCAGTAATTGCACACCCATCAATAAATTCAGGTCATAACCATTAATTGCCTTAATTCCGAGAGTTCCCATTCCTTGCCAGCCGAAGACGCGTTCAGTGATAACTGCGCCGCCTACTAAGCCAACAAATTCACCGACAAAGAGGCTGGAAAGTGGGAGCATCATGTTACGGAAAGCGTGGCGCGTGATAACTGTGCGCTCACTCAAACCCTTAGCACGTCCCGTACGAATGTAGTCTTGATTGAGGACCTCTAGCAGAGCCCCTCGTGTAAAACGAATCCAACTTGCAAGAGAGATCAAAATAAGAGCTATGGTCGGCAAAATTAAGTGTGTAACAACATCAAGATAATTAATCCAAAAATCAGGAGTATCTAGCTGGTCATTACGTTGCCCATAGGTAGGAATAGGACGATAGTTGATTGCATCTGTTGCGCTATATTCTTTCCAACTTTGCATGATGCGATCGATGAAAATAAATAATCCAGTGATTAATCCTGTGATGATCGCTGTTCGAGCGATAGGGCCACGATCAATTTTACTAAACAACCTTGAGACGCCGAAGCCGGTTAGAACTATAACGAGGGTTAAAATAGACAAAGTTAAATATGACCCGTAATTATTAAAGATCCATTGTGCTGGGTCATAACAAACCACACCCAAAACAGCCATGGTCAGAGATGCCTTTATTGCCGCGGTATTGCTCAAGCCAGTAGATACAGCGGTCACACCAAATGCGACTCCAATTGAAAGAAGTGCAATCAAACTTGGACCAAATCCTGGGTTCAAATACCAGTTCGTATAGTCAATTGCCCACAAAACAACAAAGCTGGTTGCAAACGCTCCGCCAAAAACACCCCAGAATCTCTTTCGGCCGCCGCCTAGTAAGGAACTCCAAAACATTCCTGTGAAGAGGGAGAAAATAACCATCCACTTGATTGGAATATTTGGTTCACTTAAGAAGTTGTTAAATTGAATCGCCATGAACTCCTTAAGGAGTACGGCGATCCAGAAAATTGGAAGTGAGTACAGAAGAAATGCTAAGAATGTCATGCCATAATCAAAGCGAGCGTACTGGCGTAGAGCTGAAATAATACCGAGTGCTAAACCAAAAAGTAGCGCGGTGATTGTTGCTACAAAAACTAAACGCAATGTTGTCGGGATGGCATAAGCAAGTTCGCCTTGAACAGTGGAAGCTTCCCGAGTCATTCCCATGTCCAACTTACCTACAAATAATCCCAGGATTCCCTTCAACCATAAGAAGTATCGAACTGGTGGTGGGACATCAAGATTTAAATCACGAGTCAAGGCGATAATTTGCTGTTTAGCACCATCATCGGTGCTAAGACGTAGTTCTGCTAAAGGATCACTTGCATATGCAGCAAGGTTGTAGACCATAAAAGTTGATCCAAACAAAATCATCACGGACACGCCAATACGGCGCATGATGTAGTTCAGCATAAATAGCTCCTTGCAATCATTGTTGGTTAGACCTCAAAAAATCCAACTTTAAGAGGCACATAGTAGCGCGAACGGCACCTGGTTTTTCAACCAAGTGCCGTTCGCATACTACTTTTCTACTTTTACAGTAGAGGTAATAGCTTAGAAATCAAGCTATTAGTATGACCACTCCCACCAGTTCCAAACAACGTCATCAGAAAGTGGTGACGGTTTGATTCCCTTGAGATCCTTGTTTACTGCAGTAACTGCTGGGTGCAGGAATACTCCAGATGTAAGGCCCTCTGCGTGGATGATGCGCTCTGCCGCGATAATCGTTGAGATGAATGTGCGGTTATCCATAGGAAGCTGCAACTTGTTAAGAATTGCATCTAGTTGAGGCAAGTTAATACCGTTACGGTTATTTCCTCCGCCTAACTGGAAGTTAGCATTCGATCCAGCCTGTGTAACTGCTGATGGGCAGTATGCAAAGAACTGAGCATCGTATGTTGATAGCTGAATCTTTGGAGACCATGAAGCCTGAACATCTCCAACTAGATCAAAGCCAGCCTTGAGTGCGTTTGCCTTAGCAAGTGCGAACTCTGCAGCACGACGTGGGTTGTTACCCGGTACAAGTACGTTTACCTTAACTGGGTTGCTTGCGCTTGCAGTTGGGTAGTACTTACGTACTAGGCGAAGTGCCTTAGCATTTAGTGCATCCTGTGAACCAACGTAGTAACTAGATCCGTTGTTAGCAACAAGACGCTCGTAGCCTTCAAAGCCAGGGGCGATAAATGTTGAACCCAGGATTGGTGCATTTGGGTTAATTGGCTTGATCAACTTCTCGTTGATTTCTTCACGAGGAATTGCAAGTAGGAATGCCTTACGTAGATCTGCACCCCTTCCGCCATGTCCCTTGAAGAGTCCGTTGTAGTCAGGTTGTCCTGGAGCAGCATTTACGCGTGTATCCCAGTGCTCGTAGCAAGCGTTAATTCCACCGATGAGGTTAACGTTTGAAAGCTTCTTCAATGCAGCTACAGCATCTGCTGTTGGCTGACCTGAGTAAATGTCAAGTTCGCCGTTTGCAAGTGCTTGTGCTGCAGCAGTTCCGTCAGCAATGAACTTAAAGATAACTGTATCGATAGTTCCGCTGAGCTTTGGACCTGAGTTGTACTTAGGGTTCTTCTTGAGTGTTACAGATGACTTTGTCACTGCAGAATCAACTAAGAATCCACCGTTACCTACGAATAGGAGTTCGTTGGTGTTTGAGTTAACTTCAGTGATGTTGTAAGCCTCTGACCAAACCTTACCGATTGACTTCAGTACAGCTGTGTTCTTTGTGTTATATGCAGCGTAGAAGCGATCGCGAGCAGCTTCGTTATCCTTAACTGACTGTAGACCCTTCTTTCCTTCTGCTAGAAGAACAAGAGTGTGAACTGGTGATGGTCCTGGACCATAAAGATCCCAGTTAGCAATCTTCTGCTTGAACTGAAGTGTCAATGTCATCTTGTCAGCTGAAAGAACTGGCTGTCCAACGATGTTGTCGCTGTAAGTTCCGCCGTAACCATTTGAGTTGAACGCAGGAACGTTGTCGCTGTCAGGATCTCCAAGGCCAGCTTCGATTGAGTACTTGTTGCTTGAGAGAACGTGTGACATCAAAAGATCTACTCCGTTGATTGGCGTTCCATCAGACCATACAAGACCTGGGTTTACTGTGTATGCAATACGGAAATCTGTTGCATTGTTCTTTACAATCTTAAAGTTACCGAATGTAGTGTTACGGATAACGTTCTTCTTGTCATTGATGTAGTAGAAACCAATACCAGAAAGGTTTCCGACCTTGCTATTGATAGTCAAGTTTGTGTCAGGAGTACCTGAGTTAAATGACGTCAATGAGTTTGTATCGTGAATCACGATAGTTGAACGTGTTGCAGCTTGTGCTGGTGCAAGCAGTGTTACTGCTAGCGCCGCTGATGCTGCAGCTGCGAGCGCAAACTTTGCGCTACGTGTGAACTTCATATAGATCCTCCTTGAGGGTTTAAGAAAAGCGTCTGTGGAGAGTCGACCTGCCCCATAGGCGCTTTTGGTAGGCAAATTGTGCCTTAGTGAACAGCAAATGAGCAACAGGCAAACAGTTTGCATAAGCGGGGGGTTATAACGGTCATATAAAGAAATGGTGCAAATGGGGTGATATCTGGGCTAGCTCTGAACCTCAGCCCGAGCGTGCTCAATTGCCTTGGTAGTCAGGCGAGGAGCGGCGAAGATGAAGAGCAAAACCCCAAGTGCTGCTCCAGCGAAATAGGGGGTACGAAGTGCCATTTCTCGAGAGACAAAGTATTGAGCCAGCGTGACCACTCCTCCACCAAGAAACATTCCTATTGGAATCGAGCCCCAACCAAAGAATCGATAGACACTATTAACTCGACCCAATAGGCGGGTAGGAATAATCCGTTGGCGCAGTGAAACGGTGATTGTGTTCCATAGAATCGAAAAGAAAGATTGAAAAAGTAAGACAACCCACACCACTTGCCAAGCACTTGTCGTCCCGATGATTACCGCCCCTATCGGTCCCATTGCAAGTGAGAGCCATAAAGATGGACCACTGCCAATTTTTTCTGAAATCTTCGGCGCAATTAACCCACCTGCAATTCCTCCGATTGCCCCTGCAGTTCCTAATACTGCAAAAACAAAGACAGATGTATTAAGAACTTCTTGGGTATACAAAATAAATGTTGCAGCAACCATGGTTCCTAAGAGATTTAACGCTCCTAAGATAATTGCCATCGGGCGCAATAGATCATGTGACCACAACCATCGAAAGCCTTCTTTGATTTCAGATTTAAAGTTAATTTTTTCTCTCGGTTTTTCTTGAATTGGCTTGAAGCTTCCCGAGATGCTGGCAATTAATGCCACCGCCACGAAAAATGAGCCAGCATCAACAAAGAATGGCAAATAAATTGCAACAGCAATTAACAGGGAACCAAGTGGCGGTCCAATAAAGCTATGTGTCAATGATTCAGCAGACCAGATGCGGCCATTAGCCTTTTCGAGGTTTTCTGCATCAACAACGCTGGGCATTAACGTTTGGGCGCTGTTGTCTCTCAAAACTTCGGCTAATCCAAATAAGAAGGCGGTGATCACCAGGGTTATATATAAGGGCCAATTGGTTTCTAAATCAGTTATCGAAGAGAGATCATTGAGGGAAGGCAGGGAGTCCTTATTGAGCAAAACTATGGCTCCAACTATCAGTGTCAAAACTCCACGAATAGCATCCATGGCAACTATTAATTTGCGGCGATCAAATCTGTCGGTTATTACCCCTGCGTGCAAAGTGAAGATCAACCACGGTAAGCGAGATGCAAAACCAGCTGCAGCAATCAATAAGGGCGAGCGCGTTACGGCAGATGCAACCCAAGGGTATGCAACCCCAGATATTCCATCACCTAAGTTTGAAATCGCAGTGGCGCTCCATAAACGCCAATAGGAGGAGCCCAGCTTTTTCGACATGAAAGAACTTTACTGTGATGGTTTGGCAGTTTGTGCAATGTTGAGCAGGAACCCAATAGAGAAGAAAGCTAGAGTCGTGGCAATGACCCCGCCCACATACATCGGCAAGCGCAAGCTGTAGTGGGCAAGTAAGCCTCCCAGCAGCGATCCAATTGGCATCATTCCCCAGACCAACGTTCTGCGGGTTCCATGAATGCGCCCATAAAGTTCGTTAGGAATAACTGTTTGATATGTGGCCATTAATAAAATATTCCATTGTGAGATAGCAAAACCACCAAATGTTGCAAGGGCTACGAAGATATAAATATTGGGTGAAAATCCTTGAAGCAAAAGAACTAGTGAACTTGAAGTTATCCCTACGGTCATCACACGACTTCTACCAAATTTCTTGGATAGCCGTGGAGCCACAAAGGCACCGGCAATTGCACCTATTCCTTGAATTGTAAGAATGACACCAAAGAGTTGTTTCGGAAGTTCTAGCTCTTTAATAATAAACAAGACCATAGTTGCCGTGCCCATTGAATAACACACACCAATGGAGGCGGTAGTAAGGACAAGTCTGCGTAAAACTTTTTCGTTATAGAGGTATCGGATACCAAACTTCATATCTGCAACAAACTTTTTCTTCTCTGTTGTGGCATCGTCTTTACGGACATCTTGGAGATACTTAATTGGGATTGAAAGAGCCAGCAGCGCTGCCACAGCTAGGCCAAGGCTGTTGATAAAGAAAGGTAGAGAAATAGCGATGGCGTAGATAAAGCCGCTCAACGGCGCACCAACAAAGCCTTGAATAACCGTCTCTGATATTTGAAGCCGTGAGTTACCTTTTTCGAAGTTCTTCTCTTCCAATATCTGAGGGATCAGCGATTGAGCAGTTGTGTCAGCGGCTACTTCGCACACCCCGATAACAAATGAAGCAAAGAGCAGCCAATAAATAGACACATTGTCGGTAGCAATAAGTAGTGCGAGCAAACCAACCACCGCGCTACGTGTTGCATTAGCTGCTGCCAAAATGAATCGGCGGTCAACGCGATCAACAATTACGCCGATTGGAATGGCAAAAAGAAGCCAGGGCAACATCACCATTGCGCCAATTGCTGAAATCAAGACGGTGCTGTCAGTTAGAGAAATAGCCAGAAGGGGAGCTGCTGCGATCAAGATTCCATCTGAAAGATTTGAAATAACGCTAGATGCCCACATGCGGTTAAATGCTGGACCCATGCCGGCAACCTTATCTGACTTGCTCAAATAAGAAGGAGCTTCCTTGCTTTCTCTACCGCAGTATTGCGCCCATCCACATCTAGTTTTCTATACACATTTCGCAAATGAGTCTTCATTGTGTTCTGTGAAATATGGAGTTGCTTAGCAATTGCACTAATCGGATTACCAGTTGTCAGATGTTTCAAGATCTCAAGTTCTCGGTTGGTCAATTTCTCTCCAAGGGCACCGGTATCTGAATTTGAATTCTTAATCCGCTCCGACATTTCATGCACCACGCTTTCTATGAAGATAGTTGGCTTGGCTGCAGCAGCTTTCACCATAATTGGATAGAGCCGATTTTGACGAACGAAATACTCATGAAAACCAACCTCAGCCCCTAGATCTAGAGCGGCTTTCAAGTAATTAAGCGCGACATTTTCTTGATCAATATTGATGGTGGCTTGATACAAGATCTTATTGACCTTCTCCCGCGGGGTTGTTTCTGGCATCTGTGCCACTAAAGCGTGGATACGCTTTGGATCTGCCTCAAACTTCAAATTCATATCGATTTGTCGGACCATTTCAATCTTTGGCATCCGTTGTAGTAACTCGTCAGCGCGTTTCCAATCATTTAAAACAAAGCGCAAGAAGATATCTGTGACATCGATGATCCAACCCATTTGATTTGGCGTCTGCAGTTGTCTGTGTTTTTCGCGTTGGGTGGCTAATACATCGACCACATGAGTTATCAAACCTTGGGTTATCTGAATGCGAGAACGAGTACCGCTACCCATGAAGTGCCAAGGCCAGATTCGTGAAGCTTCTGCTTTTTGTTCAATGGAATTTGAAGTCTCGATAGCCCGTTCTAATTGAGAAAGCTCTAACTGGCATCGGGATAAAACTAACAATGCATCAAGAGGTGCAGTAATTCCAGAGAATCCATTGTTGTCTGCTTGAGCTATTGCGATCGATGCAAATTCTGCAGCCTCAAAGAATCTTCCTTCACACCATAAGGACATGGATGTCATGCATCCGATGTGATAGGCGGTAATTACTTGGTTTTTACCATCTTGCAACTCTTTGGCGCGAAGCAGCGACGAAGCAACCAATTCTGCATCGTCATAGATATAGGCAATATCGGCTTGCAAGCGCAGAAGTGCGATCTTGTCGACATTTTCAATTCCTGCTATTCCATAATCTTTAGCCAGCGCGTTGGCGATGAGCACCCGTGTGCGTTCAAAATCTCCTCGAGCAAAGTGCACATGGGACAAAATCATGGCTGCCAGTTGTGAAAGAAACTCTGCCTGCGCATCTTGATCTGCCACATACTTTAACTCTGTCGCCATCGCTTCTGCTTTTTCAAAATCCAAGTTCACTAAATGGCCCACGACTTCAATGGTTTTCTTAATCAATTCTCCAGTCGGGCTATCATCTGCGCCAAAGTGAGCCCAGCGAATAATCTGGTCGCCGCGTCCGATTGCAGCCATGCTTCGGATCGATACCCTCAAAATTTCTTTGATCTGATCTGTATTTCCAGATTTAAAGATGTGTTCTAACGCTTGTGCGGGTGCACCTTTTGAAATGAAGTACTGAGCCAGTTTTTCATGCGTGGCAAGCTCTTGATTCTTTTTACTATTACGGATCTCTTGGAGCACTGTAAACATAATTGGATTGATTTTGTAGTTTCGCTGAAATCCAGAAGACACAGAAACAAACATTCCATCAGTTGCCAACTTGTTAACATAACTTTCGGAGAAATCTTCGCCTAAAATTATCGCTGCAGCTTCGAGATCAAACTCTTCTACAATCCCCAGTTTCAATAAATTATGCTGATTCTCTTCATTTAAGGAAGCAAAGGACTCTAGGGCTAAAATCTTTAATGGATTTGAAGTTTCACCTATTTTGAAATCACTCTCAGTTGCGCCATGCGAGATATTCTTTGCCATCATTTGAATCGCAGCAGGCCAGCCGTTGCACTTGATTAAGTGTTGTGAAACCTTCCAGTCTTTGGTGTCTAATCCATTGAGTTCGCAAATCATCGCGATTTCATTCTGTGAAAACTTCAAGTCCTGACTTGTTATCAAACTTAAGTTTCCAAGGCTTGCATATCGACCCAGTGATGTGGCTGGAGTGACTCTCCTTAGGATTACAACGTGAACATTATTTGGCAGGTTATCGACTAGAGCTTGTGCAAATGGCGCTACTTCTTGGGCATCAGATGGTCCGTTATCAATTACAAAGTTAAAGTCTTCTCTTACTTCACTTGCTTCATGGACCATATAACGTATGTAGCTATCTGCTGAAAGAAATCTTTCGCTTTCAAAATCTGCAGCAAACTTAGGCAGAACATTTCGAACCGCCTGCACGATGTGGGCAAAAAACATTTGAGGTGAATCGTTTGGATCTACAGCGCACCAAATAGTTGGTCTGGTTTGAGCCTGAGCCCATTCAGCCACAAGCATCGTTTTTCCGTATCCAGTAGGAGCGGCCACAATCGTGGCTCCTGGCATGTTTGTCTCAAATAGAGGGAAAAGGTGCTTGCGAGAGAGAAAATTTGCTGGAACGACTGGGGCTACCGTGCGGGCTAGATTCACCCCAGGGATTACGCCACGTTTCATGCACAAAGGGTGATGGGTAACCCCTGCTTAATCAAGGCAGCCTCACCCCTAAAGGGGTGAGATGTGGAGGTTATTTCTATGCCAAGTTTTGCTTGATTTGATCTGCGTGATTGTTGGCATGGCGGGTATAGGTCTCAAGCCAGCGCTTGAGTGAATACTCCCCTGCTTCAGTATGCGTGCCTTTTAGTTCTAATTGTTCAGGCTTTAAGCGCCTAATGATGTCGAGGGATGCAGCGCGAACCGCAGCGAAGACAGCAAGTGAATTTTCGATCGGAAGTTCGGTGTAACCAAGGGTTGCATCCATAGCCCACAAGTTTTCGTCATACCCCTGAATAACGGGATTGGGTTCTGCCACTAATCGGCGAAGGCGTGCATATGACTGCGCTTCGCTATCTGCGCAATGGTGAATTACTTGGCGTGAACTCCAGTTTTGGCCATCATTTACATCAAGCTTGTTGTCAGGCACAGAAATGGCAATTGATAAGAACTCTTTGGTCGCCGCCTCATATGCGGCTGCAATCTGTTCAATATTCATTGTTATCGATTAGTCACGATCTGACGTGCGTGAGATTCGATCATATGGTCATCGTCTTCCACCTTGTCAACAAGAAGCACAACGATGATAACTAACAAGCCAGCAATAATTCCAAGTAATAAGCCAGACTTTTTGTCAAAGTTAATCTGCATGACTTCCTCTTTCTCTCGATTCTTTAGTGTAGCCCCGGAATCGATGAATGAGGAAGGCATCTAAAGCTTTTAGGCTGGGAACTCCCCCTTAACCAGGAAGTACACACGGCGAGCCACTGCAACAGCGTGGTCTGCAAAGCGCTCGTAGTAACGGCCTAGCAAGGTTAGGTCAATCGCTGACTCAATTGTGATTGCACCGCCATTATTGGTGATACCAATAATTACTTTCTTGTGCAGTTCATCCATCTCGTCATCATCTTTTTCAACTTGCAAAGCCATGTCGGTGTCGCGCGTTGTAATAACTGTTGCAACCTTTATTGAAAGCTTTTCTGCAACATGTCCCATCTCAGTAAATGCTAAAACCAAATCTGCTGGGATTGCATTAGCTGGGTGACGCAGGCGCGCCACCTTTGCAATGTGGTGTGCAAGATCGCCCATGCGCTCTAAATCAGCACTCATACGAAGAGCGGTAATAAGTGCGCGAAGATCAGATGCCACTGGTTGCTGACGGGCAATGATGTCGATGATGCGAGCATCTAGTTCATGTTGAAAATCATCAATTCTCACATCTGTTGCGATTACATCTTCTGCAAGATTGAGATCGGCCGAGAGCAGCGACTTGGATGCCTTAACAATTGATTCGGAAACCATGTTGGTAAGGTCGACTAAGGATTGTGAAACACCGTCTAGCTCGTCCTGAAATGCTGATCTAATAAGGGCCATGGGTGAAACCTAAGGCTCAATGGTTAACATATGCAATCTATTGGGTTAACGAGCGGTTAACTGGGGTTTTGCCGCGATAGAGTTTCTATATGAGGTTAAAGCGCAGGGTTATTGATGAGGCTACAGACCCTCGTCTATTGCCTGAAATGCTTATAAAGACCCTTGAAAATCTCGATGGTGATGCTTTGGTCTTGGCCCCTGGCGAACAGCCAATTTTTGCCTCCAATGGAATTGAACGTCTTGGAATATTAAAAGATGGGCGTATTGATAGCCCAGAGTTGTTAGCCACAATAAGAGTAGTGCGCAGGACAAATGCAAAACACACCGGCCGCATTGATATTCCGCGTGGACCAATCGGTGAAGGAATTCATGAATTAACAGTCAATATATTTCCTTTAACCGAAGGTGATCTTGTAATCGTTCTTATTTCAGATGAAAGTGAAGCTCAGCGCGTTCACGAAATTCGTCGCGACTTTGTTGCAAATATCTCGCATGAGTTAAAAACGCCAATCGGCGCACTTTCTCTTTTGAGTGAAGCGGTATTGGGCGCGAAGGATGAACCAGAAGCAGTCACGATGTTTGCAACCCGTATGCAATCAGAATCAAAACGTTTGACAGATTTGGTGCAAGAAATTATCAACCTCTCTCGCATTCAAGATTCTGATCCGCTGCAAGTTGCCGAGGAAGTAGAAGTTGGCTACCTCGTAAAAGAGGCGATTGATCAAAGCCAGATCAATGCCGAAAACAGACACATCACAGTTACTTTCCAGGAAGAGAAAAATCTAACTGTTTGGGGTGACCGTGATCAATTAACCATGGCCACCCAAAATCTAATTGATAACGCCATCAACTACTCCCCAGAAAATACTAAGGTTGCTGTTACAAGCAAGCTAGTCGACGGCATTGTTGAAATATCTGTTACAGATCAGGGCATCGGTATTCCCGAAGCTGATCTATTACGAATCTTTGAACGTTTCTACAGAGTAGATCCAGCACGTTCTCGCCAAACTGGCGGCACAGGCTTGGGTCTATCAATTGTTAAGCACGTTGCCTCAAAGCATGGCGGCGATGTGAAGGTCTGGAGCGCAGAAAATATCGGCAGTACATTCACCCTACTTTTGCCTATTTATAACAAACAAGCGGAGGCCAACTAATGTCCAAGATTCTCATCGTAGAAGATGAAGCATCATTTTCAGAAGCACTGGCATTCCTGCTAGGTAAAGAGGGATTTGAAACCTTAGTGGCCGAGGATGGTCGCAAAGCACTTGATCTCTTTGCCAAAGAAGGTGCGGATTTAATTCTTCTTGATCTTATGATTCCCGTGGTCTCTGGGGTCGAGGTGTGCCGAACTATTCGCACAACTTCACAAGTACCAATAATTATGTTGACAGCCAAAGATGCTGAAATCGACAAGGTGGTCGGGCTCGAACTTGGCGCTGATGATTATGTAACAAAGCCATACTCATCTCGTGAATTAATCGCTCGCATCAAAGCGGTGTTGCGCCGTGGACTCACAGATGACGGATCAATTCAAGATCAAGACTTGATGGAAGTCGGACCAGTAAAGCTCAACATCGGTAAGCACCAAGTGTCGGTAAATGGGACGCCTGTCTCATTGCCTCTGAAAGAGTTCGAACTTCTTGAGTTTTTAATGCGTAACTCAGGTCGCGTACTAACTCGCTCACAGTTAATTGATCGCGTGTGGGGCGGGGATTACTACGGAGACACAAAGACATTAGATGTTCACATCAAGCGTCTTCGTGCCAAGATTGAAGCAGATCCAGCAAATCCGGTACTTATTCAAACTATTCGCGGACTTGGATACAAACTAGAAAACATCTAGTTTTTGCTTCTCCGAATCATTCGTTGGTAAAACTTGCCTGGTTGGCGGGTACTTGGTGTGTCCTCGCCCATTTTCACAAAACCTAATTTTTCATACGCTGCAATCGCGCTGTAATTATCTATCCAAACGCCAAGTCCCTGAATCTTCCAATCCCTGTCTTGGGCATCTAGAAAATTAAACAACTCGCGAAGAAGTCCCACGCCTCGAAACTCTGGATCACTCCAGCAGCCACCAATCCAACAAGTCGCACCAAAATCGCCATCTAGTTCCTCTACGAACATGAGGGCAGCGTCACGACCATCAATAGAGGCAATTAGAAAGTCAAGCTTTTCAAATTTTTTGCGCCATTCAGATTCAGTCTCTGCGCTTTCAATCTCATGTGTTCCTCCAAATGCCTCTGGATTAACTTGGAGAGATTTGAGCCTTATGGCTCGAAGGCGGAACCAATCATCAGGATGAATAATCTCAACGATGACATTGTGGCTCATGCTGAAATAACACCCGCTGCCAAAAGAATTAGGATGAGTGAACCAAGAACTACTCGGTAAATTATAAATGGCATAAAGCTCTTAGTTGAAACAAACTTAATTAGCCAAGCAATTACTGTGTAGCCGACAATAAAAGCAACTCCCGTTGCCATGAGAGTTTCTGGGATCGTGAACGCATTCTTTGCGACATCAGAAGAAAAGGCTTCCTTTAGTTGATAGAGACCGCTTCCAAATACTGCAGGAATTGCTAATAAGAAGGAGTAACGAAGCGCCGCTTCACGTGTGTATCCCAAGAATCGACCCATAGCAATAGTTGCACCAGATCGTGAAACGCCAGGAACTAATGCAAGAGCTTGCGCTGCGCCATATAAAAGACCATGTGGAGTATTTAACTTTTCTAGCGGTCTTTCACTTTTTCCAAATTTGTCGGCAATACCAAGGATCACACCAAAGATGACCATCACGGATGCGATAAGCCACAGTGAGCGAAGATCATTTGTAATGATGTCTCTGCCAAAATAACCAAGCACGACAATAGGAACGCTACCAATAATGATGAGCCAACCCATTCGTGCTTGGCCCTTTTCTTCTGTACTTAGCTCTGCGCGCCTTAGAACCTGTCTAAACCAAGCAACAAGTATTGCTTTGATGTCGTTACGGAAATAGATAGCTACGGCCAACTCTGTGCCGATTTGTGTGATTGCTGTAAAGCGAGCGCCGGGATCTTTTGCACCATCTAGGAACTCACCAACGATGCGAATGTGGGCACTTGATGAGATGGGTAAGAATTCAGTCAGGCCTTGAACGATGCCGAGAATTAAGGCTTCAAACACGCACTGCCTCCCCCGCTACCATCAGTTAAGCCCTAATTGTAACTAGTCAAGACAACCAACTACTCCATATGAACGGTGAAATTGATTCTATATATTTAACCTGTGACCGCCAGTATTGCTTTAGCTGACTTAAGGGCCTTTACCAAGAAAGGCAGGATCAGCGACCTTGCACGTTTCTATAAGACCGGCGCTGGTGAATACGGAGAGGGTGACTTATTCCTTGGTGGCACAGTCCCGCAAACACGATCGGTTGCGAAGAAGCATCAGAACTTAGATTTGAAAGAAGTGGAAAAACTTTTCAAGTCACCGTTTCATGAAGCGCGCTTATGCGCAGCAATAATCCTGAACCATCAATTTGCTAAAGCAAAAACGTCGCAGGAGCGTAAGAAGATATTTGACTTCTATATGAAGCAAGTTATGGCAGAGCGAGTAAACAATTGGGACATTGTTGATGTGTCTGCCCCTTGGATGGGTGTCTATTTAACAGAAGTTAAAGATCCTATGCCCGTGTTAAAAAAGCTATCCAAATCCAAATCTTTATGGCAACGACGTGTTTCAATGATTTTAACTTTTGCGCTAATCCGCGCGGGAGATTTAGAGCCAACAATCATCATTGCAAAAGCACTTCTGAAGGATGAACAAGACCTCATTCATAAGGCTGTGGGCTGGATGCTTCGCGAAGCAGGGAAGCGCGATGTAATGTTGCTGCGAAGGTTCTTAAAGGAGCATGCGCATGAAATGCCACGCACAATGCTCAGATATGCGATCGAAAAACTGCCTGAACGTGAACGTAAACAATGGCTGATAGATAGCAAATCCTAGGAATGACTCAAGAGCCATTGTAGAATTCGGAGAAATGAACGCACACGATAAAGAAGTTCAAGAACGTTGGGGCGATACCGACGCTTATCGGCAATCCCAATCAAAAAGTGCCAAGTACTCAAAAGAGGACTTCGAGGCAGCCAAAGTAGATCAAGAGGCTGCGACAGAGTTGTTTGTCTATGCCTTTGGCAACTCATTACCTTTTGATTCAAACAAAACTAAGGAAGCCGTCATTGCGCACCGCGAGGCGATTACTAAGTGGTTTTATGACTGTTCGGTAGAGATGCAAAAGAATTTGGCTGTTATGTACGTTGAGGACCCACGATTTAAAGAGTATTACGATGGAAGAGTTAAAGGCTTAGCCCAATACGTTCACGATGCTATTCAAGCTCAATAATTAGGATGCTCTCCAGCAATACCAAGCAACCACACTTCGCATTCCAACAAATTGTTCACCTAATCTTTGTAGTTCTTTCGGTTTAATAGGTTCAGAATTGCCGTGCAAGTTATCCCAGCCTCTTCGTACCGCTAGGTCATCAACCGGCCACACATCCAATCTCCCGAGGTGAAAAATTAAAAACATCTCTACAGTCCAACGACCAATACCAAATAACGGCACTAACTCTTGAATAATCTCTTCATCTGACATATTCGCAAATCTTCTAAAGTTAATCTCCCCCGATAAGGCCGCCGCTGTCAGCTCGCAAAGAGTGCGCACCTTTGCTCCCGTTAATCCAACAGATTGCAATTGCTTAGTTGAGAGCGCGCCAACTCGCTCAGGTGTTATTGATCCTTCGCATTTGATGACCAGTCGTCCAGTAATTGTTTTGGCGGCAGCGGTACTGACTTGTTGAGCAATCACCGCTCGAACTAATGATTGATACTGAGAAAGCTTGGGCTTAGTTAATCCAAATACGCAGGGTTCTAGATTCTTTATTGCTGGTAGAAAATCCGGGTCAATTTTCCCGATTTTCCTCTTGAGGGTTGCTAACTCTTTAGCGCGATCTTTATCCACGCCTAATGCATTGGGCGTAGTTCAACTTTTCTATTGCATGCCTTTGATGCTAAGTACGCCAACCTTTCAGCAACATCTGCACTTTCAGCCTCGATTATCCATAGCCCACTGAAATTCTCTTTGGATTGAAACAATGGTTTGCCGGTTCTTAGGTTTGCATCGTTTCGATTATCAATCACTGTGGCAGTCTCTGGTGGTTGCAATCCCCAAGCAAAGATCCACTGACCTTTTGCTCGTAGAGAATCATTGAACTTATCTATTTCAACCATCTCGGCAGCGGTGCCAGGGCTCTGGAGGTCATCAATGACAGAAATAACGAACTTCATTGGATAAGCATAAAAGAATTGGCAAATGGAAGGGCCTGTAGACACTTTCCCTGCGGCAGGATTTGAATTAGGGTTCTGGGGTGAATAAAACCGTAGATGCAGATTTTCTAGCCCTTCCACTAACAGCCATTAGTGATGCCGCAATTAGCACAGCCAAAGATGCTGGTGCCTCACACGTTGATGTGCGAATAGAGCGCACACGCACTGGTTTGTTGTCTTTACGAGATGCTCGACCAGAGACTCAAAGTGATGAATCAATCGCCGGTGTTGGTGTGCGAGTCATCGTTAACGGTGCTTGGGGTTTTGCCTCTTCCCCGGAAATCTCTGTCGATGTTGCGAAAAAACTTGCAATGACCGCCGTTGCTATGGCAAAAACTTCAAAGCCACTTTCAACAGAATTAGTTTCACTGGTATCCGAACCTGTCTATGCAAATCAGACCTGGGTGTCAGATTATGAAATTGACCCATTCACAGTCTCTGATTCCGATAAGAAGGATCGCCTAGCTGATTTGAGTAATCGTTTACTAAAGAGCGAAGGCGTAAATCACACATCTGCACAAACTATGTTTGTTAAAGAACAAAAGCATTACGCCGATTCATATGGCACCAGCACCACACAGCAGCGTGTTCGAATTCAAACTCAGATTGAAGCGATTTCAATTGGTGCTCACGGTTTTGAAGCTATGCGCACATTGGCACAACCTGCCGGCTTTGGCTGGGAATGGATGGGTAATAATCATTGGAATTGGGACGCAGAAATTGCTGAACTCCCATCATTGCTAGCGGAAAAGGTTGCAGCACCATCAGTTGAACCTGGTCGCTATGACGTATTAGTTCACCCATCTAATTTGTGGCTCACTATTCATGAATCAATTGGCCATGCAACTGAATTGGATCGCGCGATTGGTTATGAAGCAAACTACGCCGGAACCTCTTTTGCAACGCCAGATAAGTTAAATACTCTTCAATACGGTTCTAAATTGATGAATGTAACTGGCGATCGCAGTACTTCTCATGGCCTAAGCACCGTTGGATTTGATGATGAAGGCGTTGCAGCTCAGCGCTGGGACATCATTAAAGATGGTCTTTTAGTGGGTTATCAATTAGATCGCCGTATTGCTGCTCGCGTTAACCGTGATCGAAGCAATGGATGCGCCTATGCCGACTCTCCTGCACACGTTCCAATTCAGCGCATGCCCAATGTTTCTTTACAACCAAATCCAACAGGTCCAACCTATGACGAGATGGTTGCTTCTATGGAAGATGGAATAATCATTAAGGGTGACAAGTCTTGGTCAATTGATATGCAGCGCTATAACTTCCAATTTACCGGTCAACAGTTCCACCGTGTTAAGAACGGCAAAATTGTTGGTCAGTTAAAGGATGTTGCCTATCAAGCGACTACAACTGATTTCTGGGGCTCGATGAAGGTTGTTGGCGGACCTTCAACATATGTTCTAGGTGGAGCGTTTAATTGCGGTAAAGCTCAACCAGGTCAGGTTGCAGCGGTAAGTCATGGTTGCCCAGCGGCAATCTTTGACAAGGTAAATATTCTCAACACTGTTGCGGAGGCTGGAAAATGATTTCTGCTCAAGATCTGATTGAAAAGATAACATCAGCAGCTACATGTGATGACTGCATTGTTGTCGTCAAAGACAAAACTCAAGCAAACCTTCGTTGGGCAGGAAGCACGCTAACAACTAATGGTGTCATTCAAGAGCGCAGCGTGACCGTTGTTGCATTTGTTGCATTTAATGGCGGGATGGCCTCAGGTGGTGTTACACGCACAGATGTTTCACTCGCTGATATTCCAGTACTTCTAGAAGAAGCGATCGCATCAGCTAAAGCTGCCGGTCCAGCAGATGACTACTCTCCTCTTGCGACAAATATTGCCATTGGTAACTGGTCTGCAGAGCACGTTCCAACAGGACCTGAAGTATTTTCAACATTTGCTCCAGCACTTGGCGACATGTTTTCTCGTTCTGTTGCAGACAAGATTGAACTCTTTGGCTACTCCGAACACACCAATGAAACTACTTGGGTTGGATCAAAGGGTGGCTTGCGTTTGCGTAAGGATTCACCAGTTGGTCGCGTAGAAATGACTGGAAAGTCACATGATCGCTCGCGGTCCACATGGGCCGGGGTTGAAACTCGCGACTTTAAGGATGTCTCTGTTGCAGACATTGATGGACAAATTCGCCAACGTTTACAGTGGCAAGGAACCAAAGTAGATCTCCCTGCTGGGCGCTATGACACCATCTTGCCTTCAGGTTCTGTCGCAGATCTGTTCACCTACATGATGTGGGTATCAACTGCTCGTGATGCCCATGAAGGTCAATCAGTATTTTCTAAAAAGGGTGGAGGAACTCGCATCGGCGAGAAACTCTCCAATGTTTCCTTGCAGTTCTTTAGCGATCCTGATTTCAAGCAACTGCCTGCATCTAACTTTGTGGCAACTGCGGTTAGTTCACCATTCTCATCTGTCTTTGATAATGGTCAACCAATTAAGCGCGTTGATTGGCTCAAAGACGGAGTTTTGCAATCGCTGATTCAGACTCGTGCATCTGCAAAACTTACTAATCTAGATTTCACACCATTAGGTGAAAACCTTGTGATGAGTGTTGATGGAGCAAGCGGCACACTTGAAGATTTAGTGAAGAAAGTTGATAACGGACTACTACTAACTACCTTCTGGTATATCCGAATGGTTGATCCCAACTCACTACTTCTTACCGGCTTAACTCGTGACGGTGTTTATCACGTTAAGGGTGGCGAAGTTGTTGGTGCAACTAATAACTTCCGCTGGAATGACTCACCAGTTTCTGCTCTTTCTCGTATCGCACATGCTGGTACCACTGAATGGACACAGCCACGTGAATGGGCAGGTGACATGTCAAATATGGCTATTCCGCCGCTAGTGATTAAAGATTTCAATATGTCTACGGTTAGTCCAGGAAATTAGCCCTAAAGGCTTGAACAACAACTGCCAACTAATTGAATTCACATAGAACTAGATACGGAGATGATCATGAAAAAATTAATGAAACTTCTAACGTCCTTGCTTTTAGCAGTTACCCTGGTGGGCTGCTCTTCAAATAGTGGAGATGATGCAAACTTAGAAGAATATGCCGACTGTCTACAGCGTGTTATGGACGAAGCTGCAGCTGCTGGTACAGACACGTTCGACATGTCTGTCTGCGACAATCTCTAGTAACAGCTTTTGTTAGCAACACAAAAGAGTCACTCATTAAGTCGCTAAGCCCTACGAGATACCAAGCGTCATGAGTAAAGAACTCCTGCGTATTCCAGGTGCCGATGGTTTAAGGGCGCTGGCTTGTCTCTTAGTGGTGTGGCACCACACCACCCAGCGCTTTAATCCAGAAAATTCAGCCTCCTGGATCCAAGGAATTCACTTCTTTGGAATGCGCGGTGAGGTTGGAGTCAGTCTCTTCTTTGTGCTTTCCGGTTGCTTACTCTCGCTGCCATTTTGGAATTCCTTCGTCAACACTGACCGATTCCCAAGCCTTCGGTTCTATGCGATTAACCGTGCAGCGCGAATTATTCCCGCTTATTGGTTCAACTTGATCTTTTGCACGGTTATTGGGATCTGGTTATTTGACCAGAATGTTAATTGGTGGAGATTGATATCTGGACTGCTTTTCATCAATAGCTACCACTATTCATCATTCTTTCCGGCAGAACTAAATGGACCTTTATGGTCGATAGGTCTTGAAGTTTCATGTTATTTACTACTGCCAATAGTTCTCTTTGTAATCATAAAAAACACTAAGAGAATTTATTTCGCCATACTCGGTATGATTATGTGGATTATTGCTTTGCAGTTATTAAATCCATGGATTATCAACAATTTTATGACAAGTGATAAATCAAAAGGCTGGGAATTTGGACTAACTGGTGGTGCAAAGCAATGGCTCCCATATTGGAACATTGGCTCGTTTTTCACACAATTCTTATGTGGGTCTTTGGCTGCATTAATCATTGTGGCTTTACGAGCTCGCGGCACTTTCAAGTCATTCTCTTTTGATCTTTCCTTCGTTGCGCTTGCAATAGCCTCGATCTTGTTAGTTGCTATTCGACTTGAACCTGGCGCACCTGACAGCTTTACGAAGCAGCCTTATCTGGCTCCTTTCTATGCAATTCTCATGGCAGGAGTATTAGTCTCTGCATCATTTAGCACACAAATCTACAAGTTATTAGACAACAAACTCTTTAGATGGGTAGCAAAATTGTCATTCAGCATCTATCTGTGGCATATGTTTTTAATTGAAATTATTCAGCGCAAGTTCCTTACCAAGTACATTTATTATGGTCTGACAGATTCACTGCAATGGGTAGTTATCAGCTCAATAATTCTCATAGGATCCACACTGATCGCAGCAACATCGTGGCGATTATTAGAGTCACCAGTTCTGAGTTTGGCGCGACAGCTAACACAGACAAAGAGTTAAAGATCGTAAGAAGTCGGCTTGCCAAAGGGGGTCGAGAAGTGAAAGAAGAAAGGTTTACTTCTTTCTAAAGACAGCTAAATAGGCAGGGTGTACTGGCCAGACTTTGGTAAGAAAAGCCGGGAAATGCGGCAGATATGAGTCTCGTAAAGTTTCAAATCCAGCAGCCTCAAACAAATTACGCACAGTCTTTCCAGATGGTCGATAGATATGCGTTGGGTCTGAGTCATAGAGCTTGGAATACTCCCAACGAGTAAGCCAGTTTGAAATGGTCGGCATGTGCACAAGAACAATCGCTCCAGGCTTTGCAGAATTTTGAATCGAACTTATGCCAGCTTCTGGATTAGATAAATGTTCAATTATGTTAATTGCCAGAATTAGATCAAATTTCTGTGGAAAAGGACTGGGATCGTGGAGATCTCCTTGCTTGAAAAATCTCTCTGGCTTTCGTCGGCCCGCTACTTCGACTGCGTGATGAGCGATGTCAACGCCACACAGAGTATTGGCACCTTCAAAAGCATCTAGGAGCCATCCATACCCACATCCAACGTCAAGGACATCAGATTCATC
>JBIIKH010000035.1:0-3049 GCA_044233285.1 Candidatus Planktophila sp. | reverse complement strand
GCCTCTGCTGCTGCATACCTGGAATGTTCAATCGATGGCGATGTCTTCTGGGGCGTCGGAATCGATCCCAACACGACAACTGCTTCACTAAAAGCGGTCGTGTCTGCGATAAATCGCGCAATTCGCTAATCCACGCACTACCTTTACCCGTATGAGTTTGTACCGGGATGAGGCAATTGTTTTACGCACTCAAAAACTCGGAGAAGCAGACCGCATCATCACAATGCTTACCCGCGATCATGGGCGTATTCGTGGTGTGGCAAAAGGAGTTCGTCGCACCAAATCTAAATTCGGGGCACGCCTAGAACCAGGAAGCCATGTTGACATCCAGCTCTATACCGGTAAAACCTTTGACACCATCACACAAGTAGAAGCGTTAATGAATTATGGCGAGGCGTTGACCGAGGATTATCAACGCTGGACAGTTGCTGCAGCGATATTAGAGGCAGCAGAGAGATTTACCAGCCAAGAAAATGAACCAGCGCTGCAAGAGTTTCAGTTAGTTGTTGGCGGCATGAAAGCTTTGGCAGAAAATAGGTATGAACCACTATTGATACTTGATGCATTTTTGTTGAGGTCTTTGGCTGTTGCCGGATATGCACCATCAATGACTATTTGTTCTAAATGTGAAACGCCCGGCCCTCATCGATACTTTTCATTAGTAGGCGGCGGTTCTGTGTGCGCAGATTGTCGGCCATCGGCATGTGCAACCCCTGCACCAGAGACCTTAGAGCTCATGGGTGCTTTGCTTTCTAGTAATTGGGATGTTGCAACAGCAAGTGAAGGAAAAAATCGTCGAGAGGCTAGCGGTTTAATTGCCGCTTACTTACAATGGCACCTTGAACGCGGACTGCGTTCTTTGCCGATGGTGGAGCGGGTATGACAATAAAGATTCCTAATCACGTTGCAATAGTTATGGATGGCAATGGTCGCTGGGCACAAAAGCGTGGACTGCCCCGCACAGCAGGACATGAGGCAGGTGAAGCAGCGCTATTTGATGTTGTTGAAGGCGCACTTGAATTTGGTGTTAAAGAAATTAGTGCCTACGCATTTTCAACTGAGAATTGGCGACGCTCACCTGAAGAAGTCAAGTTCTTGATGGGCTTTAACAGAGATGTTATTCGCAGACGTCGTGATCAAATGAATGAGATGGGTGTTCGAATCCGTTGGATTGGACGACCTAAGCGATTGTGGAGCAGTGTTATTAACGAGCTAGAAGAGGCTGAAGAGTTAACAAAGAAGAATAAGAAGTTAACATTAAATATGTGCGTTAACTATGGTGGACGTTCAGAAATTGTTGATGCGGCAACAGAGCTTGCTCGTGATGTGAAACGCGGCAAAATCAAAGCTGATGCAATTACCGACAAGGTATTTGCTAAGTATTTAGACTCTCCGCAGATGAGTGATGTTGACCTGTTTCTACGCTCTTCTGGTGAGCAGCGCACCAGCAACTTTTTGCCATGGCAAAGTGTTTATGCTGAGTTTGTTTTCATGGATGTGCTGTGGCCAGATGTCACACGTGAGACTTTGTGGAAAGCGATTGAAGAGTACTCAGCCAGAGATAGAAGGTTTGGTAAGGCTTAAGCGGCAGGATGATCGATTGGTGTGGGGGCGGTTAAATGAGCCTGACACATCGCACAACGTGCATTATCAAGTAAGTACATTTCAATCTCGTAGGTATCTGGGCTAAATGATGCAGTTATCTCTAGGAGATGTGAGCCGCATGCAGGACATGCGCAGGTAGGTATGCCTCTAAAGTCGCCCATGATTTAACACTTGGAGCAGATGCCAAAGATTTCGGCGGTGTGCCCGACGTCGCGGAATCCAAACTCTTCAGCCATTGTCTTTGCCCATTTTTCAATTGCGCCACCTTCGATTTCAACTGTGTCGCCACAGCTCTTGCACACTAAATGATGATGATGGGTGTCACCACAAAGACGATAGATAGCCTCGCCATCTTCGCGGCGCAGAAGGTCGACGATCTTGTCATCAACTAAAGACTGCAATGCGCGATACACCGTTGTTAAACCAATTCCATCGCCTTCTCGGCGTAAAATTTGATGCAGCTCTTGAGCGCTGGCAAAACCACCAGTTCGCTCAAGAACTGCAATCAATTTGATGTCAGATTTATTCATTATCTGAGTGCTGAAGTCCCTCTTCTTCATGTACGCCTTCTTCATGTCCATCTTCTTGATGAATCTCTTGTCCTGATCCATGAGCATGCGCATCACCTGAATGTAGGTATGCAACCAGAGCCCACATGATTAGCACACCCAAAATAGTTGCAACCATGGTCAATCGTGATGAATGGCGTGAATGTGCTTCAGGCAAGATGTGCGATGTAGCAAGATAGATGACGATTCCAGAGAAAGCAGCAAGATATAGCGCGATCAAGTTATTGCTCAATACCAAGGTGCTTCCTAGTGCTGCACCTGAAACACGTGCTAACGCATCAACACCTAGTAAACTAATGCTCTTCTTTCCCCACAAGCCAGATTTGATCATAAAGGAAACGGTGTTCAGACCATCGCTAAATGCGTGAACAAGTAATGCAATAAAGACCGCAAGGCCTAGATCAGAGCTGACTTTAAATGCGACACCTAGTGCTAATCCATCAAGAAAAACATGGCCACCCATTGCGATTGCGCCAAAGACACCAGTGAAGTTATGTGAGTGCTTGTGGTCATTCCCGTAATCTGATTCAGCGGGCTCGTGAGAACCAAAGATTCGCTCGTAGAAATGAAGCAGTAAGAAACCACCGATTAAAGCAATTGAAACAACCGGGGCATGTAAGAACTCTTGAGTTCCAAGCTCAAAAACTTCAGGCAATAGATCAAATGCAACAAGACCAAGTAAAAGTCCGGCTGATAAACCAAGAACCAGGTGGAGGCGATCCTTTGCCTTCAGGGCCAAAGCCCCGCCTGCAAAGGTTGAGAGAGCGGTGAGTGCTGCGAGGATGATGGCTATATTCATGTCAGGACAGTATCACAAAAATGGAAATGATTATCATTTCCATAATTCACCCCGCTACGCTCAACCCATGCTTGCA